>NZSI01000020.1 GCA_002696685.1 Chloroflexota bacterium | reverse complement strand
GGATGGGCTCCCCTTCCTGATGGCTGGGAATGGAACCATGTTGTGGGAGTGGCAGTAGATAGCCAGGACAGAATATTCGCATACAACAGAAGTGATCATCCAATGATAGTTCTGAACAAAGATGGTGAAATCCTGGACACATGGGGCGAGGACACTATTAAGTGGGCCCACCACGTAGAAATAGGTCCAGATGATTCAGTCTGGACGACAGACAACCATGATCACACCGTAAGGAAATGGACAACTGATGGTAAGGAATTAATGGTGATTGGGACTCCCGATAAGCCATCGCCACCCCAAAGCGGGGAACCATTCAACCAACCCACGGACGTCGCCTTTGGTCTGGACGGCTCTGTATACATCGCAGACGGATACGGTAACTCCCGAATTCACCATTTCACGCCGCAGGGAAAATTAATAAGGTCGTGGGGAGAAAGAGGCACAGCCCCTGGTCAGTTTATGATCCCCCACAGCGTGGCGGTCGATCCAACCGGATTGGTTTATGTTTGTGATAGAGAAAACAGCAGAATTCAAATATTCACCCCAGACGGACAATATGTCACTCACTGGAAAGGAGTTCATCGTCCGAACCAGATCGTTCCTGGAAAAGATGGAAGTATGTATGTAACGGAACTCGGTTTCAAAACCGGTATGGCAGCCGGCAGTGGAGAGCCAAACGTAGCTACGCATAATTCCGGACTAAAGATAATGACCAAAACAGGACAATGGCTTGGAGGTTGGGGAGCTAGTACACACACCCATGGGGACTTGATCGCCGCTCACGCTGTCGGTATTGACTCAGAAAATAGTCTCTATGTTGGTGAAACTCTTGAAGGTGCAAGGCTTCAAAAATTTATTCGAGTATAGTGATCCGATTTTAATACCGACTTGTTGGTAGTTGGGCCTGGTGTCTACCAGGCCCAACTACCAAATTAAACCTTCACTCATCCTGGGTGGTCGTGCAAGCGCAAAGCATAAACAGGACAGGGTTAGGAAGATTAGAATTATTTGAAAAGCTAGGTCATAGGCTCCGGTCCTGTCATAAACAGCACCAGCTAATAATGGCCCCACCACACCAGGTATTATTACGCCCTGCCTTATAAATCCACTTATTGAGCCGAAATTTTTTAATCCAAACATTTCTGTAACAGCCAAAGGTCCAAGGGTTCCAATACCTCCCATACCTAAACCAAACACNGCCAGCGACAGAAANAGTGGGATAAAATTTGTCCCGGAAAGAAATAAGAATGACCCTATACCTGCAATCTGAATCCCAATGACCAACGTATATGCCCATCTTGCAGTCGTAATTTCACTTAACCTGCCAAAAATTATTTTGGAAGTTATCCCAAAAAAAGCTAACACAGATAGAGATACCCCTATTTGAGTAGCACTAAGACCTACATCCGCGAGATGAGCCGCTAACTGGGTGACAAGCGTGGTCCTGACAAACTGTTGGAGAGTCATACCTGAACCGATCAGCCAGAAGGCCCGCGTACNTAATGCTTCCCCTANAGATAGTCCTGTAANAGCCTTTCCAATCGCCTGTGAGGTTATGCCCGACGGAGTCCACCGTTTTCCAATTTCCCTCTGTACCTCATAAGGCTTATCCTTTACAAACANATAGGCAATAACAGACAGAACGACTAACATAACACCCGTTGCAAAAAATGCCGTTCTCCANCCCCCAGTAGAGATGATTAATGTAAGAANAGGTATAGCAACCAATCCACCGAAGTTATTGCCTGCTGTGACAAAACCCATCATCCGCCCCCTGGTAGAAGGGAACCACANTCCAANCAATCTGCCTGCGGGAAGCATGGCAGCACCTGGTCCTCCCAAAAATATCAGGGTAGAAAAAACATAGAACTGCCATAGATCAGTCATAGCTGATCTCAAAAAAAATCCCAGCGCGATTACTGCCAGAGAAATTGCCATTACATATCTAGACCCAAACATATCCACCGTTCTCCCTACCAGCGGAGAACAAATATGAACAACTATGCCAAGCATTAGGGCAAAGTTTATTTGTGTCCTGGACCAATCAAATTCTCTCTCCAGTGGAACTATGAACAGGCCAAATCCGAACTGTGCAAACCCAATAGATCCACCCACTGCAAGAAAAGAAACAATTGCAATTATCCAGCCATGATAAATGCCTGTGCTACTTTTTACAGGCGGGTCACCACCAATAGTTTTTCTTTCGCTCAAGAGATATTTCTTTCAGAGACTGACGATGCACTACGAAACAATCATGAAATACTAACGCTAAGCATGTTCGTACAAAATAAAAGCATTTTCCTTTAAAGAGTTCCTGCACACCAATCGTGGGCTTTCAACCATGTAAAAAAGAATACGAATCGTTGACATAACGTATTTTCTAATCAAAGTCTCCAGCAGCGGGCAAAGGTGACCCCGGGATGTTTAATTGAACCCGGCCCAACGTATTCCAGGTGGTAAAAAACAAAGTTTTCCAATCATCTCCACCAAAGGCAACATTTGTTGTAGTCGGTTCTCCGTGCGAAATTGTACCAACATGGTCCCCTGCCGGATTAATAACCCAAATGCCTCCCGAACCACCGCAATACAAGTTCCCCTCGCTATCCACTTTCATACCATCAGGCACCCCCGGTTCATCTCCACTTAAATCGCAGAATAACCGGTCGGAAGCTAGTGCCAGAGTTCCATTGGGTAGTACGTCAAAAGCCCTAATGTGTTGCCTGCGGGTATCATTTATATACAAAATGCTTTCATCCGGTGAAAAAGCTAGTCCGTTAGGGGTCACGAAGTCACGGACAAGAAGAGTTATAGTGCCCAGGTCCTGGGAAACCAAATAGACTCCCGAGTATTCCATATCCAATTCCGGGGCCGGGGCTCCTGGATCTGTGAAATACAAGCAACCGTCGGATTTCACCACGATATCGTTAGGTCTATTGAGGCGAGTACCCCTAAAACTCGCTGCAACAACGGTAATTTCTCCGTCTTTGTCTTGCCTTGTCACGCGCCGAGGACCATGTTCGCAAGCCAGAATCCTTCCCTTGAGATCAAGTGTCAGACCATTCGCATATCCAGTGGGTTCTTGAAATATTGTTACTCCATCATCATTAGTCCACTTCATTCTACGATTGTTGTGTATGTCACTGAATAAAAGATAAGAACCGTCTTTTACCCACACAGGCCCCTCCGCAGGTCCTATAGCCCCACCGTACCCATTGCCTAATTCTTCAATATCCTGATTGACATCAGCTATTCTTGAAAAGTCCTCCGACAATGGAATAATTTGCATGGTTTCCTCCTCATCATTTGCTAACTTGGCATATTATCGAGAATATATGCAAGAATTTTCGGCGTTCACCAGTTACAAGTTATTGTAACTGTATGAATATCTGATAGTTGTTAGGAATCGAAACTTAACAAATGGGACCAGAAAAGAGTGCCCCTATTATCGATATTTGGAGGAGGGATGGGAAACTTGATATGAAATACGACACTATTATTGTGGGCGCGGGGTCTGCTGGCTCTGTGCTTGCTTCCAGACTGACAGAAGATCCAACTAGATCAGTAATACTGCTGGAAGCGGGCCCCGACTACCCAAACAGAAGCAACCTCCCTGACCAAATCAAATATGGTGTAAGAGCATGGTACGAATCTTTTGATCCATACTCCCATACTTGGGGATACGAAGCTAATGCCCGCCCAGATAGAAAGGAAACATTTCTTTTACCTAGAGGAAAAGTCACAGGGGGTTCGAGCGCCATAAACGGTCAAGTCTGGTTCAGAGGTATCCCAGAAGATTTCGACGAATGGGAATCAGCTGGCAATAGAGGGTGGGGGTACACCGATGTACTAGAACACTTTCGCAAGTCTGAGACGGATCTCGATTTCGCAGGTGATGACTTCCATGGTTCTGAAGGTCCCATTCCAGTCAAAAGGTATGGAGAAGAGGAATTACTCCCTAGTCCAAAAGCTTTCATAGAAGCATGTGTAGCGGCAGGTTATCCCAGGACAGAAGATATGAACCATCCCGATTCGACAGGCGTGGGTTTCTACCCATTCAATAGAATAGATGGAGTTCGAATGAGCACCGCCATTACATACCTTGAAAGGGCTAGGAATCGGTTGAATTTCACTCTGAGGTCGGACGTATTTGTCCATAGGATCTTGATAGATGGAACGAGAGCTGTGGGGATTGAAGCATCCTCTGGTGGTGAGCTGTTCCAGGTACTGTCAGACCAGGTTATATTAAGTGGTGGCGCTATAAACTCGCCTCAATTGTTGATGTTAAGTGGTATCGGGCCATCAAATCATCTTTCTGATCAAAGCATAGAAACAAAAAACGATCTACCTGGAGTAGGACAGAATTTAAGAGATCATGCCGCAGTGTTTATGCAATATGAAAGCAGTGCACAGCATCCCGAGATGATACCAGCTCTGCAAGTTGGCATGAGATACACAACTCCTGGGTCCAAATACAGAAACGACATGCAGATGAGGCCTATCCAGTTGAGGTCAGAACATATACCGACGGACTATGAAATAACTGAAGGCAAAATACCAACCGGCTTTAGCATCGCCCTGCAAAAGGCACTGTCAAAAGGGGAAATCAAACTGACATCTTCCAACCCTTTACAGCAACCTATTCTAAATTACTGTTACCTAACTCATCCGTACGATCTTGAACGAATGCGAGGTGCGGTTAGACTATGTTCTGAAATTTCTGCCAGACCTGAATATGAACCAGCGATGATGTCAAGGATGTCTCCCTCTGATGAAATACTGGAGAATGATGAAAAACTTGACGATTGGCTAAAGGATAATGTGCTAACACAACACCACTCCTCTGGAACATGCAAAATGGGACCGAATTCAGACGGCATGGCTGTAGTAGATGCTAAATGCAATGTACACGGCACCGAAAACCTCATGGTAGTTGATGCATCTGTAATGCCGGATGTCGTGAGGTCAAACACTAACGCCACTACAATCATGATAGCTGAAAAGATATCCTCTGAATTGAATCGAAGCTGAGGCCATGGAGCTTCTCTCTAGAGATAAATGCTAACTCAGAATAGAAGAAAGAATGAGAAATTCCCTATGCTGCCGAAATCACCATTAAAGACACGGGAATCGTTGGAATTGGATACAGCGACGATTCAGAGATAGTTCCCATCCAGCACCGTGGTCCAAAAAGTTTCGGGAAGGTGCTCTTGCCTGGGGTGATCAACTGCCACACCCTCTTCTTGGAGACAGAAGAATATTGGAGGACTCTGGATTTCCCCACCACAAAGTGAGGATTTCTGAGTCCAACCGCACATAAGATATTCACCTTCATGGCTTCTATTGAGGCGATTAAGAATGGTCTCCGGACAAAGTCAATTAACCAAAGTCAAAAATGTATTAGGTGTACGCTGACTGAAAGTGTTTAACCAGTAGTTCAATCTAGTGCTACCATCTAACCAAAACTGAAAGCAACCTAGTTGTAATGGAAAGGGAGGTTGAAAGTGGTTCTAACCGATGAAGGGGAACAATTACGGCGAAAATCCCTGGAATTTCTGTGGATGCAAAATCGTGACTGGGTATCGATGGCTGAAGAAGGTGATCCCCTAATCATTGAAGGGGGAAAAGGTCTAAGGGTCACAGATTCTCAAGGAAATTCCTGGATCGACGTTAATGGAGGTTATAACTCTGTCAATATCGGATATGGAAGAACAGAAATTGCCTCTGCCGCCTATGATCAGATGGTACGGATGCCATATTTCCCTCAAGGTACAACCACCGTGCCGACTATACAGCTAGCAAAGAAACTAGCAGAAATAACACCGGGTGACTTGTCACGCACTTTTCCAGTGAGCGGAGGATCCGAGGCAAATGAAACAGCCTTGAAGATCGCGAGAGCATATCATCGCCGAAGAAACGACGACAAACGTTATAAAGTAGTCAGTAGAAAAGGTTCTTATCACGGAACGACCGGAGGTGTTTTATGGCTCGGTAGTAACCCTACGAGCCCACGTGGTGACTTCGAACCAGAATATCCTGGCATGCTATACGGGCCTCAGCCCAACTCCTACAGGTGTGAACTCGGAGGTACCACACCCTCTGAATGCGCNTACAGGTGTGCGAAGGCTATAGAACAACTAATCCTCGACAATGATCCCGATACAATTGCTGCTCTAATCGCAGAACCTATTGCAGTACCACTTGGTTCTCCAGTCCCTGGTGAAGAATATTGGCCAATGTTAAGGGACATATGTGATCGTTACGGCATTGTGTTGATTGCGGACGAGGTTATCTGTGGGTTCGGACGAACCGGAAAAATGTTTGCCAGCGAACACTGGGGAGTCGTACCGGACATTATGACTGTAGCCAAGGGAATTATTAGCAGTTATCTCCCCTTAGCCGCCACTGTGGTATCAGAGAGNATCGCAAGCCAGTTCGCAGGGGAAGAGAATTATTTAAGACATGTTTTCACTTCCAGTGGACATCCCGTGTCTGCGGCGGCCGCTNTAAAAAACATAGAAATCATCGAAAAAGAAAATTTAGTCGACAATGCTGCAAGAGTTGGCGAGTATTTTAAGAACCAACTGATGGAATTAAAAGAAAACCACAAAATAATTGGGGACGTGCGNGGNCTCGGTTTACTCCTTTCCATCGAATTGGTTAGTGACCGACGGACAAAAATGGGATTCCCCAAAGAATTAAAAGTCGCAGAACGTCTTAACCAAAAATTTCGAGAGAACGGATTAATTTTCAGAGTAGGCAGCGAGATTTTGAACATAGGACCACCTTTGTGCATAACAACGTCAGAAGTTGATGAAATCGTATCTGTTCTAGACAGGAGTTTAGGTGAATTATCGACGGAGGTTCACCTCAAGTGAATTTTGCAATCCCAACAATTAGTGNTAACAAATTTAGGTGGAACAGATGGTAGAAGTACCAAAACTAGCAGAAGAGATTAGCGAATTAAGACACTCAGCCCTTAACCACTTATGGATGCATAACAGAGACTGGGTCAAAACAGGTGAGGCTGGTGGACCAGACATAGTGGTGGATGGGAATGGCATAAATGTAACTGATATTGACGGAAAAACTTGGATAGATGTTAACGGTGGTTACAGTTCCGTAAACTCAGGTTATGGAAGGAATGAAATAGCCGACGCCGCCAGAGCTCAGATGGAGCAAATGCAATATTTTCCGCAAGGCACAACCACTGCGCCGCTCGTCAAACTCGCTGAGAAGATCGCATCACTGGCACCTGGAGATCTCCAACGTTCCTGGCCCGTGAGCGGAGGATCTGAGGCAAACGAAACTGCCTTGAAAATAGCAAAGTCTTACCATAAGCGCCTNGGTAATAATGGAAGATACAAAATAATCAGCAGAAAAGGTTCCTATCACGGCGCNACCGGTGGAGTAATGTGGTTGGGAGGTGGCGGTTCCTCCAGATCAGACTACGAACCCACAGTACCAGGAATGGTCTACGCTCCTCAGCCTAACCGATATAGATGTGAATTCGACGGTCAAACAGATGAGGAATGCGCAATTCTATGTGCTGAGGCAGTGGAGAGCTTGATACTTTTTCATGGACCCGAGACCATCGCAGCATTTATTGCAGAGCCAGTCTCTGCCTCATCACTTGCGGCCGTTCCCGGAAATCCATACTGGCCTATGATCAGAGACATATGCGACAAGTACGGAATCTTATTAATAGCCGACGAAGTAATCACTGGTTTTGGTCGAACTGGAAAAATGTTTGCTCTTGAACATTGGGGGATTGTGCCAGACATAATGACGGTAGCCAAAGGAATTACCAGCAGTTATTTGCCTCTCGCAGCGACGGTTAGCACGAACCGAATTTCTGATGTTTTCGCGGGTGAACAAAATTTGTTTCGTCAGGCTCTGACTTTTGGCGGGCATCCCGTTTGCGCCGCTTCGGCACTAGCTAACATAGAGATAATTGAATCAGAAAAACTGGTCAACAACTCAGCCAGCACAGGTCTTTATTTACTGAACAAACTAAAGGAGCTCCGCGAGAAGCATCCTATAATAGGCGACGTTAGAGGATTGGGACTTCTACTAGGACTAGAACTTGTTAAGAACCGAGACACCAAGGAAAATTTTANNCCTGAGTCGGGTATGTCCAATANACTAAATCAAGAATTCCGNTCCAATGGACTAATCCTATTTGCCACCGACAAGGGAGTTTCCCTCAGTCCACCCCTTTGCATAAATCCAAGTGAAGTTGACGTTATTATTGAGGGAATACACAAATCACTTAGCAACGTGGAAAAAGAATTTTCCATAGTGTGAATACTTCAGATCAAATATGTACAGGCTGAATCCATGCTTTAAAGCCATTGGAGTCTGAGATTGTTGCTCTCACATAGCCTTTTTCGCCTTGGAAAATATATTCAGAGTTACTTCCGAAACATTTGTCTAAAACCTTCCCGCCTTCTCCCACAAATGTAGTTTCATATTCAACAAAAGGAATCCTCTCAATTTCTATTGCGATTCCATTTTCATCAGCGGTAATTTCATTTAAAACTACCCCTGTCGAAGAGTAAAAATCGCCACTTCTTAATGAATCGATGATCCCATCAGAGGTTAGGTGGCTGGCCCTAACATTCAGCCAGCCCCTCCCAGGATTTGAGTGATTGGGAGTAAATTCATGATAGTTATGCGCATCATCCGTTGCTGCAGCAAATATCTTTTGCCCACTAGTCAAAACTGCATCCCAGATTTGCTCAGCAGAAGGTTTGTTTCCAGTGCCAAAGGTATTAGTCATTGGGTGCCCATTAAAGACTTCCAGCATATTAGCGCCGGTTGAAGAGCTGATAATTTCTGGGGTCAACGCCCATTTATAATTTGGATGATTAATAGAAACTAACCCACCTGCATCCAAAATCCGGTCAATGTTAGTTTGCAAACTTTCAAGTACTGTTTTGCAATCAGCTGGTTCAACTAGCCGATTAATTCCAATTCCATTGATATGTAAAGGAATTGAGTCGACCCCAATTGAACTCGTGACCTCTTCACCTGGAATCAAAATTAAGTCACTATCGTCTTTTGCTTGATAATCCAACAGGGTCAGGTGATTATGATCACTCAAAACTAAGAAATCATACCCATGACTTTGATACCAATCTACTGCGGTTCTTGGATCAGCATCGCCATCAGACATAGTAGTATGGCAATGGATATTCCCTTTAAACCAACTAGAGTCAGACATACAATTCACCTCCCATCTCAAATAGTATCTATTATCTTCAGNTGCTCTTATTCGGCAAGAACCTGCCCATATAGATTAAACTTCATAATTGTGAAAGACCAACCGAGACCTATACCGAATAATACTTCCGTTGACAATNCNGGTATATCAGCATGGAACCCGTTTAACCCATCACACGGATGGTGGGCGGTTGCAGTTTGTTTCGCCATATCAACAACCCTGGTNGGATTTAGCACTTATACATTCGCATTATTTGGGGACGAAATGGCANCNGAATTCGGTTGGACGCGTACCCAGATAAACGCTTCGCTATCCTTTCTAGCTGTAGGNCANATNCTAGGNCCCTTCCTAGGTAGGGTGATTGATCTCAGAGGTCCTAGAGTNATAGTCGCGNTATGTGTGGGACTTACAGCNTCAAGTTACCTAGTAAGACCAATGATGACAGAATTATGGCATTGGTACGCTCTCAGCTTNATCCAATATGCTGGATTTTCTGCAACGATGACTCCTGTNGGAAGNATCGTGGGTNTGTGGTTCCCAAAGGCCAGGGGCAGGGTTATGGGAGTAGCTATGATGGGAAACAATTTCGGTGGAGTAGTCTTGCCCGGAATTGTTGGGGCAGTCATTGCATACGGAGGATGGCAAACTGGCTATTATCTTCAGGGATTACTNACCTCCTTCATTGCCATCACCGTTCTAGTAGCGCTTAGAGAACCCAAGATAGAACCAATATTGCAAGGCAAGGATAGTAATGAATTTNAGGGCACCATCTCTGCCAGAGAAAACCTACCCGGAATGGAAATGTCCNAAGCTATTCGGTCCAAAAACCTTTATATGCTTCTTTATATACTTCTCGTAGGTGCTACACCTTTCGCATCCCTACTACCGCAACTGATATCTCATTACGTTAATGAAGGTATAAGCTCAACAGCAGCAGCAACAGCAATGAGTATTTTGGCCTTAGGCGGGATGGNAGGAAAGGTGGTTTTTGGCATTCTAGGAGAAAAAATAACTGCAAAAAACGCAATGATCGTATCTTTCGTAGGCCTAAGTTTTGCTCTCCTGCTTGCAGCAAATCCTTCAATACCCGGCATTATCTGGTTCTGTTCTCCCTTATGGGGCCTCTGTATGGGAGCCTTCGGAACACTCACAAACATGATTGTGCAAGATTATTTCGGATTAAAAAGTTTCGCCAGCATCATGGGTGTNGCCGGCTATGGTACAGCTATATCATTTGGTATAGGACCAATACTGTCCGGATTGTCATACGATCATCTCGATAGCTACAGACCTATGTTTTATGGCACCATTGTGGTTATGGCAATCGGAATATTCGCTTTGAAAGCTATGGGAACCCCAGAAAAAAATTATATGTCTGNGGAATAATTAAATACCTTTTGGTTTTGTAAATAAACAACATCAACAACAGGTGACCTAGAGGAGTGTCTGATGGCCGTAGTCAACGCCGAGATAATCAGTAGAACACCTTTTGCAAATGGGATTGCCTGGGGGGAATTTGGTCCCTATGAGCGAATCGATGGAACGATTAATTTCGAGGTTGAACCGGGCAACCCTTCCAACTCTGCCATTATGGACCTTAAACATTCTCCTGTTAACGATTCAGGAAAAGTAACTTTCACTTCCGATTTTGTTCTTTTACAACCCAGCACAATGGAACCTACACGACTTCTAGTCGATGTAGTGAACCGGGGAAGAAAGAGAGCCATACCCGACTTTAATATGGTCTCACCTACTCTGGTTCCATCACATGAAATAGATCCTGGAGATGGATTTCTCTTTAACNACGGATACGCNGTGGTCTCAGTGGGATGGCAATACGATGTATATCGAAGNTCTTCTTTAATGGGAATGGACCCTCCCGCTGTAAAAGTTAACGGAAACGTTACTGAGGGCATCAACTTAGTTGAGATAAGGCCAAATCAGGAACAAAAATGTTATCTGCTGGCCAACAGAATCCATAAACCATATCCTTCCGCATCTGCTGATAACAAAAATGCACGAATTCTTGTTAAAGANTGGGAGGACGGCCCCGAAACTGAAATACCTCCATCAGAATGGTCCTTCGCAAAGGAAACTGAAACTGGACCTGTGCNGGACGTGGAACATATTTACATNGATTCGGGATTCCAACCAGGAAAGATTTACCATGTGATATATCAAGCAACCAACCCTGTCGTTTCCGGGGCCACACTAATGTCTGTGAGAGATGTTGGTTCGTGGATCAAATACGGCGGACCTCATTGCCCGGTCAAATCAACTGTCGAACACGCNTACGCCTATGGCATATCCCAGACCGGCCGTCTGCTAAGACACTACCTCTACACAGGCATGAATCTGGATGAAAAAGGCAGACAGGTATATGACGGTATACTTGCCCATGTTGCAGGTGGAAGAAGAGGCGACTTCAATCATAGATTCGCTCAGCCGTCNCAACAATCTTCCCCTGGCTTCGGGCATCTATTCCCTTTTACCGACGTACCGTNAACCGATCCTTTTGGCAGAGGCACCGAAGGACTACANGACAGACAGTTGAAGATTGGNGGCGTACCAAAGGTAGTGTATACAAATACCTCAGCTGAATACTGGCGNGGTGACGCCTCCCTTTCACATACGGACCCAAGTGGCAGNAGTGATATAAACTTCCCCGAAAACACGAGAAGCTACTTTTTTTCNGGAACGCAACACGTGCCAAGTAAGCTACCTCAGAAAAAAACCCCAGGGCCCGATGGTTCACTCGGCTTATATGGATTCAATGTTGTGGACTTCCGCCCACTGCTCAGAGCAGCTCTTGCAAATTTAGTTTCGTGGGTTGAAAAGAGTACTCTCCCTCCTGAAACAAAGGTACCTCGCCTCGACCAGGGTACAGCTATAACTATGGAAAGAGCCTTGGAAAGATTCGAGCATTTGCAACACATTAAAACGCCAGATCCATCCCGTATGTGGAGAATAAGGGAAATAAACATAGGAACACAGGAAATCCACGGTATAACAACTTATCCGGTGGAGGAACGACAGGAATACCCTAAATTCGTGTCAGACGTTGATAGTGACGGCAATGAAATAGCTGGAATCAGAATGCCTGATATCTCGGTACCCATTGGAACGCATACCGGATGGAATCTAAGGGCACCCGAAACTGGCTCTCCTGAGCAAATAATCTCAATGGTTGGATTTACCGATTACTTCCCACCCGATAACCCGTCCAGTTTATCTACGAAAGATCCGAGAAAATCAATTAATGAACGATACAATTCCAGATCGGGTTACATAAATGCATGCCGACATGCAGCCAAAAAACTTGTAGAAGAAAGATACTTGCTCGAAGATGATATTGAATTGGTTGTGGCCAACTGTGGACTCAGGTATGACGAGGCCGTTTCAAAATAAGCCAGCCAAAAANTTATACTCCCAATGAGTTTCTCTGCCTGGCATAAGCACAATTTTCGCAAGCAATATTGGATTCCGGGACGTAAAGGTCATTCATCAAAGAATACATCTCCAAGATCATTGACTCGATACCAGAATAATCCAGCTGATAGGAAATAATTGCTTCTTCAAAATTCATCTTTCCATAAAAGCCANCTTCATCTCTATTCGCATTACAAACAAAAAAGTATCCATTGGGATAGACATCAAAACCCATATTTTCTAGTAGATAGGCATAAACATTAAGTTGTACTTTATAGGATTCATGGTAAACATCAGAAAGATAAGTCCGTTGGTTTAATTCCCTTCTGTTTGCCTGAGATTTGTAGTCAACTACTATCACCTGTTTAGTCTTGGTGTGATACCAAACATCATCCACTCCACCGTGCAATATCAAATTTGTTCCTNGAACCTGATACTCAAGTCCATGATGAAGGGAATCTCTCCATTTTTCGATATCTGGGTGTTTAAATGGAACTACGTCTTCAAGACCGAATTTTGAAAATGACCTGTGCGGAATTTGCCGTTCCCGGCAAAAATCAAATTCCTTTTTGAGCAACAAATCCGTCGTTTCGTTAAGAGTCCAGCCTGGGGTGGACGGCGATATTAACCCTTTGACTCTGTCAAGATAAAAACACCTTTTACAGGTTATAAAATCATTAAACTTGCTTCTGCTTATACGAAAATAAGTTGATTGATCAGGGGAATAGATGGAATTTTTTCTCGTTCGGAGTCCCGTAGCATTTGTTAGTTCTCTTTTTGAGTTTCTCTTTAAGTTAATCATCTTCAACCGTCCTTTGTTTAACATCAGTTACGGGTCACATGTACGTATATCTGACCGATTAACTTCTATCTCACCTGAAATGAATTAACTGTTAGACCAGAACTACCTCTGCAATACCTTCCAACTCATCAAAAATTTCCGATGCAGTCAGAGAGGTAACTCTTACCAAAACTCTGTCTACTTCAACATCTTCAAACATATCAACTGTATCTTTATCACATGGCAAACTATGTATTGTTATCTGAATCTCGTCCGCATTTCGCTCTTCATCTTCGCAAAGTTCTGAGAGAGTCACTTTCGCCTTTTTAATATCTTCTGGATTTACACCAATAGGTATCCAACCATCTCCCCATCTAGCAACTCGTTTCAAAACATTACCGGCATTTCCACCAAGAAGTACCGGCGGATGAGGCTTTTGGAACGGCTTCGGATTACAAATCACAGGCGGGAAATCAACATATTTGCCATGAAATTCGGCTTCCTCCTTGGTCCAGATCTCTTTCATAGCAGACACATATTCTTCCGCCTGAGTCCACCTGTGATCAAAGTCCGCTCCCATTATTTCTGCTTCCTCTCTAAACCAACCAGTTCCGATCCCGTACAAAAACCTGCCGCCAGAATAAAAGTCCAGTGTCGCAATGAGTTTTGCAAGGTCCAAAGGATTGTGTTCCGTCACCAAATTCACAGCTGTACCTAGCCCAATCTTGGTAGTAAAAGAGGATGCCCTTGTGAGGGCGATTATTGGATTAACGCCGAGGTACATCTGCTGCGGTATTGAACCATCGGCAGTCCCTGCATATTTTGAACTATGATTCACAGGCATCACTGGATGTTCAGGCAACCAAACAGAGTCAAAACCTAACTCTTCTATTTTTTTTGCAATAGTGCCAAAATCTCCCATAGATTCCGTTGCACTCATGCTAATCCCTATTTTCATTTATTCCTCCTTCGTTCGAGGTTTCAGCTGGGGTCCTCTTTCGATTGGAGACATTCAATAAGTAATTCGAGGGCCGCTATTGAGAATGAGATCATGTTCTCCTGTCTGTCATTACTACCGGTCTCTATAGTACGGGATCGAGAAACTGGTCCTGACACGGCTATACAAGAGTGCCCGGCATCGTCTCCATATCTGTTGCCAGTAGGACCTGTTGCGCCAGTTTCGGACAATCCCCAGGTAGACCCAAGAATTTCTTTCACTCTCCCGGCATTTAAGGACGCATAGGGTTCCGTAGCAGCTCGCATACCTTCCATATCATCATCAGTTACACCGAGGAATCCCTTCCCGGCATGTCTCGTATAAATCACAGAACCGCCGAGAAAATAGGAAGATGCCCCCGCAATTGCCAGAAGGTGAGCCGATATAAGGCCTCCAGATGAGGATTCGGCAATTCCTACTGTTTCACCCTTGTCACNAAGAATAGTTCCAGCTTTTTCAGCTAGGGACATTATTTCTGAATTCATAAAACACCTACTCCTTATAACCGCTACAACGATTCAAGCCGATTGTAATATATATGGGTAGAAAGTACTTAAGGAAGGAATTCATGAACATACGTTGGGCCATGCTAGTGGCGGTTTTTTCAATATCCCTGGCGCTGATTACGGGGGGAATCATAAAAGGAGCATATGAGCTTGTTCTGGCAGGAGTCGGACTAGGTATATTCCTATATGTGACACGGAACTACTTCAAGTAATAAATTGCTGCTTTGAAAACAGCATCCAATTTCGAGGAAACTCTACTTCATCTCCCCCGAGTTCTTCGAGATAATCTGGCTCTAACGTATTGATCAGGCCACAGATCGTCAACGTCATCTAACTCATCCCTCGCTTTTAATGGCCAGTAAGGATTACGTAAGAGCTCTCTCGCTAGAAGTATCACATCAGCATCTCCATTACGGAGAGTTTGTTCTGCCTGGGAGGCGTCAGTAATGAGTCCCACCGCACCAGTTGGAATATCTACTTCCCGCCTTATCCTGGAGGAAAATGGAACCTGGTACCCAGGAAACGGGTCCAGGTTTTGATCGGCAGCATTTCCGCCCGAGGAACAATCGATCAGATCCACTCCTTCCTCTTTGAGCCACCCAGATAACTCAACGGAGTCATCCATACTCCATCCATTGTCCATGTACTCAGTAGCCGATATTCTCACCATCAAAGGCATCCCATCCGGTATTACGGATCTCACAGAGGAGGTTACCTCCAGGGCAAATCGGCACCTGTTTTTTAACGATCCACCATACTTATCTTCACGCGTGTTTGAAAGAGGCGACATAAATTCNCANGCCAGATATCCATGTGCCAGGTGAAGTTCGATCACCCTAAAACCCGATTCCACTGCCCGTTTAGCAGATAGAGCAAAGTCAGACACCACATTTTCTATATCTTCCAGGCTAAGCTGCGACGGCGTGATCCAGTCATCTTCAAACGGAATGGGACTGGGTCCAACAATATCCCAGCCACCGTTGTTAGACCTCAAAACCTCTCCTCCATTCCAGGGTTGTGTGTGTGAGGCTTTCCTGCCTGCGTGGGCCAGTTGAATCGAGGGTGTTGCTCCCTGAGAATCTATAAAATCCACAATGGGTTCGAATGCTGCAGCCTGATCTTCNGACCATAGTCCCAGGTCCTGGGGAGAAATACGCCCCTCAGGTGACACAGCTGATGCTTCAGCCATCACTAATCCCGCCCCGCCGACAGCTCTAGTTCCCAGATGCACCATATGCCAATCCGTTGGAACACCGTCTTGCTCGTTCGCAGAGTACTGACACATAGGAGCAACAAAAAGACGATTCCTGATCGTTTCGCCCCTCAAAGTTATTGGAGTAAATAAATGACTCATTATGACAAACTAATTCCTATCACTCATAAATATTTTTGGACCTGAAGTGTGCCTGCAGCCATCAGTCTACCCTTATCTCCTGAAAATCAACCTTCCCTTCCCTAACTAAGTTCCTAATCCTTCTCTGCCTGGTGGAAAGTTGACTTCCAGCGGACTTAAATTCAATCATAACTATCTTATCTTCCTCAAANTGGACACCATCAATAGGACTTCCNAAAAACCTAAATTGTTTGGAGTCGTAGGGNTACTCGGANATAAAAGGCATNAACTGTTCCGTAATCTGTCCGTATCTTGTTGACTCACTTCTTCGTAAAGACACTTCCCGAGAACGTCCGCCTAAAGTCTTCTTGACCAGAAAGGTAAGTAAAAGAATGACAAATGCCTGAGCTATTACCAACCACCACATCAGTGGAACACTGTCTATAAAGCTCACAGTAACCCCCTTATCCTATATGGCATTAAAGATCATCTGAAAACTTATTATCAAGCAGATCAGTCGATTAGATTTGAAAGAACCTGTTCCAGGCTCTCCCCAAACTCCTTAATCTGCCAGTGTCTGATCTCAGGTTCTGAGAATTCATCTTCCAGGTTATCTGGCTGTCGAGATATTCTACCCAGACTGACAGTAGGCCAAAGCAAACTGGGGTCCAGCTCCAAACTCTCACCCTGCGATTTCCTCCACTCCTTTAAATCTCTGAGGAGCTGGTTCGCCTGTTCCCTTTCCTTGTTGGAAAGATGTGGACCACGCCTTCCCTGGTTTCTGGGCCTCTGTACAGGCTCATCGCCCTCGGCCTCATTAACAACCACCTTTATACGTTTCCGGGCATCGGAACGAGCCCAATGCCCGATCCCCTTGATCGCGGAGTAATCCTGGCCTGGATCACGTGCGATATCAACTAGAACCGAGTCGGAAACTACCTTAAAAGGCGGTCTATCTCTTCCTATCGCCTCATCTTCCCTCAAATCGTAAAGACGTCGTAGAATAGCAAGAGCACCTCCCGCAAGATCCCTACNCCCTTTAACGTTTAAGAACGCCGTTTGCTCATCTCTTGGCTCAAAGCGAACAGACTGTAACCGCCTACATTCCTCTTCGACCCAGTTCATTCTTCCTTTATCTATCAATTGTTTTGTGAGAACAGATCGGGCTTCTCCGAGATACCTAACATCATTGGCAGCGTAAACTACCGCTTCTCTTGTAAGTGGTCGGAGTGTCCAGTCACTTCGCTGCAACCTTTTATCTTTAGTAACATCTGCGTCAATGTACTCTTTCAAGATAGCGTCCAGGCCGAGCCTCTTAGAACCAAGAAAAGCGGCAGCAATGCTTGTATCAAAGACTCCGTCAAACACCAACCCGTAATCCCTGTGGAGACTCCTGATATCGTAGTCACCAGAATGAACAATTTTGATAATCGAGGGCTCAGACAGGATCTTCCCAAGGGGTCCCATATCCTCAATGTCCAGGGGATCAACCAGATACGGAGTGTCCCCGATTGATATCTGTATCAAGCAGACTTGCTCTGGATACCGATAAAAGCCGTTACCCTCAATATCCAGGCCAATCCAAGGCTCGCCTAGAGCTTCNGTCACCAGGGACAAAAGCCTCTCAGGCAAAGAAATAATTTCGGGAATTTCGTTAGCTACTATAGGACTCTTTCATTGATTATTGTTTTATAAGGAACCAGAATTTTAGAGCTGGNCGGGCCAGCGCGCTCAGTATACCCGATACCGATAGCAGATGTGCTGCCATAAAACAAATCTTTATCATTTGATATCTCAAGCTGATATGGGAAGAACAGAAACTTGCGATTGAATCGCGGTTCAGAGTAGCATCGCCGAAAAGTAACACTACCAATCCAAATTCTAGAGAATCCTGAATAATCAGTTCTCCAGGTAAAAATTTCAAAAGGAATAACCATGAAAATTACAGACATAACAGTAAACAGAGTCAGAGCTCCCCAGGGGGAAAATGCAAAAAGTTTTGTTGGTCGCCCCGGCCGACTCATACTTCAGATACACACAGACGAAGGTATATCCGGAATATCGGAGGCCGGAAGAAATCTTAAGGTTGTTCGATCCTACCTAGATGAATTAATCAAGCCCATACTTATAGGAACAGACCCCAGACGGCCTCGAAAAATATGGGAACTTCTAACACTTGGAGATGGACAACAGGCAACCCGCTATCCTTCACAAATTGTTGGATCTATTGATGTTGCTTTATGGGACATCACCGGAAAAGCTGCAGGTATGCCAATCTATCAATTACTCGGGGGAGCACGACGAACTGAAATACCTCTTTACTGGAGTAGAGGAAACGGGTGGAGTAAGACTCCTGAACAAATGCTTGAGGAAGTACAGGAGGGGTATGACAAAGGATTCCGAGCCTTCAAAGTCAGAATGGACTGGAGAGATTACCGACAGGACTCTAATCCCACAAAGGATTTCGCTATCTTCAAAAAATGTCGCGAATGGTTGCCAGAGGAATGTACATTAGGGTTTGATGCAAACTGCGGATATTCTGTATCCACTGCCATAGAACAGGGTAAAAAATTTCAGGAACTGGGCATAGCACATTTTGAAGAACCTCTTCCTCAGTACGACTATCCAGGACTGAAACAGGTAGTAGATGCCCTAGATTGTGCCGTCTCAACGGGGGAACAGGAAATATCATCATGGCGATTTAGAGACATGATTGACTTAGCCAATCCAGACATACTCCAACCGGATGTATTGAATGTAGGGGGACTGTCTGAAATGATACGAGTTTACGAGATGGCAGTTGTACACAATAAGCCTGTAATGCCCCATAGCCCAAGTGTTGGAGCAAATTCCATGGCAAGCCTTCACCTCTATGCGACCATTACAAACGCAGTAAGACCCCACGAATTTTCTGAAGAATTTACGGGGCCAGCTGAAGAGGTAGCAAAGTTGTATCAGGAACCAATATTGCCTGTGAACGGGTCTATATCNATTCCCGATCGGCCAGGACTGGGACTGGAGATTGACCAGAAAGCATTCCAATCTATGTTGGACGAGTAGATAAAAGGAACGTAGACCTCATTAGGGAAAGGAAATTTTAGATGAAATACGACACTATCATCATCGGAGCAGGGTCTGCGGGTTCAATTCTGGCAACCAGATTGACTGAGGACCCATCCCACTCAGTTTTATTGCTTGAGGCTGGCCCTGACTATCCCGACATGGAAAGCCTTCCCGAAGAAGTTAAATTTGGGTATGCAACTGGTACAGAAATTTCAACCAGTGACCATAACTGGCAATTCACAGCAAGAGGAACAGACGATGCTGAAATAGTGGTACCAAGAGGAAAAGTTACAGGGGGCTCGAGTGCCATTAACGGACAGATATTCCTGAGGGGAATACCGGATGATTACGACAGATGGGCAGATATGGGAAACACTGACTGGGGTTATCAACAACTAGTCCCTTATTTCAACAAAATTGAAACTGACACAACTTACCAGGATGACCCCGGTGACTTCCACGGGTCTGATGGACCCATAATCTGCCACAGGTTCCCAAGAGAGNACTGGCTACCCGCATCCAATGCCTTCGAAGCGGCATGTCTCGATGCAGGATTTCCATCCTGTGAGGATGCAAACGCTCCTGGGTCTACGGGAGTGGGGCCTTTGCCGTTGAACAATCCAAACGGAATACGTTGGTCAACCGCAATCGGATATCTAAGCATGTCCCGCCACAGACTTAACCTGACAATTCGGGGCGATATCCACGTAAAACGCATTTTATTCGACACCAGCGAAGATAGGCCGAAAGCCTACGGCATCGAAGCGGTCTCTGGAAACGAAACCTTTTTCGTAGAAGCCAACGAAATCATCTTGAGTGCCGGAGCGGTTGCATCACCTCAAATATTAATGCTTTCCGGTATAGGGCCGAAAGATCACCTTTCGGAACAGGGTATAGAACCTGTCGTTGATCTGCCCGGCGTCGGTAAGAATCTCGCCGATCATCCGATGCTTTATGTAACGTGGAAGACTAAACCAGAGGTCGATCTGGATGCACTGGGGCCACGAATCCAGCTAACCCTTAGATACACAGCGGAAGGGTCCGACTTAGAAAATGACATGATCGTCTATATGATGGCGGTCGCNAGTGACCGGCCAGAACGGGGGGGACTGCGTGCAAGTCCCGTCGGCATCCAGATGAATCTTTGCATCAACCTGGCCAAGGGCAAGGGAGAGGTGAAACTCAAATCGGGTGACTACAGAGAACAGCCTGATCTTGACTACAACTATCTCACAGAAGAAGAGGATAGACGACGTTTCCGGGATGGCATCAAGATGCTCGTTGACCTGGAGAATCATCCCGACATGGCGGCAATAATCGACGAACGACTGTGTCCTCTGGATTCTGAACTCGATTCAGAGGAGTCCATGAATGCCTGGATGTCCAGGGACGTGACGACTGGTCATCATATCTCTTGCACGAATAAGATGGGACCCGAAGAGGACAACCTGGCAGTAGTCGATCAATCAGGAAGAATCCATGGCGCCGATGGTATCAGGGTTGTCGACGCATCCATCATGCCGGAATGTGTGAGAGCTAATATCAACGTTACCGTTATGACAATGGCAGANCGGATAGCAGATATGATCGCAGTAGGGCGGTAAACACAAAACATTNTCAGGCCCATATTTTATAACAGCAATTCTGTACAAAAATATCTGGTAAATAGCCTTGTTAATCCAACGGGTTATTCCCATTTATGTTGACCTTATGACTGGTATTAAACCTGGGTCACATCCAACACCATCAACCCATGATCATTCAATAAATTTAGGAGAATACCTTGAACGAACGCTTTGAGTCAGGCCTGAAAACGCGGAAAGAAGTCCTTGGAAGTGATTACGTCGAAAATTCAATTCGAAACGCTACCGATTTCGACAGGCCATTTCAAGAATTTATTACAACATCAGCATGGGACGGGGTCTGGAACAGAGGTCCGCTAGACAGAAAAACCAAGAGCCTCATCACTCTCTCGGTCCTCGTAGCATTAAGAGCGGAGGACGAGATAGCCCTGCACTTGCGTGGGGCAATTAATAATGGACTTACTCCGGATGAAATTATGGCAATGTTTATACACGCATCCGTTTATGCAGGAGTACCATCCTCACTTACAGCAGTAAGGGTTGCAAAAAAAGTCTTCTCCGAGCTTGGAGTGATCTAGCGGAATTTAACCACCTGAATAACAAAGTTACGCAGTTATTGCATCTACCTGTGAACTGTTATATCCGAGCACATCAGACAGAATTTCTGCACCGTGTTGCCCCAGTAGCGGTGCTGATTTGAGATCTACCGGTGAATCTGAAAGTTTAACGGGGCATCCCAACACGTCAAAAGTCCCGTGATCCGGGTGATCCACCGGCGAAACCATCTCTCGCTCGATCAAATGAGGATCACTAAATATGTCTTCGGCATCCATCACNGCACTACAAGGTATTCCCGCAGAACCCAACACAGACATCACCTCCCTCTTGGAACGTTTAGAGGTCCAATTAGATATGACATCGTTAATGCTGTCGACATTTTCCGCCGGGTTTTCAAACATAAGATCCCCAACAAGGTCGTTTCGACCAATTACCTTCATAAGACCATCCCAGATATTGCGTCTGGCAGAAAGTGCCGTTATATATACATAATCGTTGGGACCTCCTGGTTCACACGGGAAAATACCCGAACCAGCCCTTCCTGTCTGAGACCCTCTCCTTTTCTGGACACTTCCACTTTCAGCATAGTTACAAAGAGCCGTCCGAGTCAGNCTGAGTACAGCATCTTGCATTGATACCTCAACGACCTGNCCTTTACCTGTACTTTGACGCTGAATAATAGCGGCCAGTATGCCAATAACTGCGTGAAGACCAGTCCCACTA
This sequence comes from Chloroflexota bacterium, assembly GCA_002696685.1. The sequence goes on along the minus strand of NZSI01000020.1, from coordinate 14,960 downwards.
TCGCCAATATTTGGACCCGGTTTCAGAGGCGGACCATCGGGTTCACCTGTTACTGCCATTGCTCCGCCAGCCGCCTGAGCCACCGGGTCAAAACTCTTATATTGACTGTACGGACCATAAGTTCCAAATCCTTTGATACGAGCAAGAATGACAGCGGAATTTAGATTAACAAGTTCCGAATAGTTATAACCAAGCTTTTCCAAAACACCAGCGGCATAATTCTCAGCTACAACGTCAGACTCTTTCACAAGGTCCTCGAAGGCCTTTCTGTGCAATTCATTTTTTAGGTCTAACGCTATGCTTCTTTTATTGGAATTGAAGTANAAGAAATATGCTGAATCCCTATCAAAATTCGTCGTAGCTACAGATCTACCAGGATCTCCACGCCCCGGCTGCTCAACTTTGATTACATCAGCCCCCAGCCATCCAAGCAACTGGGTACATGATGTACCTGCCTCATATTGAGTCATGTCCAGGATTCTTATCCCCTGCAATGCTTTTTCCATTTCCAATTCCTCCTCAGGAATACCTTAGGCCAACTTCATATGAGCTATCATATGAATATATCTGATATTTACTGTTTGCAGAAGCTGAAGTGTGCTAGTAATTCACTTTCAGAGGGGATGTATTAATGTCTGACATTAAAGTTTACGGAACAACATGGTGTGGNGACTGCACGAGNGCAAANNTATTNATGGACGAAAACGNTGTTTCTTATGANTGGACTGACGTTGATGAAGAAACCCAGTATCAGGATTACATCAAGGNNCTAAACAACGGTCAGATGAGAGTACCGACCATAATATTCCCGGATGGTTCAATACTCGTCGAACCCAGTAACGAAGAGTTAGCNGAAAAAATCCCTGTGTGAGATTTTCTTGCNTNACTAGGTAACGGGATCTGTGCCAATTATNCCTGTNTCNAAAAGTNTCTNAACNGANTTTTCNGACCANCCCANNCTNTNTNTNAACACCTCNTTTGTGTGCTGNCCCAAAGTTGGNGCCGGCATNCGNATGGATGCNGGAGTAACACTNAAATCCCATGGNGGAGANACATGGTAAAAAGANCCNGTACNNGGATGNTCNACCNCAANAAACATNCCCAGCTCATGNAAATCATCCGAAGTNGCNACCTGCAAATAGATNGNTNACCGGCTCACATGGAATTCCANCCGATCGNANAGNATCAGTAAATTGTNTNGAATCCCANCNGGCTACAANTTTTGAAATNGANNCATCTAATTNAAAACGATANCTNTGTCTTGAANNCAGGNTTAAAAAACGAGTNTCCNTCAGCTCATCTGGNTTNCCCAGNNTGTTTTGNAACNCTNNCCACTNTGNCTCATCTTNTACNGTCAGNGCAATCCATATCCCGTCCAAAGATAAATAGCATCCCTGGGGANNAACGTTNCTANTGAAGTTCTCCTGTCTNNCNGGAATATTTCCNGTCAGGGAATACTCCATAATATATTCTGCGAGAAGACTNAGAGTCGCNTCCTGNTGGGAAACCTCCACACACTGTCCAAGTCCTGTTTTCTGTTGCAATCTNAGAGCNGTCANNGCNGCNCCTGCGGCGAGAATTCCACTGAATGCNTCTGTATGCATTATTCCAGAATTGAGNGGTGGNCCACCTTCATAACCCATCANATAAGACATNCCAGAGGCTGGTTCCGTAGTTCCACCATTNCCNGCNAAANTGGAATAAGGNCCGTANGTNCCGTANGTCGGCATTCNNACCATAACNAANTTTTCNTTTATCTTTNTTAAAGANTCATANTCCANTCCCAAATTNCCGATAACNCGGCCTGAAAAATTCTCAACNAAGAGATCGCTGGNACTNACCAGATCNATCAGAGCGGATTTACACTGANNATCATTNAGATCNANNGTNATNCCCCTTTTATTTCGATTAACCCCATTNAAAAGTGCATTCCNNTCCCACGGGCGTAANCCAGGNTCNTTANCAGGATAGAGNCCATTNANTCNTGGGGGAAATCCCCCNCGCCAGGGATCAATTCTAGTTACNGACTCCACCTGGACAACATCCATGCCCAGATCAGCAAGNAGCTGAGTACAATAAGCNCCCGCCCATGCCTGTGTGAGTACAGTNGCCTTCAAACCACTCAGAGGNCCAGAGGATNTTGTANNTTCATATGACCGTTTTTTNGATTTCGCAGNTGGTACATNANNNCCANTGATCAAGCAATCTTNNGGATCAGGNGCCNTATTNCTNAATTGNGTGGGAGTTTCTGATANNTTNACCGGTGAGGAAGGCATNTTAAAACCATCAGAATAATCAAANAGNGCNNCNCTTTCCCTGAGATGCTCGTCNNTGAAAATATCTTCCATNGANTGAGCTTCACCTACNAGAATTCTTAAAGGACTCAATCCTTCAAACAGTTCNTTTTTNGTNTATTGNCTCAANCGNGGNAANAGTATTNCAGCCAGTTCNGANTCACTCGCCCNNCTTTTTGCCGCNGTNTCATACCTNGGATCNTTGGCAAAATCAGGATCTTCAAAAAANATCCAGAGGTGTTCCCANGTNGGTTCATGNCGAACGCTCATNGTNACATATCCATCTTTACAGGGNACCAGTCCAAAATGGAGNCCCTGTTCCTGCTGTCNATCGTGGATCNNGAGTNTGNAGNGCACNNAAAAGNTAAGGTCCATANCTNGACAGCATAGTTTTAAGAATAGATATATCCACAGATTGNCCANNACCTGATANATCTCTCNGNANAAGTGCTGAAACNAGACCNANNAATGCATTAGCNCCGGCCATGAATTGNGATTCNGTACCNGGCTCTTTTANNGGCNTNTGACCNGGGTTNCCATTNNCACTGCANTAACCNGTCAATGCNTGCATNGTGAGATCACTGNATGGTCTNGAGNTCCATGANTTCNNTTTACCAAATGNCGTNATAGAGCATGNAATNGCCGTGGNGGGNAGANNGGNNANAATCNNTGANATATCNNCNNTAGATCTNTCATCNTCGNNAAAATCTTCNANCATNACATCNNANTCTGATACAANNTNCAGAANTGACTCAAANCCNTCGCNGNTNTNANCNTGAGNNATTGGNAGTTTNTTGTAATTCANATAGTGGTAGATNGCTCCNGGATCNTNANTNNANCCANCCTTCCNATNGGGACCNTAACCNATCGANNNGTCTTNNCTNNCNGNAANAGANCCNTTGTANACATTNGCACCATGNTCGGCAAGCATNCTGGCACAGTANGCACCCGCAAATCCNGACGACANATCCANNACTNTAAGATCGGAAAANGGGTTCATCANCCCCCGTCACCAAATTTCTTGTCACGATTCCGGGCNCGNTCTATCGATGTAACTCTCTCATCACCNGCCAANTCNCGTCGATGAGACAACCCCAGAGCATGATTATGAAACCCTGNCATCACACTGTTNCTGTATCCCATCTGATCCTGAACCTGATTTAAAGAAGCTTTTGAAAGACGNANNGCAAANGGATCNTGAAGNGCTATTCTCTGAGCCAGTTCCATCGTCTCTTCTTCAAGTTTGTCNCGNGNNACAACTCTGTTTACAAGTCCAAGCCGCTCCGCTTCATGAGCACTCATCCAATCACCNGTAAANANATATTCNTTNGCCTTCCTTATTCCTATTTCCCATGGAAGCGAAACAAATTGAACATGAGGTCCTCCCCANCTGACGGTTCTNTCACTGAATCTNGCATCTTCAGAAGCCACNATGAGATCACATGAAGANGCAAGAATNATTCCACCCATGATGCAGTANCCATGTACNCGGGCAATAGTNGGNTTNGGAAAGTCNCTCCAGCGCAAGGTGTTAGCTACATTCTGTTGCCANCTACGNTCNTATTCTCCTGCGGTCCCTGGCGAATAGGGTCGCTTTTCACGATCCTCCATCTCCTGNGGACTACCAAGATCATGACCGGCCGAAAAATGTTCTCCCGCGCCAGCCACAATTACTACCTTTACAGAATCATCCTGAGCGGCGTCATCAAACGCCTGGTCCAACTCTTCTCTCATTATGCGACTCTGGGCGTTAAGTACCTCGGGTCGATCTACTGTAATAGTAAGTACCGCTCCGTCCTGTTCAAGAAGTAAATCAGTGTAATCTCGTGTGGTCGACATCTCAGTACTCCAGGTTAATGTTTATTTAGGTTCAGAATTATACTTTGGCATCTTCACAAAGGTATGTCCGAGAAATGACAGTTGCAATATAATTGGCAGCAGCTAATATACTCCGCTGACCAATAGAAAATATTTGGAGCCAGGTATTAATGATTGAATTTTACTGTACTGTTCAGGAAGGATGTATTCCCGATAGCGTCCGCGGTAGTTTGGAAGAAGCGATAACACAATGCTGCTTCAGTGCGCTTGGAGAAGATCAGGGACCAGTGGATATAGGCTGGTCAGAAATACCTGAAGGGTTCGGATTTCGCGGGGGCCGGCCATCAACAACTTCTATAGTCAGGGGCAGGATTCCTGATGGATGTGATACAGAGACCCGGACAAAACTCTTAATGAGTCTCGGAGATGAGTGGTGTCGAATCACGGGCGCAGGAAAAGATGAAGTTTTAGTGGCTGCAAGAGACTGGAGCTATAAGGGTTGAACCGGAAAAAAGGAGAATATTAATGCCGTTTTACAGATGTTTGATACCGAAGGATTCTATTTCCTATGAGAAACGAAGTGAAATAGCAACCGCGATCACAGATGTCCATTGCGGTATATCAGCAGCGCCGAGAAATTTTGTACACGTAGCGTTTATTGAAACTGAAGAAGGTGAGTCAGTACCGAATTTATACGGAACAGCGACCATAGAGCCAGGTACCAGATATTTTATTGCTGGAGGGAATCGCGCAGGGAGACCTCCCGAAGTAAGAGAAACCATTCTGAACGGGATTATTGATAAATTTTGCGACATAACTTCAATATCGCATAACGAAATTAGTGGCATCATCACTGAAGGTCCAGCCTCATGGACTATGGAAGATGGACAGATCCTCCCGGAACCAGGCGAAGAACCTGCGGAATGGTATGCACATGACGCGGTCGCTGATTAATTATCCTGGAGAAACAAATTCTCAAAATTTCCTGTTCGGTTAACCGTAAGAGGATCCCGCTCGAAGATCAGGAAATATCGCAAATATCCGGCAGTCTCCCTGCGAGCTTCAAGCTCTGCATAAGATCGTCATATTTTGATCTATCCACTGGCAACTCTACCTTCTCACCAGTACAGCCAGACAATGTTATAGCCGCAACGAGTTCCTGAGCTCTAGACCCTTCTTCCCCGGTAATAAGAGGGTCTCTTCCCTCCTGAATTGCTCTACAGAAGTCATCAATGGCCGGGGCGTGTGTTCCTTTTGCAGGCCCGAAGTCGAAAGTTTCAGAAGTGGAGTCTGGAGGAACAAATTTAACCGTTCTGTCAGTTTCAAGAAATTCCTGGACGGGGGTATTCATCCTGTGAAGTGTTACCTTCCAGTCATCCATAATAATAGCCCCGTTTTCCCCGTAAATTTCGATACGCTGTTTATTGGGAGCCTGGACAGTGTCACATTGAATACTTGCAAGGGCGCCATTTTCATATTCAAGAATAGAACTCGCGTAATCTTCAACTTCAATTCTGTGCTTGAGGGTTCGTAATACTCCCGTGACGGTTTCTGGCATACCCATCAACCAAAGAAACATGTCGATAGCGTGTATACCCTGGTTTATCANGGTACCGCCTCCCTCATATTTCCATGTNCCTCTCCAGTCCAANCGATCGTAATAGTCCTGACTCCGGAACATGGCACTGATCATATTGCCCCGATAAATATTCCCGATTTCACCACTCTTGATCAGGTCACGCATTTTTAGAGCTTCGGGACGAAAGCGATTGTTGTACAAAACTCCAAGAGTAAGTTTTGCTTTCCTGGCCGCTTTCACCATTTCGTCAGACTCTGCCGGAGTGACAGATATAGGTTTCTCCACCAGAACGTGTTTCCCCGCACTGATCGCTCTGAGAGTGATGTCTTTATGGGACGGATGGGGAGTGGCGATGATGACTGCGTCAACATTTGAATCTTCAAGAACATCATCCAGAGACGGATGAGCGGTTACTGATAATTGAGATGCCTGTTGTATAAGAGGAGCCTGTTTGCGGGCACTAACACCAACCAATTTGCATGAAGACAACTCTGATATCGCGTCAATATGGGTCTGACCNATTGCGCCTGTGGAACCGATTATGGCTANTTTTATANGTTCCATGCTTCCTGGTTAGATCCCCCGTGGCAGTGAAAACTCTGTCACCATTGTACAAAGGCGGGAAGCTGTGTGCACCTGTGTAATCAGGTATGACTCCAGACATTTTCCCCTGTTTATTATCCATGGATATCTCAAGCTGAAGAGCAGCATCCATAGTTGTATCAGTCGGGCCCCCGAGTTGCTCTGTATCTCTGGCCTAGTTTCCGGACATTGCTAACTATAGCGGGATTGAATGACGCGACTAGAAAGCCTTTTGGTTGTGGTATACCTGCATCGGGTCCCAGCAGTCTGACAACAGATTCATCAGTGTAATAACCATTGTATGCAAGGGTTACGAATTCGCCAAACATTCGAGGATATTGTTCTTGGATTATCTTGAGCAATGGTTCCTTCGATGAATCGGCGATGTCAGAGAAAGGCTTCCCATAGCATGAGCCTGCCATTGCGTCCGCAACGACCATCATGTCCAATACTACCCGTGCCGTGACTGACGACATCTCAGCGGCCCCTTCGACGTAACTTGATGCAATCTCACCAGCGGCAGGCATTTCCCCTTCTTTGGGTATTATATGATCAAGCAACTGTTTCAGGAGGACACGTTGAGTATCAGTCAGTAAGGCATTCATTCTTATGTCCTTAAAGATACCTTCGGTTTCGTTTAATGTAATCGGCGGTACGCAAGGCAATAGCCTGAATGGTACTGGTTACATTCACCGCTCCGGAGGTGACGAGCACGCTACCGTCGACAAGAAAGAGGTTTGGGACTTCATGTGCCCGACCCCAGCTGTCTACCACTGAATGCTCAGGATCAACGCCTGTGCGAGCCGTTCCCATGAGATGCCACCCTCCGAACTTTGGTACACGATTCGGTGTTACCTCACGCGCACCGGCAGCTTCAAGAACTTCTGTTGCACTTCTAATACCATGGTCGAGAATCTTGTTGCTGTTATCCCCAACTCGATAAGTTACCTTAGGCGCGGGAATACCATCGCTGTCGCTAAGGAGCGGATCAATAGTAACCTGATTGTGTTCTTCGGGAAGGTCTTCCACTAACACTGCTACATTGATTGAGTGATTGAACCGTTGCTTAAATACCTCATGGTGGCCTGATCCCCACGGGAGGGGTTCCCCTTTTGTACCACCCCGGGCAGCCCAGAGAGGGCCTGAATCGTGGGTGACCTGGAACTGATAACCACGCAAAAATCCGCGGCTTTCGTCGGTCTCGTAAAAATGGTGGCTGTAGATGCTATTAGAGACTGGGCCATGATTACTCTCAAGATCATCTTCGAAATATCCTGTGACAAAAGCCGCTGGATGAAACATGAGGTTTTTACCAACCAACCCACTCCCGTTGGCGAGACCGTCAGGGAAACGATGCGAACGTGAGTTAAGTAACAAGCGTGGGGTGCCCACACCATTACACGCTATAATTATAAGTCGCGCTTTTTGTTCATGTAGACGCCCATCACGATAATAGAGCGCCGATTGTACCCGGCCATCAACTCCAACAACGAGTTCCCTGACACGAGCCCTCGTCTCAAGCCGTGCACCGGCCCGAAGCGCGGGTGGCCAATACGTTATATCCGTACTAGCCTTTGCCCCGGTCATACAGCCAAGGTCGCACGAACTCCCATAGTTACAAGCTCGTCGACCTTCTTTGTACGCTGTCGATGCGATAGCGGCATCAGCGGGCCACCAGTGCCATCCGAGTTTGTCGAAACCTTTCGCAATAGTCTCGCCATGCGGTCCCAGCGCGAGTGGTGGCATAGGTCTCGGTGACTTGGTCGGATAAAACGGGTCGCCGTCCAAACCTGAGACTCCCATCATACGATCGTTTATATCGAAGTAAGGTACAAGTTCAGCATAATCATATGGAAAATCATCCGCGACACCGTCTAAAGACCGAACCTTGAAATCGGACGGGTGAAACCGAGGAAAATGTGCTCCCCAATGAATGGTACTGCCCCCAACAGCGTTGTACATGAGAGGTGCTATTGCGGATTCGGCATTATTGACCGGGTAATCTACCGCGAGCCCCCGGCTATTCGGGTCAGGGTGGAAGTCGGACCAACGACTAAGTTCCCAGCCGCGTTCGTCTAAATGATACTGGGTTGGTGCCACCCAATCCCCCTGGTCAAGGCACATTACACTGATACCGGCATCACTCAAGCTCCAGGCGACCGCTGCACCTGTAGCTCCTGCCCCAATGATCAGTACATCCAATTCGTTACTATCGGTGGGTTTCGACAATAATTCTGCCTCCTTAGAGAGTATGTCCGCTATTAAAAGGCTTCGATTCGCCCTAGATTTGCAGCTAAAAAGTACCGATAAATGCTTGCGGCACAAGGTCAGACCCGGGAGATTACATTCATCCTAGGTCATTCACGAAGCGACACTCAGCTACTGGCTCAAAAAAAGGTGTCTGGAAAACTTCACCTTGCGTGAAGCTGTGATTACGAACGGAATCGAGAACATAAACCCTGAATTCTTACTCACCACTGAACAAACATCGGCATAACAACGTGGGTGTAACCATCCTTGTTAACAGACCTGACTACCCCAGGACTCGAGGCAGTACTCATGTCAAAGGCTATTTCACCATCTCCCAGTACATCTAACACCTCAGACAGGTATTTATTGTTAAAAGCTATCCTGGAGTCCTCATCAACTTCCCCATCCACTGAACCGTCAATTTCACTTCGGTTATCACCCATTTCTTCTGCACGGGACGAAATGGAAATCCCGCCTCCCTCTTCACCGTTCAGTATCTGAAGGCGGACTATTCCACTACCATCACGAGCGAATATCGCCGCAGAGCGGACAGCTCTCATAAAATCTTCCTGCTTTACAACTACACTACTCCTGTTTTCTTCAGGAATTAATGATCTGAAGTTAGGAAATGAACCGGGCATCAATTGGGACACAATTTCCACTGTTCCAATATTAAATAACGCATGAGTACCTGTAGGAGTAATGGTGAATTCCACCTCTGTGTCGTCGCTGCCAATTAGCCGACCTACTTCCTGCATAGACTTTGCCGGAATGATGAATTCCATGTCTTCTGGCAAAGGTTCTGCAAGCTTTCCTTCAAAAACGGCCAGCCGAAATCCATCAGCGGCAGCAAAAGTGAAATCGTCTCCTTTGACTTCCACTTTAATGCCAGTAAGAACAGGTCGCGAGTCCTCGGTGGCAGCAGCAAATGCAACATGAGCAATGGTTTCACGAAGAACTTGAGGATCCATCTTTATAGTGGCGCCCTCATCCACAGTAGGAATGGGTGGAAATTCTTCTGAATCTGTCCCATTTATATTGGCTTCAAAGCGCTGACAGGTAAGGCCAACCATAAGAGGGTCGGGCTCCGTTTTTATGTCGATACGATCATCGGGGAGGGAATTTACGAAGTCGGTCAGCAGCCGGGCAGGTATAGTAATTTCACCATCTTCTTCCACCTGAGCACCGATACGGGTTGTAATAGCAATATCAAGATTTGTTGCCGTTAAGACAAGCATATTATCTTCGGTAGAAATCTTCACATTTTGTAACACCGGCAAATTGCTGCGNGATGCAACAGCTCTCCCAACTATTGAGAGACCACGACTCAGGTTTTGTTGAAGACAAGATACACGCATCAATAAACCCCCTATTGGTTTCAGCTAAAGTATATTGGGGACTGTTTTTGCCGTCAACGATAACACCATATATTGTGTGCGTGCATTTTCATTCCACAAGTTAAAGGGTTGTATTTCAGGGAACAGATTTTTAAGGTGCTTTTAACACCAATCACCAACACCATCATTTCTAAATCATTTTCTCGAATCCATAAGACGGATAAAAATCCGACGGTGCTGAATTACTCAAAAATTAACCGTCGCAATTACCCTTCTTGGAAAAGCAAAAAGGGCGGTTGACNNTNANNGTCAACCGCCCTTTTTGGTTGGTAATTTATTTAATTTCTACTGAACTATTATCTTACCCACCATGCCAAGAGACTCATGAGGTATGCATATCAAGTCGTAAGAGCCAGGCTCATCAAAAGTAAATGTTATTGATTGTGTGTCNCCGGCTTCAACCTCTAAATCTATGCCAAGATCGTCAACTGTAAAGGTATGAAATTCCTCCTGGGCGGTTAGTGTGAATTTAACCGTCTTGCCTGTACTCACCGTTATTTCACCCGGGTTGTAGGCGTAATCTCCGTTTTCATCCTGAAGTGTTATTGCTAATTCAACATCCGCCGCTGCAGATGAAGCCGCAGAACTGGAAGAACTGCTGGAACTGGTGACTGGGGCCGCTGAAGGGGGCGCCGATGAAGGCTGCTGGGCAGCAGGAACTGCCGCCGGTTTCACTGGTTCATGACTACCTTTGGGTGGAGTGTTTTCACCACAGGCAATCACGACCGAAAATGTACTTAAGATGGCAACAGTAGCTAGTAACTTCTTTAGCACTTTTTATACTTTTCTCCTAGTTTGATTTTCAATGGAAATAAAACCCGCAATCAGGGTCTCCCATAAGACGATCACCAGTTGGTGATAACTTTCACTAAATTAATCGTAGCACCCGCTATTTCGACCGGTCAACGTAAAGACAGTAACAAAACGACCGCGAATAAAGACATCTATTGAAGTTTGATCTCAAGTCTGATTGACATCGCACAATTGTTCTGATAATTTGTTCGGAACATTAGTACGCATTTTCGAATCTTTAGACCATTACATAATCGTCAAGGTGAATTTTATGAAACGTTCTCTTTCCAAAAGACAGCAATCGATGCTTAAATTCATCACGACTTTCATGAAGGAAAACAATTACCCGCCTACAGTACGAGATATCCAAGGCGGCTGTGAGATCAGTTCAACATCAGTTGTAGATTACAACCTTCAGATTTTACAAAGGGAAGGATACCTGCAACGCAGAAGGGAAGTTTCCCGGGGCATAGAGCTCCTAGGGGAAGCTGCTGAGGCAATAAACCGGGCGATGAGCGTTATTTCAGTCCCAGTTTTGGGAAACATCGCAGCAGGTGAACCTCTTCCTATAGAGGGCAGCGGACCGTGGAACAACGAAGATTTTGACAATGTTGACTTACCTCCATTTTTGACTCAAGGGAAGGAAAATATTTTCGGTCTTAGAGTTAAAGGAGAATCAATGATTGATGCACTGGTTGCGGACGGCGATCTTGTCTTACTGGAACCTGTAACCAACCCGGACAACGGAGATATGGTAGCTGCATGGCTGCCAGAAAAAGAAGAAGCAACATTAAAGCGCTTTTTTTTAGAGGGTGATACTGTCCGCCTAGTACCAGAAAATTCCCAGATGAGTCCAATAACACTCTCAGCCGCAAGCGTAGCAGTCAGAGGACGAGTGGTTGGGGTTGTCAGAACCATGTAGTTACATAGAAAGGTTGGAGTCCACAGAAATTTAAGAGGGTTTTCATAANGGAAACCCTCTTTTTTCATTAGCTTATAATGACACTTGGTCAATTCAGTTATGGCGGTGGATACTAATGACGCAGGTGGCAAATAGCAAAAATGTCGTTTTCCCGGTGACGGGTATGACATGCGCCGCATGCACTAACCACGTTGGAAACGCTCTCCAGGACCTCAACGAAGTAGAGGATGTTTTTGTTAATCTGGCAACAGAAAAAGCGACTATACAGGTATCTGGCGATCTCCCCTCATTAGAGGCCATCAATAAATCATTGAAAAATGCAGGGTACGGTCTGGGATCAGATTCTATAACTCTGGCTATAGACGGTATGACCTGCACAGCCTGCGTCTCCCACGTGGAGTCAGCTTTGAGGTCGTTGGGTGGAGTTACAGAGGCGAATGTAAATCTCGTCACCGAGAGAGGTAGTATTCGCTACGTGCCTGGACTCACCTCCATCTCGGAAATGAGGGCTGCTGTTACTGAAGCTGGGTATAAGTCTCAACACGTGCAAGACGGACCTTACGACTACGGGTCCACTGACAGAGACACTATAATCCTCGTCAGTAAAGCTAGTATCAGTATTATTGCCGCCGCTCTGATCATGTCAGCAATGGTGTTCCCCTACCCAGACAGAGTATTCGGCCTATCGTTGAATCTGATTTTTCTCGCTATAGCAAGTCCGATCCAGATTTGGGCGGCAAGCCAGTTCTATGTCAGTGCATGGAGTGCATTACGACATGGCACAACTAATATGAACACATTAATAGCTATAGGCACTTCTGTTGCATACTGCTACAGCGCAGTTCAAGTCATTCTTGAACTAATTGGTGTATCGGAACCCCCCGACCACATTTATTTTGATGCATCCTGTGCAATCGTTGGCCTCGTGCTTCTCGGAAGAATGTTGGAATCCAGGGCTAGGAGGCTTGCATCAGGTTCAATCAGAGCTCTGCTGGACCTGCATCCTGATGTAGCAACGATAATCAAGGATGGAAAAGAAACTCGTGTTCCGACAGAAGATGTAGTAATCGGCGATCAAATATTCGTAAGAAGCGGTGAGAGATTTCCTGTGGATGGAAATATAATCGATGGCACCACGTCTGCTAATGAATCTATGCTCACTGGGGAGAGTATGCCAGTAGCAAAAGGTGCCGATGACAAAGTGTTCGCCGCTACCGTGAATGGAGAGGGTAGCGTGACTTACCAGGCAACAGGTATAGGCAAAGATACTGTCCATTCCCAAATAATCCAACTAGTTGAGGAAGCACAGGGCTCGAAAGCCCCAATTCAGCGACTAGCAGATCATATATCGGCATATTTTGTGCCCACGATAGTCATACTGGCAGCAATAACTTTTTGTATTTGGTTAACACTGGGACCAGAACCGTCCTTCTACAACGCCGTAAAAGTTTCCGTAGCCGTACTCGTTATAGCCTGCCCATGTGCTATGGGTTTAGCAACTCCGACAGCGGTAGTAGTTGGGACAGGAAAGGCCGCATCCTCAGGAATACTGTTTAGAAATGCTGAGTCTCTGGAAGTGTCTGGGAAAGTGGATCTTGTGGTCTTCGACAAAACTGGGACGCTAACTATGGGTGAGCCTATCGTCTCGGTAATAACCNCCTCTCCCAATATAAGTGAGCAGGAATTGTTAAGGGTCGCAGCATCAGTCGAATATCAATCTGGACATCCGTTGGGAAAAGCAATAGTAAACCGATTCAACGAACTGGATATACCTTATGGAAAAGTAAAACAGTTCACGTCAGTTCCTGGTATGGGTGCCTCAGGAACCATCGATGACGAAAATACCTTAGTGGCTGTAGGAAACCGAAGATATCTATCTTCTATAGGGGTAAATGTCCCCACACAAAATAGCCCAATTCAAGAGATACATGGATCGGAAGCACACATCTCCATAGATGGAAGTTACGCCGGTAAGATTGACTTTGAAGATCGGCCTAGGCCTGATGCCAGAGATGCTGTATCTGACATAAAGGCTATGGGAATAGAGGTGGCTTTATTAAGTGGAGATAATAGGTATGCCACGCAAAATGTCGCCAAAGAAATAGGTATCGAAAAAGTTCAATCAGAGGTTTCTCCCGAGGAAAAAATGGACTTTATTAAAGAGTTTCAATCTCAAGGAAAAATAGTAGCGATGGTAGGAGACGGAGTTAATGATGCACCCGCACTTGAAACTTCTGATCTTGGAATTGCACTAGGTGAAGGATCTGAAGTGGCAATACAATCTGCTGATGTAACAGTCATCACAAACGATATTAAGTCAATTGCAAAGGTAATTGAATTGAGCCAGTCTTCTATGCGCACGATACGCCAGAACTTGGGATGGGCATTCGGATATAACATTTTCCTGATTCCCATTGCTGCAGGCATAGTATATCCATTCATACACCTGTTGGGAGGAGAAATTCCTACCATCTTGAAACCGCTGCTAGGAAATCAAGGATTCCTTAATCCAATAGCTGCTGCAGGAGCTATGGCGTTAAGTTCAATAAGTGTAGTGTTAAACTCACTTCGCCTAAAATACATGTAAGTACTAAACTAATATTAATATGTTGGCCATAGCCTAAGCAGAAGAAATAATATGAAAATTCCATTATTTAGAAAAAACCGCATCGACTGGGAGAAAGATCCGGTCTGTCATATGGACGTCGATATGGGAAATCCAAATGGAGGCACTTGGNTCTATCAAGAAACCACCTATTATTTCTGTGGTCCTGGCTGTAACAAAGCTTTCCAGAAAGAACCTCAAGCCTACCTTTCAGGTGATAAAAAGATAGAAATGTAAAACGTTTCGCACTATGTGGTTTTAGCTAGAGTATCCTTCTACTGTTCTCGGCATCTACAACCTTTCTATTAGCATCAGCATATTTTATTTAGCCAACAACTATAATAGTGACTTCAATTTGCCGAAGTGGCGGAACGGTAGACGCGGCGGTCTCAAAAACCGTTGGGGTAAAACCCGTGTGAGTTCGAATCTCTCCTTCGGCACCAANCCTTTTTAGGCANNAAACCTAAGATAAAAGAGTGAACCTAGCGATTTGGACGCAATGGAATATATCCAGCTTTTGTCGACTATTGTCCACAGCCTGACACCCCTCTCTACTTACCCACACTTTCTTCCACATCCATGATAATTCCTTTCGCATCTTTCGCACCTCGTGGTAGTCAAAATGTTACTATCGGGCTGATGTGGAGGCATATAATATGCACATGAAATTGCTACTTTCCTCAGCGATCATGTCTGTGGTCCTAGCTTGTGGTGGTGCTAG
>NZSI01000019.1 GCA_002696685.1 Chloroflexota bacterium | reverse complement strand
TCCCGTTTGTTTTACCCATGAATCCATTACCCTAGACACAGGTTTTCCAGACGACTCCCCCAAAGCATTCCAAAGATCCGAAGTCTCCGCGTTTGAATATGAATGTTTATTTAAATAGTCGCTTATACCGGTTCTAAAATCTTCGGCTCCGATATAGTCCTCCAGCATTCTAAGTACCGAACCACCTTTGCTGTAGCTAATGGCATCAAATAGTTGTCCAATTTCTGCGGGATTGTTGACTTCCTGCTCTATCGGATGGGAATTAGTTAATCCGTCAAGGGAGAAGGCGGAGGCAGTATCTGCGGTTAGAAACTGGGTCCACATATCCCATTCTGGATGAATCGAATCTACAGCTTTATCACCCATCCATGAGGCAAAACTTTCGTTTAGCCATAGGTCGTTCCACCATTTCATGGTGACTAGGTCTCCGAACCACATATGTGCCATTTCATGAGAAATTATCGCGGCCACGATCTGTCTCGTGCCGGCCGAACTGTTTTCCGGATCAACGAGGAGTGCTACCTCACGGTAGGTAATAGCACCCCAATTTTCCATCGCTCCAGCGGCGAAATCCGGTATGGCTATGTGGTCTAGTTTTGGGAGTGGGAACGGTATACCGAAATAGTTATTGTAAAAATCTAAAAGCTCTAGTGAAGTTTCTAATGCAAATCTACCCTGTTCTTCCTTACCTTTTGTAGTCCAGACTCGCATAAGTGTGCCACTTGTAGATTTCTGTTCTATGCAGGAAATATCCCCTACAATGAATGCAAGAAGGTATGTAGACATTACAGGAGTAGTATCAAAGTTGACAGCGGTTTTCCCATGGCTGGCTGGTATCTGAGAAATAACTGGCATATTAGAAACAGCAGTAAGATGTTCGGGAATAACTAGGGTGACATCGAAGGTTGCCTTATGTTCAGGTTCGTCCCAGCATGGGAATGCCCTTCTGGCGTCTGTGGATTCGAACTGAGTCGTTGCCAGGTATCGTTCATCGCCTTTAATATCTTTGTAGCTGCTCCTATAAAATCCCAAAAGTCTGTCGTTCAATTGTCCAACAAACTGGATGGAAATTTCTGCATTGCCGGGTGCAATTTCTGATTCCAATGAAATGGTTAAAGTTTCATCTTCTTCATCTAGGGATGAGTCTAATATTTCGACTTCTTTCCCTCTAGTTGTAACTGCTATTTTTTGAATCTGAAGTTCCGCAGCGTTTAGGACAATCGTATTGACTGTATTCAATACCTCAACAGTTATTTGGACTTCTCCGTCAAACGTAAATTTTTGCATATCCGGACTAAGAGATAGGCGATATTTACTTGGAGAAATGCCCGAAGGAAGTGTTATTCGATCATCCGTTGTCATTTGGGAAATCCTATTTACTTATTAAAATTTGCGCGTTTAAATACTGTTTTCGGACTACGAAGCTGTCCAGTTTGGTTTTCTCTTTTCAGAGAATGCTAAAGGACCCTCTTTTCTATCATTGGATGCGATAAATTTAGCTTCCTCAGAGTATTTCCTATCAAAGGCGAGGTCTAGGGGCCATCCGAGACCTTCGTATGCCATCTGCTTCGATGCCCTGACAGACAGTGGAGCAGCCTCCAGGATTTCTGAAGCCCAGCGCTCTGCAGTTTCCATCAAATTTTCGAGAGGAACGACTTCGTTAACCAAACCTAATTCATATGCCTCAGTGGCCTTTATCCTTTTTGCGGTCAGAAGCATTCCCATAGCTCTTTTCAGCGGGATATGGCGTGGTAGCCTGTGAACTCCTCCTGCACCGGCAATGAGTCCTACTCGTGGCTCAGGGAGTCCTATCTCGGCGTGATCGGCAATCACAATAATGTCACATGCCATCGCGAGTTCTAATCCGCCACCAAGAGCGTATCCGTTTACGGCAGCGATAATAGGTTTAGGGCAGTCAAATCCGGATGTAATTCCACCCAGAGGCGCGCGGATGATAGGAGTTTCTCTTTCGTGCCAGTTTTCTGCTGTATATCTCAAATCATTTCCTGCGCTGAAAGCTCTTTCTCCGGTTCCTGTCACGATTGCTATCCAAGCGTCATCATCATTTTTGAAATCATTGAATGCCTCAAACATCTCTTGATTAGCGGGTGGATGGAGTGCGTTTAGTCTTTCAGGCCTCTTTATAGTTACATATACCAAGTGACCTTTTTTCTTGTAGTCGATGAATTCATATGCCATGATTCTTCTCCTTGCCAATGGGTCCTTAAAATGGGAACGAGAAGCATTATATAGAAACTTGTGGAATCCCTGAGTTATGATGCGAGCGATTCTTTAGCTGATTTGGTAATGAGAGCATCGGTAGATTCATAAACGATTATCTGTTTCAGGTATTTGCCTCGCACTGAAATTCTAGACTGTCCGCAACAGTATTGGATTTATAAGAATCATATATATTTTGAAAGCAACCCACGTATGAATGGGGAATATACGAGCTTACATTAATCAATTCATATCAGGGAGGTATGCTGTGACGACAATGACAGGAAAACAGGCTGTGATGGAAATGCTCATGGCTGAGGGTGTTAAATATATATTCGGTAACCCCGGGACCAGTGAGGGGCCTATTCTCGATGCTCTGGAAGATTATCCAGATTTGCAATATGTGCTAACCAGTCAAGAAGGTGCTGCAATGGGCATGGCTGACGGATATTCGCGAGCGACTGGACAAGTTTCGTTCGTTAATCTTCACATAGAAACAGGACTTGCTAATGGATTGAGTTTACTTCACAACGCTAGGGATGGCGGTACTCCCATGGTAGTGACATCCGCAAATAAAGATATTCGAAAACTTGCAGAAGGCAGATCTGATCTATCTGAGATGGTTCGGCTATTCTCTAAATGGAGTGTTGAAGTTACTGAGGCATCCCAGATACCCGCGATAATGCGTAGAGCTTTCACAGAGGCGAAGACACCCCCAACAGGGCCTGTTTATGTCGGATTTTCTGCAAACGCTTTGGATGGCATAGCGGATATGCAAATTATTCCTTCTTCTGAAGGCTATTTTAGGATTCCACCGGACGAAAAGGCCATATCAGACGCTACCGAAGCGATAGCTAGGGCGTCATGCCCTGTCTTGATTGTTGGTGACAGGTTATCTCAATCAGGAGGGGTGGAAGAAGCTGTGCGATTGGCCGAGACGATTGGAGCAAAAGTCTATGCCACATCTTATTCAGAGATGAATTTTCCAACTGACCACCCGTTGTTTTTTGGGTTAATTGGGGCTGGTACTCCTGATGGTAGATCCGTGTTGGCCGAAAACGATGTCGTTATAGCATTAGGAACCAATGTCTTTCCTGGATTTTTTTATTTTGAAGGTCATGCACTNTCAGATGATACAAGTTTGATCCATATAGACTCGGCCCAACGGGAGATCGGAAAAAGTGAACCAACGGATATCGGAATAGCAGCCGATCCTAGAAGGGCGTTGCAGGAACTCAATGAATCATTAGATACCTCCACTACGGGAACTTTTAGAGAAGAAGTAGAAGGGCGACTATCCAACATTAAAAATGAAGTCAAAGAGCGTGAATCTCAAGTTGCTTCAGTAGGTGAGGACATTTCTGAAGCGAATCTAAATAGTCATATGTCTGCTGAACGCATGATGCAGGAAGTGGCTAAAGTTTTACCTCATGATGCTGTTATTGCAGATGATTCAGTTACATCGCGTACTGCTATTCACTCAGCTATGAGTTTTAGTGAACCTGGTTCTATACATGGTGAACGTGGAGGTGCACTGGGTTGGGGCATGGGTGGAGCGTTAGGGATCAAATTGGCTCATCCCAATAGACCTGTTGTTGCGATTGTTGGAGATGGTAGTGCGATGATGACTGTGCAGTCCCTATGGACAGCAGCCAATTTAGATATTCCGGTTGTCTATATTATCTGTAACAACCGGTCCTATCGGATTTTAAAATTGAATATGGATGTATACAAGAATGAAGTATTGAAAGAAGATAATCCGAGTAGCAAGTATCTTGCAATGGATTTTCCTAACCCAATGCCATTGGCCAGAATCGCTGAAGCCATGGGTATTTTCGCAAGAGAAATAGACAGAGTTGAGGATATTGCTCCTACTCTAACTGCGGCTTTGAAACTTGGTAAGCCGGCTCTTCTAGATATATCGATTGATGGGAGCGTTTGAAACCTTTCGGAATAATCTGAATGATCCTTTAAAGAAAGAGGTAAATGTATGAAAGTGCAGGCAAGCTATGGCGAATATTCAGTAGATGGTATCTCCAAGGCCGCCAAGAGGGCTGAGGAGCAGGGGTATGAAATTTTTTCGGCCTCNGAGACTGGACATAACCCATATCTTCCTTTGGTTTTGGCAGCCGAGCATACCGAAAAAATTCAACTCCAGACTTCCATAGCTTTGTCATTTGCAAGGAGTCCTATGGACACGGCTTACATTGCCTGGGATCTTCAGAATCTGTCACATGGCAGATTCACGCTCGGTCTTGGTAGTCAAGTAAGGGGTCACATAGTCCGACGTTTTTCTATGCCGTGGTCTGCTCCGGCTCCAAGAATGCGTGAGTACATTATGGCGATGAAGCATATATGGGATAGNTGGCAAAATGGAACCAAATTATCTTTTTCTGGGGATCATTATTCATTCAACCTGATGTCGCCTTTCTTTAATCCAGGACCTATAGATGAACCCGATATTAAGGTATCGATAGCAGGAGTAAATCCCAACATGTTACGTGTAGCAGGGGAAGTGTGTGACGGGGTAATCCTTCANTCCTTCAATACCCAGAAGTATACGCAAAATGTGGTTCTTCCCAACCTGCAGGCAGGAGCAGAAAGGACAGGAAGGTCTATTGAAGACATTGAAATTTCTGGCGGGGGATTTATTGTCACAGGTTCGGACGAAGAAGAATTGGAAAAAAACAAGACTGAAACAAAAAACCGTATTTCGTTTTATGCTTCTACAAGGAGCTATGCAGATGTTATGCGGGAGCATGGATGGGATGATACCCATGAGAAACTTTACAGGATGTCGATAAATGGGGAATGGGATCGAATGGGAGCGCAAATAACGGATGAAATGTTGGAGAATTTTGCTGTTGTGGGTACTCATGACCAGATTGCAGAGAAGATAAAGGCAACTTATGGAAGGTATGCTAGTTCAGTGAGTTTTAGCATGCCCGTCGACACATATGAGGATGAGGAGGTCCTGATGAAGGTGATAAAAGAGTTGGCTCGGTCGTAGAGTTCCAAAAATTTTGTTATAAAGACCTTTTACGCTATATCCGTGTTGCTGGAGCGCTTCCTAGTTTGATTGAGGGAAAATTCTTCCTTCACAATCTGCTCAATTCTATTCACAGTTTCGTCAACCATATTGTCTTCATTGACCACGGTATGATGAAACCATTTGGATTCCAGCATTTCTACATTTGCTGTTTCCATTCGTAAAGCCAAAGCTTCTGGAGACTCTGTCATTCGCTCGGTAAGACGTCGCTGTAGACTTTCCATTGAAGGAGGTGAAAGAAATATGAACACAGCCTGAGGAGCCAAATTCTTGATTTTTTTCGCACCCTGCACATCGATCTTCACGATGACATTTTTGCCCTTACTAAGAGCATCAGTTACTTGAGATTTAGGAACGCCGTAAAGGTTACCGTACACNTCGGACCATTCCATAAATCCTTCTTCGTCAACCAAATTTTCAAACTGAGCACGGGATAAGAAAATATAATCTTGCCCTGCAGTCTCTTCTTCCCTCATTTCCCTCGTTGTTGCTGTGACGGTGAAGTGGTAATTACCTGGATCCTCTCTCATTTTATTAAGTACAGCATCTTTTCCAACTCCAGAGGGTCCCGAAAGGACTATTAGCAGAGAGTTGCAATCATAATGCGAATCAGTCATTTAGGATCGGATATCTTCTATGGTGTCCCAAAAGTCGGGATATGACACGCTTGCCGATTCCGCTTCATCTATTAAGGTTTCACCTTGCGCTATNAACCCGGCTATAGCATTGGTCATAGCTATTCTGTGATCTCCAAAACTCTCGACTGTCGCTCCAGTCAAACGGCCGTTCCCAGAGATTTTCATCCCGTCGTGAGTTTCTTCTATCTTGCCTCCTAATTTCTGGAGGGACTGAACTGTGGCTGAAATCCTGTCTGATTCTTTGACTCTAAGCTCCTCGGCATTTGCGATTGTTGTGGTACCTCTTGCGAAACATGCCGCTAGCGATAGTACTGGGAGTTCATCTACGACTCTTGGTATGATGTCTCCAGATATTTCTGTGGCTATTAAATCGCTGCTTTCAGCCACTATATCGGCTACAGGTTCACCACCTTCTGTGCGTTCATTTTCAATTNTTATGTTCGCCTCCATGCTAAATAGGACTTCAAGTACACCGATTCTTGTTGGATTCATACCAACATTTTCTAGTCGAATAGAAGCGTTGGGATGGCAGCATCCTGCAACCATCCAGAAAGCTGACCCACTGGTATCACAGGGTACTTTTACGTTGACAGCTTTAAGATCCGACTTTTCGATNGTTAAAGTAAGCCCGTCAGACTTTAGTCTCCCTCCCATNGACATCAACATTCTCTCAGTGTGGTCTCTAGACTCTGCTGGTTGATGAATTATCGTNTTACCATCCGCATGCATTCCGGCTATAAGTAGGGAAGACTTTAGCTGGGCACTAGCCACTGGCATGACGTATTCAATACCAGTCAGATTACCTCCACGAAAAGACAGTGGCGCAAGGGATCCATTATCCCGCCCTTGAATAACCGCCCCCATTTCGATTAGCGGTTGGGTTATTCTCTTCATAGGCCGTTTTCTCAGTGAAGCATCTCCAGTTATGACTGAATAAAAGTCCATACTTCCAAGCAGGCCTGAAACTAAACGCATGGTAGTTCCACTATTTCCTGCATAAAGTATGTCTTCGGGTTCACTTAGTCCTTGATAGCCCTGACCGTTGATCTCGAAGCATTCGTCGGATCCTGATATTGAACAATCTGAATGCTTCTCTATTGATGCTCCAAGGCCTCGAAGACACCCTAGCATCGAAGATCGGTCGTCTCCAACACAGAAATTGGAAACGTGGGCTGTACCCGTGGAAATACTGTTTAGTAAAGCGGCTCTGTGGGAGATGGATTTGTCACCCGGGGGTAATATCGTCCCCTCGAGTTTTTTTGCTTCCCTAACTTTCTTAATCATAGTGTTCTTGGATATTTCCAGGAAGATCGTTTGTCAGCATCACCTAACTTAGTGAATCTTTTTGCAAGTTTATCTCCGAGGAGAACTGAGGCCATTGACTCCCCCGCAGTTGGAAGGGTCGGGCGACTATCGTCATCTCCAATAGCNCCTGTTTCCCATCTCGCTCTCTGTTCCCAGGCCGTTATAAAAGACTCGATAAGATCATCACTGTCTTCACTGAGCTGGGATCTTATTTTATGCATGGAGAGTATCATTTGATCGATCCAATGTATTAAAGGCTGAGAAACCGTAAGACACTGGGTCTCCGCATCGATGGGGTCATCCGATGAGGGCATTGATTGTTGATCGAATGCCCTGGATGCTGTTTTATACATTTCTTTCCATGAATCACTTCCAGCAGTAGTGTTCACGAATGCTGCTGAAATAACCATTGGCAGAACATCCACCGCAGCTGAGTAACTGTCGTGCTCTATGGGGTCCAGAAAATACGGGACTGCGCCTATAGCTTCAACCATGCTTACCACGGTTTTAATAGCTTGTGCATCCGCTTTTTTGGTGGGCATAATGCAGTAGTTATTATCTTTGAAAAGTTGACCTGAAGAATTCTCCAGCCGCATGTCAAAATTTTTTATGATTGGTCTCCCGCCAATATAATCGACACTGTCAGGTAGGAATTCCTCTGCCCAAACTGCGCATCGAACCTTAGAATTTCCTGTGTCTGTTACAACTGCGCCGTCACTTATATGAGGGCTCATAGATTGGAGTATGTCTCTGGTTTCCGACACGGATGAGTCAATCACTACAAGCTGTGCACCTTCTAGTGCTTCATCTAGCCCAGATACAATATCGTCAAAAGCGTTAATCTTTTTTATAATTGATAGNGAGTCACGGTCTGAACATTGTCCGATTACCTCCGTATTCTTAAGACCCACGCTTTTTAACGCAAGGCCTATNGATGTCCCAATGGGCCCTGTACCGACTACTGCTATTCTTTCCAATTTGTGCCTCTCAGATTGAACGTTAACGTTTCCGCTAATAAGGTTGTCTTTTTGGTTTGGATTTCNCACCAAATCTATGAGTTCGGAAGATCATACACGACCCGTGATGTTTAACATTAGTTCAAGAGTGAAGCCGACAGGCTTACCAATAAGTGTGTTAAAGATATTAATCTTTTCGAATGCCATGTCCACAAACAAAATCCCAAATAGTGGTATGGCGCCGTATCTTTCGAATCCAGAGACTGAATGAGCTAGTCTAGTGGGCAGAAAACCCAAAACTACCTTGAATCCGTCCAAGGGAGGTAGCGGCAGCAAATTGAACACTCCTAAAAGGATGTTTACGTTTATCAGGATGTAAATAAAAGAAGCTATGATGTCCAGTTGCAAGACCAGATCAGGGATTAATTGGATTCTAATCATAAGAGCTAAAATTAGGGCTAGTGCGAAATTCGATGCTGGTCCGACCAACGAAATCAGAGCCAGGCCAGTTTGCGGGTTGATTTTTTTAATATTGTTTTGGATGACAGGTACAGGTTTTCCCCAACCGAATCCAGCCACCAAGAAAATAATGGACCCCATTGGGTCTAAGTGAGATGACGGATTTATTGTGAGTCTTCCTAAACTCCTAGCGGTGTGATCACCTAGCCTGTCCGCAAGTACAGCATGAGAGAATTCATGAATTGTTACTGCCGTGATGATTGAGATAATAATGACNACTAGCAGCAGTAGTGTTGATAGAGGGTCTTGTTGAAATTCCGAGAGGTATTGAAGGATCATTGAGACGGATGCTCCACCCAATAAAAAAAGAGGCGGTATGAGCCGCCTCTTTTTTTACTTAAGGGTGATTTTCTAATATCTAGTGACCGCCGCAGCCGCAGCCACCGCCACCGCCACCGCATCCACCACCACCACCNCATCCACCACCACCACCACCACCACATCCACATCCACCGCCGCCGGCCCCACATCCACCATCTGCACTTTCAATATTTGGATTTGAAATCACAAATCCGCTTCTCATTAGTCCATCAACGTAGTCAATTTCAGCACCCTCTAAAAGCGGGGCACTTTCGCCGTCAATAACTACACTTATCGAATGGGCCTCTATCACGATATCATCGTCNTTCGGTTCGCTTTCCACGCCAAGCACATGTTGAAAACCACCATTTGGTGTGGGAGTGACCATTACTCGAAGCATTCCCCCGTCTTCTCCCTGCTCTTTCAGTATTTCGGAAAGCTTGTCTGCGGCGGCCTCAGAAACTTGTATAAGGCTTGTTGTTGCCACTTTAATTACTCCTTGACTAAATGGTTTATCACTTAAATGCTTCAATCTGTCCACGTTAAGTACAATAACGAACCACTAGCAAACGGACCACTAGCATCACTAGCTACAATGATGCTAGCAAACGAGTTTAGAATGGTCAATTCGGATTGGCTATTCTATTGGGACCAATAGAGACGTTAACTAACCGGATTTTCTCAAACNATGCTTGTCATGTTAAAATTGGTTAATTGTCCTCTGGTGGTACAAGCGAGGCGGACCCACCCGTTCCCATACCGAACACGGAAGTGAAACGTTTCAGCACCTACGATACTGCGTTGGTAACGACGTGGGAAAATAGGCCACTGCCAGAGGGCTTTTTTATTTCACCCAATTCAGTGGAATATGTAATGGATTAGCTCCAAATATTTGATGTGTTTATCTGATGTCTTGAGCCGTGTGTATGACCATAATGGTACTAAAGGGACAGATGAAGTATGTTATTCCCTTTACCTGCGTGCTTGCTTTTACATATAATTAGCGNAGGCCTTCGGCTAAATCTATCTCAGTGACGGTTCAAATATTATGCCACCAACTACTCAAGACGATTCCCAACTAGACATGCAGCAACTTCTTGACGAGATGGATTTTAAAGCTCTAAGAAGAGGTGAAATAGTCGAGGGAATGGTGATGCGGGCTGACTCGGAAGGTATCTACCTAGATATTGGTCACAAAGAGGAAGGGTTCATTCCCCCTAATGAAATGAGGAGTCTAGACTNAAGCCAGCTGGGAGAGATCGACGAAGGTGACTCTCTGATCGCTTTTGTAATAAGACCAGATTCGCAGGATGGACCTATTCTGTCGATAGACAAGGCGCGAGGTGAAGAAGGTTGGCGGGATCTCCAGAAATATATGGAAGCCGACGAGACGATTGAGGGGAAAATAATTGGTTTCAACAGAGGCGGCTGTATTCTTGAGGTGGCCAATGTACAGGGCTTTGTTCCGATGTCGCAATTGGTAACTATAACGCATGATAATTTTAAGCAATCTGTAGATGATCAATCATCTCAGTCAGAGACGGGCGATGGTACATCCGAAGATTCTGGTGAATCTGAATTTGTAGGTTCACCACTTACGGTAAAAGTGCTTGAGGTAAACAGATCTCGCAACCGGGCTATATTTTCAGAAAGGTCGGCCATGCGCGAACAAAGAGAGGCTCAAAAAGCTGCGCTCATTGAGGAGTTGCACGAGGGTGAGATCAGGAAAGGTAGGGTCACTGGTATAAGTAATTTTGGGGCTTTTGTTGATCTGGGTGGAGCTGATGGACTAATTCATATCTCAGAGCTTTCCTGGGGAATGGTCAACTCACCAGAAGAGATAGTTACTGTAGGACAGGAACTTGATGTGTATGTTCTTCGTGTTGACCGTGACAGTATGAAAATAGCTTTAAGTCTTCGNCGGATGCAACCAGAGCCGTGGGATACTATTTACGATCGCTATCAGGTTGGGGATGTTGTTGCGGCTACGGTTACCAAGCTTGCTGACTTCGGTGCATTTGCGAGACTTGAAGACTCAATAGAAGGATTGATACACGTGACGGAACTCACGAGTGCCGTTGTTACTCACCCTAGGGAGGTAGTCGCGGAGGGGGATTCTATTAAGGTAAAAATTTTGAGGATAGAGATGGAAAGGAAGAGACTGGGTCTTTCTTTGAAACAGGCGGATGAGACTGATTCTGGGGACCATACTTTTGTAGACGATGGTTACGACCACGAAGACGAATAAGACTTCAGGAGCCGAANTATATGGCTAGTAGATTTGAAAAATTCTCAGAGAGAGCTAGAAGAGTACTTTCACTTGCTCAAGAGGAAGCGCAACGGTTCAACCACAACTACATAGGAACAGAGCATATATTGCTTGGTCTTGTTAGAGAGAGCGAAGGTACAGCTGCCAAGGTTTTAGCTGGATTGGGGATCGAACTGACCAAAATTAGATCCGCAGTCGAATTTATAATTGGTAAGGGAGAATCTACCTCTTCTGGTGAGATTGGATTGACCCCCCGTGCAAAGAAAGTTATTGAACTCGCGGTTGATGAAGCCCGTAGGCTGAACCATCACTACATTGGAACNGAGCATTTGCTTATTGGTCTTATGAGGGAGGGGGAAGGTGTCGCAGCAGGAGTACTGGAGAGCCTGGGNGTCACATTAGACAAAGTGAGAGGAGAGACCGGGAGTGTGTTAAACAGGCGAGGTACTACTTCCCAGACCAAAGGAGGGTCTCGTGCCTCATCTAAGACACCGACATTGGACCAGCTGGGGATTGACCTTACCGATCGAGCTAATCAAGGTGGATTGGATCCGACTGTTGGCAGAGAAAAAGAAATTGAACGAGTCACCCAGATTCTCAGTAGAAGGACAAAAAATAACCCTGTCTTGATAGGAGAACCAGGTGTGGGTAAGACCGCCATTGTTGAGGCANTAGCTCAACGAATCGCCTCTGATGATGTACCTGGGACTTTACAGGGCAAAAGGCTTGTTACTTTGGATATGGGATCTTTAGTAGCTGGGACGAAATATCGAGGAGAATTTGAGGAACGTCTTAAAAAGGTTATTGAAGAGATAAAAAATGCAGGAAATTGTGTTTTGTTTATTGATGAAATACACACAATGGTTGGAGCCGGAGCTGCTGAAGGCGCTGTCGATGCGGCAAATATATTGAAGCCCTCATTAGCGAGAGGGGAAATGCAAACAATTGGTGCAACGACCCTAGACGACTACAGGAAATATGTTGAAAGAGATCCAGCTTTGGAAAGGCGCTTCCAACCGGTTCGTGTGGAGGAACCCTCAGTTGACGAGACGGTGGATATTTTGAGAGGGATTAAAGAGAAATATGAGGAACACCATAATCTGGAGATTTCAGATGAAGCCTTGCGCTCAGCCGCTAGTTTAGCCTCGCGCTTCATAGCTGATAGGTTTCTCCCAGACAAGGCCATCGATCTTATAGACGAAGCAGCCTCACGAGTTAGGATCAATTTCAGTACTGCACCATTATCTGTNAAAGAAGTCTCGCGAATGTTGGAAAACGTTCGCAAGGAAAAAGATGAGGCTATTTCAGGAAGGCAATATGAATTTGCTGCGGAACTCCGCGATCGCGAGATGGGCCTTAGTGAAAAACTTGAAACCCTTCAAAGAGAGTGGGAGGAAGAGAGAGGAGATGATCAGCCAATAGTGGGAGAAGAGAACATCGAGGAAGTTGTTAGCATGTGGACAGGTATACCAGTTACCCGTTTAGCTGCGACAGAGACTGAACGATTGATCAACATGGAGAAAGTACTCCATGAAAATGTCATAGGGCAAGATGAGGCGATTCAGGTCATATCTAAGGCTGTGCGTAGAGCTAGATCAGGGTTGAAAAATCCCAAAAGACCAACTGGGGCTTTTATATTTTTAGGTCCGACAGGTGTTGGCAAAACTTACGTCGTGAAAAAACTCGCTGAGTTTTTGTTTGGTAGTGAAGATGCCATGATTAGATTGGATATGTCTGAATTCATGGAACGGCATGCTGTGGCGCGCTTAGTTGGGGCGCCTCCAGGTTATATAGGTTATGACGAAGGAGGGCAGCTCACAGAGGCAGTTCGTAGAAAATCTTACAGTGTGATCTTGCTCGATGAAATTGAGAAGGCGCACCCTGAAGTTTTCAATATTCTTTTGCAGATTTTTGATGACGGTCACTTAACTGACTCAAAAGGTAGAAGGGTAGATTTTCGAAACACTATCATTGTTATGACCAGTAACATTGGTTCAGATTTGATTAGGCAAGATCGATCTATAGGATTTAATGCTAGAACAGAAACGGCGCAGGGTGAGAAAGAAGCCTATGAGAGGATGAAAGGTAATGTTCTTGAGGAAGTTAAACATTTCTTCAGGCCTGAATTTCTNAATCGTATTGATGGCACAGTCGTATTCCACTCTTTGAGCAGAGAACATATGGAAGACATCGTTGATATTCTAATGGTTGAGGTTGCCTCAAATCTCCTTGAAAAGGGTATTTCACTTGAACTTACAGAGACTGCCAGGGAGTGGTTAGCCGAAAATGGGTACGATCCCACATTTGGTGCCAGACCGCTTCGCCGCATTATTCAAGATCATGTTGAGGACAAGCTGTCAGACAAGCTTCTGAACGGAGAGCTCGGCCCTGCCGATACGGCAGTTATTGATGCTAACGAGGACGACGGAATCACAATAGAGGCGATATCACCAGCTTCTTTAAGTACTCCTGCTTCCTGAACTCCCTGTCTGGCGAATATTAATCTCCAACTTAACCTCCATGTGGTGGTATAGCGATCGAGAAGTTAAGGATTCTAGGGAGTTGGTTCTTTGAGAGTTGCCTACATTCAAGCCATGGGNGGAGCTAGTGGTGATATGTTGTTGGCCTCATTGATTGATGCAGGTCTTAAAATGAAATCCCTTGAGGAAATTGTAGATCTCCTTGGTGTTAGAGGGGTGACGTTTNAAGAGAGTAACTCCCAACGNAATGAAGTNTCAGGGACTCATGTTGATGTGATTTTGAATTCTGAGGCGGAGAGACCAAGAAGATGGCAGGACTTTGTTTCTATGGTGGANGCTTCATCACTTAGTTCTAATGTAAAAAATACAGCTGGACGAATTTTTGCTTTAATTGGGGAAGCAGAATCTAGGGTACATGGATCAGACGTTGAGCATGTACATTTACATGAATTAGGTACTCTGGATACCCTTGTAGATGTGGTAGGAGTGATAGCTGGTTTGGAAATTTTGGGTGTGGAAAAGCTTTTCTGCTCTTCATTACCAACGGGATCGGGAACAGTACAAACCGCTCATGGAAGAGTGATGGTTCCGGCACCTGCAACTGAGACAATTTTGGCTATGACTTCTGCTCCCTCACATGGTCCCCCTACCTCTATGCCTTCTACAGGCGAGATGTTAACTCCAACAGGGGCAGCAATATTAGGTTCGATAGCTGAATTTGATGCTCCTGTTATGAAAATCGAGTCAGTAGGCTATGGTCTTGGTACTCGTAACCCAGATTCATACCCCAATGCTCTTTCTTTGACGATAGGAGAAATTGATAAAGAAAAAGCTTCAAATGAGTTGAAATTACTGGAGACAAACCTTGATGACAGTACTGGTGAGATACTGGGATATGTACAACAATCTTTGATAGCTAAGGCCGGCGTTAGGGACGTGTGGGCGACTCCAATAAGCATGAAAAAAGATAGGCCTGGAGTAATGCTTTCAGTTTTAGTTGAATCTAGTGCCGAAGCCGAAACGGCGAGTTTTATCCTTCGCGAAACGTCATCTCTGGGAATTAGAACCAGAACTGTGGAACGAATCATCGCAGAACGCTCTATTGAAGAACTTAGTCTGGCAATTGGGACTTGCAATGTGAAAATTAAGTCACTGGGCGGGCAGGTTGTTTCTGCTTCTCCCGAATTCGAAGACTGTAAAAAGATTGCTGAACAGATTGATATCCCTGTTATAGAGGTTATGAAAATAGTTCAATCAGAGGCGGACAGACGCTTCCTTGCCAGATAAGGGAGCCATCGCCCACTAATTTTATACTTGATTCGTAGCTAATAGGTCTTATAGGTATACCAAGTATATTGACCGTTACAGAGTCATTTACTAAAATAGTATGGCGTTGACAGGCTAGTTACCGCAGCAGCGGTGCTGGCCTGATTTTCGTAAGAAGCCGTTCTTGCATTTTAGCCTATGCTAAACTGAAGAGTGGTTTTTTTGGAGGGTTGGGAGAGTGGTTAAATCCACCAGACTGTAAATCTGGCGCCCGGAAGGGCTACGTAGGTTCGAATCCTACACCCTCCACCACGGAGCAGAGGCTCGTGGCTAAATAGATCGGCCCGGATAAATGGGTACTCGAATGAGTATCTACATAAAAAAACGGGCCCACATAGCTCAGTCGGTCAGAGCGCGTTCTTGGTAAGAACGAGGTCAGCAGTTCAAATCTGCTTGTGGGCTCCAGATTAGCGGAGGATATAGGAATTGGCTAAGCAGGTATATCAAAGGACAAAACCGCACTTGAACGTCGGTACGATTGGTCATGTTGACCATGGTAAGACAACACTTACTGCGGCGATTTCTTCAGTTTTGGCTTCTGAAGGGCTCGCAGATTTTAGGGCTTTTGACACTATTGATAACGCTCCTGAAGAAAAAGAAAGGGGAGTTACAATTGCGATCACTCATGTTGAGTATGAAACCGACGGTAGGCACTATGCACATGTGGACTGCCCAGGCCATGCTGACTACATAAAAAATATGATCACTGGTGCTGCCCAGATGGATGGCGCTATTCTTGTGGTGAGTGCTCCTGACGGACCTATGCCCCAGACCCGGGAGCATATTCTGTTGGCCAGGCAGGTTGAAGTTCCCAGGATGGTGGTAGCTCTAAACAAAGTTGATATGCTTGATGATGAAGAGCTACTAGAACTCGTCGAACTCGAGATGAGGGAATTACTGTCAGAGTATGGATTTCCTGGGGATGATATTCCCTTTGTTAGGGTCAGTGCTTTGAACGCCTTAGAAGCTGAAGATAAGGGTCGTGATAGCGAATGGGGCAANGGAATTTGGGATCTTATGGATNCTGTNGATGANTATGTGCCTGTTCCAGATAGACCTAAAGACCAACCCTTCTTGATGCCTGTTGAGGACGTTTTNGGTATTAAAGGGAGAGGTACNGTTGTNACCGGTCGAGTAGAAAAGGGAATTGTAAACGTCGGTGATGAGATAGAGGTTGTGGGACTCAAGGAAACCTATACAACCACGGTTACGGGTGTGGAAATGTTTCATAAGACTTTAGAGACAGGAGAGCCCGGAGATGCTGTTGGAGTGTTGCTTCGTGGTATAGACAGAGAAGAGGTTGAAAGGGGTCAAGTTCTCTGTGCTCCAGGTAGTATCCAACCGCATACGAAATATGAGGCCCAAGTGTACGTCCTTAGCAAAGATGAAGGTGGTAGACATACTCCCTTCTTTAATGGCTACAAGCCACAGTTCTATATACGGACCACCGATGTCACTGGGGATATAAAACTTCCTGACGGAGTAGAAATGGTTATGCCAGGGGATAACATTGAAATGGAAGTTAGTCTTATAACTCCCGTTGCCTTAGATGAACAACTTAGGTTTGCTGTCCGAGAA
Source organism: Chloroflexota bacterium (assembly GCA_002696685.1). Next base: position 15,268 of record NZSI01000019.1, on the reverse strand, counting down.
GGAGGCAGAACTGTTGGCTCTGGTGTAATCACCAAGGTAATTAACTAGAAAAGATTTGGCGGTCAGGTCACCGGATACTTCATCTGCTAGCCTGACCGTTTCTTTTCCTTATTTTTAGATAGGATTTTTAATATGGCTCGACGGGGAGAAAATAGGATATTAGTCACTTTCAGTTGCGTAGATTGCAGACAGAGGACCTACAACTCTAACAAGAGTCGACGGAATGACCCTCAGAGATTGGAACTGAAGAAATATTGTCCAAGGTGTAGGACACATACTCTCCACAGGGAAGTGAGATAAATTTGCAAGACAGGTTTCGTACCGGNAGTNCCGGCAGAGGCNGAGGATTNAGGTTCTTTGGCGAGGTAGTTGGNGAGCTTCGTAGGGTAACTTGGCCTAGCATGAANGAGACCTTACGATTNACNCTTATGGTCNTNGCNGTNTCAGTGGTTATAGGNGTNNTTTTGGGNNTTGCNGATTTGATATTCGGATGGGNATTTGGGCGAATCCTTTAGGATTTTNTTGGNGGAGNATTTTATGACACAAGANCAGGTGGAAGACATACGNTGGTACATAATNCATGCTTATTCTGGTCAAGAAGATCGAGTTAAAAAAAACCTTGATCANCGAATACAGACAATGGATGTTAGCGACAANATATTTCAAGTAGTGGTTCCTACTGAAGAGGAAATGGAATATAAGGACGGTCAAAAGAAGTCCGTAGCGAGGAAAGTTTTTCCTGGTTATATTCTGGTTCAAATGGAAATGGACGATGAGAGCTGGTTTGTGGTTCGTAATACTCCGGGTGTCACAGGGTTCGTTTCGGCAGAAGATGAAAGTGACAACAGACCAAAACCTGTTCCATTAGAACAAGACGAAGTGGATAACATTCTTAATCAAATTGAGTCAGATGAACCAAGGGTTCGGGTTGGCTTTGCGCAGGGTGAGACGGTGCGNATAACTGAAGGACCGTTTGTGGACTTCATGGGAGCGGTTGACGAAGTTTATCCGGATCGAGCAAAGGTAAAAGTATTGGTTTCGTTTTTTGGNAGGGAGACACCTGTTGAGCTAGATTTTTTACAGGTTGAGAAAGCGTAGTAGGATCGGTGACTACATTCATTAGAGGTAACATTGGCTAAGAAAGTCATAGGTTTAATAAAACTGCAAATAGAGGCTGGGAAAGCAACCCCAGCTCCTCCAGTAGGACCCGCTCTAGGACAACATGGTGTTAACATCATGGGCTTTGTAAAGGAGTATAACGAAAGAACTTCATCGCTCGCCGGTTCTATTGTTCCAGTTGAGATAACGGTTTTTGAGGACAGGTCCTTTGATTTTATAGTCAAAAGTCCTCCGGCATCCGATCTTCTCAGGAAGGCTGCAGGGGTAGAAAAGGGGAGTGGTAATCCCCTCGTTGAGAAGATTGCCGTTATATCTCGCGATCAGGTTAAGGAGATTGCGGAGACAAAAATAAAAGACCTTAATGCTGCTGACATTGAAGCTGCCATGAGGATAATTGAGGGCACTGCTAGAAGCATGGGCATACAGGTCAGATAAGTAGGATTTCGGATGAATAGGAGCATCAAAAACTAATATGGTGAAACACGGTAAAAGATATGATGAGGCTTCTTCATTAGTTGATGAAGATGGGAACTATTCCACAGAAGAGGCTGTTTCCATCGTCAAGAGAAATGCTACGGCNAAATTCGATGAAACTGTCGAGATTCATTTGAGAACCGGGGCTGACCCTCGTCACGCCGATCAAATGGTAAGAGGGGTGGCACTTCTTCCCCATGGCGTGGGTAAAGAAATAAGAACGCTTGTCTTTTGCCAGGGCGATGTAATGGAAGTGGCTCGGGATTCCGGTGCAGATCATGTTGGAAACGATGACCTAATAAAAGATATTCAGGATGGATGGCTTGATTTTGACGTNACCATAGCTACTCCCGACATGATGGGAAAGGTCGGAAGACTGGGGCAAATACTTGGGCGAAGAGGGCTTATGCCAAATCCGAGGACAGGTACCGTAGTATCGCCTGAAGATATAGGGAGAGCTGTTGAAGAGGCTAAAAGAGGAAGAGTGGAGTTTAGGCTAGATAGATCCTCCATTATTCACAGTCTGATAGGAAAAGCTAGTTTTGAAGAGGAACAATTAGTTGAAAACTTGGCCACTCTTATGGACACTATATTGAGACAGAGGCCTTCAGGGGTTAAAGGGCAGTTTTTGAAATCAGCCTTCCTCACAACAACTATGGGACCTAGTGTTCCAATTGATGTTGCTTCTTTGGGGGCTATAACAGTAGAATANAGATAGTGCCGTAGACCGTGGGTTCTGTGTTTANCAGATTAAAAAACCAACCCGCATAGGTGATCTTNGAACGATGCCTTTGGGCTGTTCGTTTCCAAGTAATCCGGGCCTACGCCCGGATTTTTTTTTGGTCCGGGTAAGTTGAATGGTTGTAATTGGGAGAAATTTATGCCCACGGAAGCGAAAGCAGAAGCTGTAGAAGAATTAAAACAGTTGATGGAAGACTGTTCAATTGCGATATCGACTGATTATTCTGGTTTAAACGTATCGGAGATCAGCGCTTTTAGAACCGCGCTGAGGGAAAATGGCATCCAATTCAAAGTTGTAAAGAATACCTTATTAAGAATCGCNGCTGACCAGAAAGAATGGCCCGAAATTAAGNAATTAATCGATGGACCCACTGGCATAGNTTTTGGCTATGGAGAAGAGCAGGTTCCTGCAAAGGTAATTTCAGATTTTATTCGTGATAGCGGAATCGACATCGAAGTGAAGGCTGCCTTAATAGGGGAGCAATCTCTAGACCCATCACAAATAAAACAACTCGCCTCTCTTCCGGGTAGAGAGGCGCTAGTGTCTAAACTAGCAGGCCAACTTTATGGTCAGCTAGCTGGTCTAGTCTTCACACTTAATAGTCCTCTAGTTGGGACGGCGAGAGTGTTGAATGGCCCAATTGCTGGGCTAGTTACTGTCTTGACTGGAAGAATCCAACAATCTGCACCGTAAAAAAATTCTATTTGAGAACAAATTAGGAGATACAAATGGCACTTTCAAAAGAAGAAATTTTAGAAGCGATCAAAGAACTTCCTGTTATCGAACTTGCTGGTCTGGTTAAAGATCTAGAGGAGGAGTTTGGCGTTAGTGCAGCAGCAGCTGCACCTGTCGCTGTCGCTGCTGCTCCGGGTGCAGCTCCCGCTGATGGTGATGCAGGAGGATCTGAGGACCAAACAGAATTTACCGTGACTCTTAAAGAAATAGGTGACCAGAAGATAAACGTCATAAAAGCTGTCAGAGCGGCAACATCATTGGGTCTTAAGGAAGCAAAAGACCTTGTAGAAAGTGCCCCGGCTCCGATCAAAGAGGACGTCAGCAAAGAAGATGCTGAAAGTCTTAAGAAAGAACTTGAGGAAGCCGGTGCTGTTGTAGAGGTAGGTTAGCCAGGTTTTCTCCGGCTCTTAGTGTAGTAGATTTGATAGTGATGGGGACTAATAAGACTTTATGAGTCCCCATCAGCTTATATAGGGGATTGTTTGAGGCCCTTCAGGGAGCACACAAATTGTATCCCCTTTATTTTCGGCTAGCATGCGCACTGTCTCAGAGATATCATCGATAGGTTGGAGATGNGCTGCCCTGATCTGGTCTGGAGTTAAATTATCTGACTTTAGGTATACGTCGGATTTTATCTGTATCTGTGCTTGGATTTGTACCTGCCATTGATCGTGTCGGTCATGGCCAGGAGATTCAATTAAATTTAGGAGATCTCTGGGGGAACTTCTTGAGGACAGGAGTTCTTTGTAGAGCCCGTGGTTTGGAATTCCATCAGAACATTCGGATGCGCATATTATTCCTCCCCCGTTTCTAACAATCTGCGAAGCTGCTGACATTCCTTTGACNGTTTGGTAGAGGTTCATGTCGAGGGGGTAACCACTATTAGTAGTTACGACTAAATCGAAAGGTTTATCAACCTTTTTCATAGCAGTTCCTTTTGCAAATCGGCATGCCGCGCGGTGCACATCAAACATATTCCCAGCATATACGCTCGTTATCCCATGTTGTTTGTTTATTGTGACGTCAAGACTGAAATCTGAAGGTATTTTTTCAGCTATTTCTCGAATAGAGTCGTGAATGGGATTGCCTTCTGTAACGCCCCACCTAGAGTTTGGGTTAGCAATCATTTCAGCGTTGTGTAGGTTCATGATTGTCTCAAAGCCTGCTAGCCCGGGAGCTATCATTTTGGGACCACCACTGAAGCCTGCGAAGAAATGCGGTTCTACGAAACCTGTTGTTATCTTGAAGTCACATTCCAACCAGTTTTTATTTATGAGTATTGGAATTCCTTTTGTAGTTTGACCGACTAAGTCGACCTTTTTGGTATCAAAGGCGTCATGGTTAATTATCCTACAGCCATAATTAACAACTTCGGTTCCCAACATAGATTCCAATTCCGAGTTATCGTTAGACCTATGGGTTCCAGTGGCTATGAATATAGTTATGTCCTCCGGGGGTAAATGGGAGAGTTCATTCAATATAACTGGAATGACCCGGTTATTAGGCATAGGCCGTGTAATATCGCACACGCTTATTCCGACCGTTTGTCCTTTTTTAACGGATCTCATGAGAGGTTCGCAGCTCAAAGGGTTTCGAATTGCTGTTTTTAAGGCTCCTGTTTCGTCAGGTAAGGCGGGCAGATAATCCGGTTCAATTACTACAACATTCTTCGGAAGATCTACATATAGGCCATTTTTACCGTAGGCAAGTTGAATTTCCACAGTTGGGGTTAATCCGCNACGTCTCTCAGAAGGGCCTCGCACAAGTGCGCCGCGTCTACCAAATCTGGGATGGTCACAAATTCTCTAACTGTGTGCATACCATGATCAGCCATTCCAACCACCACTGAACTAATTCCATTGAGTCGGAACACATTCCCATCCGTACCACCACCGGAGGGTTTCATAGTAGGATCTAAACCTATACTTGCTAGTGCGTTCTTTGTTCTTAAAGTAGCTGGGTCGTCGTTGGTTAACGTGTAGGTTTCGAATTCAGTATGTAGGTGATCGTCAACCAAGGCGTCCGGATAAAGATCCCGTACCTCTTTTAAAACATCGGCAATTTGGACTCTTAGACCATCCAAACTTTCTAGGCTGGTGCTTCGAAATTCTCCCTTAATTGTGGTGTTTTCAGGAACAGCATTTCTGACAGTGCCACCTTCTATATTTCCCACATTAAAGGTGGTGTTTTCGTCGAGTCGTCCCTGTGGGAGTCTTGATATTATATCGGCAGCTATTTGTATTGCTGACAACCCTTTTTCGGGTTCCACTCCGGCATGGGCGGCTCTTCCTGTTATTTCTATGTCGAACCCTATATATGTGGGGCTGGAAGCCGTTATCTGGCTAACTGGACCTTCNCCGTCAAAGACGATAGCTTCCTTGGCATTTATCAAGGTGAAATCTAAGTTTCTTGCTCCAACGAGACCAATTTCTTCTTCTCTTGTAAATGCCAGTTCTACGGGTCGATATTCCTCGCCATCTTCTGAAACTGATTCGAGTGCTTCTAAGATAGCTGAAACCCCAGCTTTGCAGTCCCCTCCAAGAATTGTAGTACCGTCTGATACTATCCTGTCCCCGTCAATGCTGGGTTTTATCCCACGGCCCGGCTCTACCGTGTCTAGATGCGCAGAGAGTAAAATGGGATCGCTTCTACCATCACTTGCGATTACATTNCCATAGGAATCTCTTTTTGTTTTGAAGCCCAGGTTTTCTAACCTCTTTATAATTTCTTTGGCCATCTCTTCTTCTTCACCAGATGGACTGTCTATACGGGCTAACTCACAGAATGTTTTTACTAGACGGTCCCGATTAATCATGCGCAAAANTCTCCTCTTTGTTAGTAGTTATTCTATGATCCTATGGGTCAGACGTCTATGTTAATGGATAAGAGTACCTTTGACCTCGTGAGTCACGATTTTTTAGATACGAGCAACCCGGCTTGTGATAAATAATATTTATGCCTTTGTCTTTGTACATAGCATTTAGTAGATACTGTGTCTGGATTGCTCAGAAAAATGGCTGACTGAATATCTAGAACGATCTAAACTTGTTGGTTACGGGCATTCTTCTATCTCGACCGAAGTTTCTGGGTGTTATCTTGACGCCTGGAGGTGACTGGCGGCGTTTGTATTCGTTCCTATCTACCAGTGTAAGAATGTTGGCAACAGTTTCTGACTCAAATCCATCCGCAACGATTTCTCGAAAACTACTGTCACGTTCAACATATGCTTCAAGTATGGGATCTAATATGTCGTAGTTTGGAAGACTATCTGTATCTTTTTGGTCTGGCCTTAATTCAGCACTTGGGGGTTTATCCATAACACTTTGCGGTATCACAACCGATGAAGATGTTCCATTGATATGCTTACATAGGTCGTAGACCATTAGCTTGGGGACGTCTTTTATTACAGAAAANCCTCCTGCCATATCCCCATAGATTGTGGCATAACCTACCGCCATTTCGCTCTTATTTCCTGTGGTGAGAACCATCCAGCCGAACTTATTCGACATAGCCATTATTAGATTTCCACGTATTCTTGACTGTATGTTTTCTTCCGCTACCCCCCATTCAGTACCGTGGAACTGGTCTCGTAGCGCCAACTCCATTGAGGCAACAATTTCCCTTATGGATATGGATTCGATTCGAATGCCTATGTTCTTGGCTAAATCTTTCGCATCTGTTTCACTTCCTACTGAAGAAAACTGTGAGGGCATAGATACTCCAATCACATTATCTGGACCTAGAGCCTCTGCAGCTATAGCCGCGACCAGACTAGAATCAATTCCTCCTGAAAGAGCGATTAAAACTTTTTGAAACCCACTTTTGTTGACGTAGTCCCTAGTACCAATTACCAGAGCCTTTCTGACCTCTTCTATTGAAGATACCGGATGAATAGCCCTTTCAAGGAATGGTTTTTTCGGTTGGGGTATTTCGTCACTTATATATCTGTGAACAGGTTTTCCAATATCCTCCAGTCCCTCTGCAAAAAATTCCTGTGTATTTGCCTCTCTCGCCTGTCGTAGTGGAGCGGTGTCTATGTCACATATAACTAAATCCTCTTCGAAAGGTTCTCCTCTCGAAATAATTTTTCCTTCTGGGTCTATGACTACACTAGATCCATCAAACACTAGTTCGTCTTGACCTCCGACTTGATTTACATATGCGATAAATAAACCGTGGGCTGAAGCCCTTTCGATCAGCATTGATTCTCGATCTTGCCGTTTCCCAGCGTGAAAAGGAGAACCATTTATATTAATAATGAGTTCAGCCCCAGCGGCTCGCTGGACACTTGTGGGGCCAANCGGATACCAGATGTCTTCACAAACATTTACTCCCACTTTTGTTCCATTGATGGTGAACACCGGACATGTGTTGCCAGACTCGAAATATCTTTCTTCGTCGAAAACGCCATAATTGGGCAAGAAAATCTTTTTATGGGTTCCTTTCAGCTTTCCTTCACTAGCCACCGCTGCTGAGTTATAGAGCTTGTTGTCTAATTCGACAAAACCGAAAATGGCAGTTATTCCCTGTGTGTTGTGTGAAACCTCTGATGAGCATTTCATGTTTTCTTGAACGAACTCGTTTCTGAAAACTAAATCCTCTGGTGGATAACCTGTAATTGCTAGTTCTGGGAATGCTATTAGGTCGACATCGAGGTCTTTGGCCTTATCTATATAAGAACAAATCTTGGCCGTGTTACCGCTTAAATCACCAACTGTCGAATTGATTTGAGCTAGAGCGATTCTTATCACGACTGAATCTTACCTTCCCAGACTGTGTAAAAGTAACAACAGGCTTAGAGGAACATCTATTCCAGAATTTTAACTCTCGTAGGTTGGCCCCGCCAATTTTTGGAGCCTACCTGAATGAACTCTACGAGTAGTTGGATTCTAGAAACTGCTTAATTCTAGATATGGCTTCCTGTAGGTTCTCGGTGGAATTGGCGAAGGAGAGTCGTATATACCCGGCTCCGTATTTACCAAATGACTCTCCAGCAAGAACTGCGACTCCAGCTTCTTCAAGGAGCCTGTTGGAAAATTCCGCGCTTGACATGCCTGTACCATCAATATTGGGAAAAGCGTAAAATGCGCCCTTTGGAGTAGCACATTTAATGCCTTCAATTGAGTTTAGTCCAGCGACTACTATATCCCTTCTTTTCTTGAATTCCTCCACCATAGCCGAGGGTCTATCTTGAGAACCCACTAGGGCTTCAGCTGCGGCNATCTGNGTAAAGCTGGCGGTGCAGGATACGCTGTTNGTTACCAGACGAGAGACGGGCTCAACCAACTCTTCAGGAAATAATCCGTAACCTATTCTCCATCCGGTCATTGCATATGTTTTTGAGAAACCATCCAAGATGATCGTTCGGTCCATCATACCGGGAAGGGCAGCGATACTTTGGTGGCTCCCCTCGTAAAGAAATCTGATGTATATCTCATCAGATAGAACTAGGATGTCATTTTCCTTTGCCAGTAAAGCAAGCTCCTCCAATTCTTCCAACCCGATGACGCTGCCACATGGGTTGTTTGGGGAGTTAATTATCATCAACTTGGTATTAGGTGTTATTTGGTTTCTCACCTCTTCAACATTTATGTTGAAATCTTTGTCTCCGTGTAATTTCATCGGGACCGCGGTGCCACCGCAGAATTCAATCATTGACTCGTAGATTGGGAATCCCGGATTTGGGTACAGTACCTCATCTCCTCTCTCTATCAATGCCATGATCACAAAAAACATGATCGGTTTTCCGCCTGGGGTTATGACTATGTTTTCGCCACTGGCTTCAATACCTCTGGATTTAGATATCTCGTTGGCGACTATATCTCTCAGATCTCCATAACCTGGAGAAGGGGTGTATGAAGTAAACCCATCCTGAAGTGCCTGCTGACCNGCGCTCACGATATTTTCCGGTGTATCGAAGTCTGGTTCCCCGATTTCGAGGTGGATTATGTTTTTTCCTTGAGCCTCGAGTTTCTGGGCTTTTGCGAGTACTTCAAATGCTGTCTCAGTGCCGAGCCGGCTCATTCTCTGGGCCAGTTTAATCAAAGGAAATCTCCGTTTGAATCATGGTTCAGGGAAGTATACAACGCAAACAGACCACTAAACCACATCTGTTAATGTCCCATTTCTGATTGTTCGATTAATTGGAACCTGTGCTACCATTTTTTTGGTTTGGGAATTTGTTAGTTTTGGTCCGTATTTTTTTAAAGAGGGTTCTAATAAGTATGAAGGTTTTTCTAGGTGTTCCGAGGGGGTTCTGCGCTGGCGTTGTAAGAGCCATTGATTTGGTGGAGCTCGCCTTGAAGAAATACGGAACACCTGTTTATGTGAAACATCAGATTGTGCACAACCCTCATGTGGTGCTGGATCTTGAGAAAAAGGGTGCGATAACTGTTGAAGAGGTTGAGCAAATTCCCAGGGGCTCCCGAGTTGTTTTCTCGGCGCACGGTTCACCCCCGTCAGATTTCAAAAAAGCTAAGGAGCGAGATTTAAAGGTGGTAGACGCCACTTGTCCCTTGGTTATCAAGGTTCATAACGAAGCAAAAAAATACTCTAAAGAGGGCCGAAAATTGGTTCTTGTTGGTCACAGAGGTCATCAAGAAGTAAAAGGGACTATGGGGCAGTCAGAAATGGAATTAGTCGACGACAGAGAAAAATTGCCTGGCTTCCATTGGGATAAAGACACTCCTGTCGCAGTTTTAACTCAGACTACTTTGTCAGTTGATGACACACAGCGTTCTATCGAAACTATTAAAGATTCATTTAATGACGTCTTGGTTCGTAATGACCTGTGTTATGCAACAACNAACAGGCAAAANGCTGTAAAGGAAATATCCGATCATGTGGATCTTTTTTTGGTTATAGGGGCTAGGAATAGCTCCAATTGCAATCGGCTGAGAGACGTTGCCGAAAGTAGGGGAGTGAATGCCTACCTTATAAATGGAATTGACGAACTGAACCCCGACTGGTTACAAGGTGTCGAAAATGTCGGAATTACCTCGGGGGCATCTACTCCTGACACACTTGTTCAGGCAATTATTGAGTTGTTAATGCCTGAAGAGGTAATTCCTATGGGTGGTGAAGAAGAAAACATAACCTTTACCCTTCCATTGGAATTTAGAGAGTTTGCAAAAGATAAATAAAAGGGATTTTTTTGGACATAACCGTTTCTAGTCTCATAGAAGGAGCCCGTAGCGCTACAGGCATCACCGTAATTATTGATGTATTTCGATGTTTTACAACTGAAGCCGTCGCATTTGAGATGGGAGCGAAAAAGATTATTTTGGTAGCAGAAATAGAGGAAGCTTTTGATCTAAGGTCTGACGGTGTTGGGAATATTCTTATGGGTGAGGTTGGAGGTAAAAGACCTGAGGGATTTGACTACGGTAATTCTCCATTCGACCTATTAGGNNCAGATTTAAAAGGTAAAACTATAATTCAGTCTACTCGTGCGGGGACCGTGGGAGTCACTAATGCGTCTGGAGCGGATCTCATCTACGGGGGTTCTCTGGCCGTTGCGTCCGCCACAGTCCGAGCCTTAAAAGCTCACAAACCATCAAAAGTCACACTGGTCGCAATGGGTTTGGAGGGCATAAAAAGGGCGGATGAGGACGAACAATGCGCCCTATATTTAAGGAATTTACTTCAGGGTAGGATTCCCGAAAGAGAAGCGGTCAGGTCACTTATTAGGGTTGGAGAGGAGTCTCAAAAATACGATGACCCAGAAACTCCTCAATGGCCTTCGGAGGATAGGGAAATGGCCTTGAATATCGATTCCCATAATTTCGCCTTACGGATTTCCAAGGAAGATGGTTTTTTTGTATCNCGACCAGAGCTAATAGCATAACTTGGACGTTGGACATTTTCAGGAGGTAATTAGGATATGAAGTATAGAAAGCTCGGTGGTTCAGGTCTAGAAGTTTCTGAGATTGGATTAGGAACAAATAATTTTGGTCCACGGCTAGACTTTGAATCGAGTGACCGAGTGATCAGCCAATGCATTGATTCTGGAATTAATCTTATCGATACTTCTAATAGCTATGGGGCTACAGTCTCGGAAGAGTACATAGGAAGATCACTGACGGGTCGTAGAGATAGTGTCGTTCTTGCGACTAAGGTTTCGAGCAGAATGTCGGAAGGTCCAAACCAAGCTGGTAATTCTCGAATACATATTATGGACCAAATTGAGGGTAGTCTTTCCCGACTGCAGACCGATTATATCGATCTTTACCAAATTCACTGGTGGGATGATGATACCCCGATTGAGGAGACACTTCGTGTTCTTGACGANTTGGTTCGTGATGGAAAGATAAGATATTTTGGGTGCTCAAATTTTTCTTCTTGGCAGGTTTGCGAGGCTGTCTGGACTTCTCGGTCAGTTGGTATCAGTTCTTTCGTCAGCGTTCAACCACATTACAGCATGATGGAAAGATCAATTGAGTCAGAACTACTGCCCTTTTGTCAGAAGTATGACNTTGGCGTTCTTCCTTATTACCCATTGGCCAATGGATTCTTAACCGGAAAGTATCGCAGGGGAGAAGATATTCCTGAGGGAACAAGGCTTGGGGTAAATGACAGGGGAATGTTTACGGAAGAAAACTTTGATTTGATAGACAAATTAGATTCCTTTAGTAGTAAAAGGGGCAAAACGGTTCTAGACTTAGCTTTNGCATGGCTTCTAGCCAGGGGTGAAATAAGCTCTGTGATAGCAGGTGCCACCTCGGCAGAACAAGTGGTTTCAAATGCCGCCACTNCAGAATTTACACTTACAAATGAGGAATATGACGAAGTTACTTCGATACTTATATAAAGCCTGACCCTTTAAATTATCTGGAAAGTGTTTCTTTTCCTGGTTCTGGCATAACCTCAAACGCATTCAGTACGCATGCAAGCATACTGTAATAACCGTAAGTGGTTGTTAGCTCGGTGATGCCTTGCGTGCCAAAAAGTTGATGGGCAGCTGAGTAAGTTTCGTCGGTTACTCTCTTTTTGCCGAGGAGCTCGCGGCCATATGAAATTACAATTTGGTACTTATGATCCAGATCGGTTATATTTCCGCTCATTCGGACAGTCTCGAGCACATTTTCAGGGACGCCAGCATTCCTAGCTATTGTCACATGCCCTGACCATTCGTAGTCACAATTCATTTCTTTTGCGGCTCCTATTATGGCTAGTTCCCTGATGTCGTCGTCTAACGTGGATTCGAATCTTATAAACTCCCCAAGGTGTGCGGTTCTACCGGCGATTTCAGGGCTGTGTAGTAGAACTGAAAATGGTCCACTAATTCTTCCCCTACTTCCTATTATTTCCTTTACTATGTGGTGGAATTTCTCATCTATATCTGCAGTATCGGTTAATTGCTCTACACGAGCCATGATTCACCCCTTATAAATGTTCCAAATACTTAGAATGATTGAAGTTTGTAGAAAATACCTTGGGAAAGCATATATCTTATTCTAAACCTAGGAAGGATGCGTGGAGGAATTGATGATTGAATCCAATAAATACTTGATGAAATGTAACCAGGACTTCTGGGACTCTTTGGTCGATGAACATTACTCATCTGAATTCTACGGAGTAGATAAATTCCTGAATGGGCAAAACTCTCTTGATGAAATTGAACTTGAAGTGATTGGGGAAATAGCCGGTAAAAATATTCTCCATGTGCAATGTCATTTCGGTTTATCTACCCTGAGCCTAGCTCGAGAAGGCGGATCTGTATCTGGAGCGGATTTTTCCTACAAAGCGATACAAGCAGCCAATAAGCTATGCCATATATCAGGGCTTGATGCTAAATTTTATCAGTCCAACGTATATGAATTATCTGAAAAAATACCGTATAAGTTTGACATTGTGTTCACATCTTATGGCGTCCTTTGCTGGCTCCCGGATCTGGGGGAATGGGCAAAGCAAATAGCCAGTAGAATTTCTCCAGGCGGTAAATTCTGTATCGTCGAATTCCATCCGATCGTGCACGCTTTAAAGAGAAGTAGCAGGGGACCTGTAATTATAGGAAGACCGTACTTCAATGAGAACGTAATGGAATTTATTCCTGATGGTAGCGGGAGCTATGCCCTTCCAGAAGTTCCCAGTCGACACACGACATATGAATGGGCCCATCCAATTTCAGAAATAGTAACGTCGTTGGTGGATGCTGGGCTTCATATTCTGGAGATGGAAGAGTACCCCTACAGCACTCAAGGTGGTTTTTCGGAATGTCTTGTAGTTGGTCAAGATGGGCTGTGGAGATATCCCGATTCTGAATTTGGTGTGCCGTTGACGTTTTCAATTACAGCAGAAAAGCCGAATTAATTTGGAGAACAAGGNCCTTAATTTGGTGGGCCTGGAATGACCATTTCCTTGCCTATGGTGAGAGTTTTTGGGCACACGGCCCGTTTCATCTAGAAGCTTCAACCAACTCCGTGGAAACCAACTTCGATATTTTCGCCCGTAACCATCACAGGCGTTATTCTCTCTCCACCCGTTAGTTCCTCTACTTTGTCCCAGAGTTCGGGATTCAAAGCAAGATCAAATTCCTCAAAATCTATTGCCAAGTCTTGCAATTCACTCTTTAGGGCGTCAGAGTACGTGCAATCTGGATGGGTGTATAACGTTATTGAGTCTTCCAATGACCTACTCTCCGTATTCTGAGTATTTTAGCTACGTTCTAATTCTATGGAACATTTTCAGTCAATGCAAAGGTAAACTGGCACGGAAGAGTAATCATGAATAAATTAGGTAGGTGATGATAATGGACCCATTAGAAAAGGTGCGTTTGGGTAACACTGAAGTGAAAGTAACACGTTTGGGAATGGGTGGAGCGCCCATGGGTGGATTGGTAACGGAAGCTGGTCCCAACACAGCAAATGAGACTTTGAAACAGGCCTATGAAGAAGGCGTTAGATACTTTGATACTGCTCCACTGTACGGTAGCGGTAAAAGTGAAGTTTTCTTCGGTGAATTTTTGTCAACTCTTGACCGGGATTCTTTTACACTTTCTTCTAAAGTTGGAAGGCTTCTGGACCGAACGGACACACCATCTGAAGTGAAGGTTAGGTTTGATTATTCAAGGGATGGTGTGCTCAGATCAATTGAGGAGAGCCTTACCAGGCTTAATCTGGATCGTGTCGATGTAGCTCTCATCCACGATCCAGATAACCACTACGAAGAGGCAATTGATACGGCATTCCCGACGTTGGCAGATCTTAGAAGCCAAGGGGTGATTGGGGCTATAGGATCTGGAATGAACCAATGGGAGATGCTGGCCGATTTCGCTAGAAACGCAGATTTTGACTGTTTTCTTCTTGCAGGGCGCTACACGCTTCTCGATTATTCGGCCTTATCAGAATTCCTCCCAATCTGCGAAAAAAAATCAATAAGCGTAATACTGGGAGGACCTTATAACAGTGGAATTTTGGCTTCAGATCTTGATGAGAATGTTACCTACTTCTACGAAACAGCTCCCCAGCATGTAATTGAAAAAGCAAAAGCTATTAAGAGTATTTGTGATGATTTTAATATCCCTCTGAAAGCTGCTGCCTTGCAGTTTGGTCTTCTACACCCTGCTGTTGCTGCAACAATACCTGGGGCCAGACACCCTACGGAAGTTTCTGAAAATGTGGAAATGGCCGGCCTCAATATTCCTTCAGAGCTATGGAAAGAGCTTAAGTCAGAAAGATTACTGCCAGAAGAGGCTCCTACCTATGAGCGGGAAGGGGATTAAAGGCGTATTTCCATATGAAAACATATGCGATGACGTTGAACTTACTAGAAGACTCGGACTTAATTGAGCAGTACAAGGCATATCATTTAGAGGTGTGGCCTGAGGTTATTGGGGGTCTTAAAAGTATAGGGATTGAAGAGATGAGGATTTTTCTTTCAGGAACTAGATTATTTATGGTTTTGAATGTTCCAGACGACTTTGATTTAGAAAATGATTTTCAGGCCTATACGGATTCATCACCAAAAGCTGCGAAATGGGATGAACTTATGAGGACCTATCAAAAAAAGGTACCGGAAGCAGCAGATAATGAATGGTGGTCTCCGATGGAAGAAGTATTTAATCTTAATTGGTAAAACCGCCGCAAATTTTTATGGGTTGGGTTAAAAAAATGCATTCACTATGGAAACAGTCATGTGACAGATTGAACAGAAAATCAATTCCTATGTCTGAAGAGGAATTAGTTGATATTGCAAAAT
>NZSI01000018.1 GCA_002696685.1 Chloroflexota bacterium | reverse complement strand
TGAAAAATTCACGGGAGCCATGAACATGGGGTTTCGAATCGCATCTATAGGAGTAGGGGCCATAGGAGGAACTCTGGCAGGATTTATGTCGAAAAAGGGTGAAGATGTCCTTCTAATCGACTCGTGGAGAGAACATGTCGATGCAATGAATAAACACGGCCTGACTCTTGATGGAATTACCGGGGAGCACAACGTAGCCGTAAATGCCATCCACACAGACCAAATTCCTAACATAGAAGGCATCTTTGATCTGGTCGTCGTCGCAGTTAAATCCTACGATACTCAGGAAGCCATCAAAAGAATGCTTCCATTTATGAATGACGACACATGGGTAGTGAGTCCTCAGAACAGCATAAATGAGGTGCGCATAGCCCCCATTGTTGGTGCCAATCGCACAATAGGATGCATTACAACAATTTCAGCTGGTATTTACGAGCCCGCCCACATCACCAGGACCGGAAGTGTATCGCAGTCTTTACAAAAAGAGCCTACTTGTTTCAAAGTCGGGGAATTGCATGGGGAGATTACCCCTCGAGTAGAAAAAATAGTAGATTTATTTTCATCAGCTGGTAAGACCGTTCCGACCGAAGATCTCTGGGGCGAACGGTGGTCCAAAATGGTAACAAACTGTATGGTAAATGCTACGGCCGCAATGACTGGAATGATGAGTCATGAAGTGCGCGCAAACAAAGTCTCCCGAATGCAAATTCTGAATCTCGCTATAGAGACTATAAAAGTTGGACGAGCTATGGGGTACAACGTTGTTCCCCCAATGGGTGATTTCAGTTTAGACGACATGGAGAAAGCAGCAGGTCCAAATGGACATCCCGAATTAGACAGAGTTTTATCAGGAGAGCCTCCAACTGTGCCGGGAAGACCTTCTATGGCACAAGATGTAATTAAAGGAAGAGCTACAGAAATCGAATATTTGAACGGCATGGTATCGGATAAAGGCACCGAAATGGGAATTAGAACACCTTACAGCAATGCAGTAGTAGAAGTTCTCAAAGCAGTTGAATCAGGTGAATTTGATATCGGAGTGGACAACTTAGACAGGGTAGCTTCAATAGTAAGGGCATCAGCATGACAGACAAATCTTTAGTTGGTCGAATTGCTCTTGTAACGGGATCCGGTAGAAATATTGGTCGAGCAACTGCTATTGAACTTGCAGGAAAAGGGGCCTACGTGGCAGTAAATTCACGAGAAAATAGAGAAGAATGTGATTCGGTGAGAGACGAGATAAACTCTGCAGGAGGCAAGGCCATATCTGTGACGGCAGATGTCGGGGTTGAAGAAGAAGTTAGAGATATGTTCGATCAAATTGAATCCTCTCTTGGTAATATAACGATTTTAGTGAACAATGCTGGGCTAAGGGCTTCCAGTAAACTTGCAAATATGTCTACTGCCGAATGGCGAAGGGTATTAGCGGTAAATTTAGACGGCCCTTTTTTTTGTTCTCGTGCAGCAATTCCTGGAATGGAGGAGGCTGGTTGGGGAAGAATAATTAATGTGTCAGGCCTAAATGCTTTTTCAGGTAGGTCTGACTGGGGGCATGTATCTGCTAGTAAAATGGGTGCTCTAGGTCTTACAAGAGCCTTAGCACCAGAGTTAGCAGAAAAAGGGATATTGGTTAATCACATAGTGCCGGGAGCCTTCGACACAAGTAGAAGTAGTACTACGGGATTACGTTCTAACCCTGTAGAATCAGAAAATGTACCTGTCGGAAGATTGGGGATACCAAGTGAAATAGGATCTACGGTTGCCTTTCTTGCATCCGACGCAGCCTCCTACATAACGGGGCAAACAATTCACGTCAACGGTGGAGCTCTAAGATATTAATAGTCGATCCGGTCAAAGATGATATGACAGAAGTAACGGTCTTGTATTTTGCCACCTACCGCGAACAAGCGGGAGTTACCACCGAACGTATAACCGTTACAGGCGATGAGGTCGACCTTGGCGAGTTGATGAGAAAAATATGCCTCAAACATCCAAACATCACCAGCGAACCAACCAAAATAGTGGCAGCAGTAAATGAAGAATATCAAGATCACAGTCATGTTCTTAACAATGGAGACACAGTCGCGCTTATACCTCCGGTGAGTGGAGGAAGTCAGACCTGCTAAAGGGCCTTAATTACAATGGTGAGTGAAAAATATAGAGTACGAATTACAGAAGAAAAGCTAAATCCTTCAGATGCAAGAGATTTTGCCTCTTCTGAAAGGCACGGCGCTACGGTTGTATTTCATGGAGTGACGCGGAATCACACTGATTCCAGAAGAGTAATTTTACTGGAATATGAAGCTTACATACCCATGGCGGTTAAAAAACTTGAAGAAATCGCTAACGAAATATGTTCCAAATGGGATGTCCGTGTTGCTATCGACCATAGACTCGGGAGAGTCGATATTGGAGAAGAAAGTCTCGTGGTAGCAGTCGGATCCCCCCATAGACAGGCTGCATTCGAAGCTACTGGGTACTCCGTTGATCGAATAAAGCAAACAGTTCCGATATGGAAGAAGGAACATTTTAAAGGAGGGGAAATTTGGATTGGTGACGCAGACGGATTCAGACCATTGGAACAAAAATCCAATTGCTATTAACGTCTTTGTCGTGAAATCGGCGTCTACTTGTTTTTGTGTTACGAAACCGGTTATAAAAGATTCATTTCGCAGAATATTACATACATATATTGCCTATTTGGTTTCGTTTTAATCTTCATTATTAATATTAGTTCCGGATTTCACAATACTATTCCTTGATTGAGCTAACTCTCCAACTTATAATTAGGTATTCATATAATGGAGGGATCGCATAGAGGTCTAGTGCGGCCGCCTGCTAAGCGGTTAGGGGATGAAAGTCCTCTCATGGGTTCGAATCCCATTCCCTCCGCCATCGGAACGAGAAACAGGAAGTTAAGTAAACTATGAAGAGCTACCATATCTGGACTACAGGATGCCAGATGAATAAGGCAGATTCTGATCGGCTTTGTAGNGCCTTAGACCAACTCGGGTTGACTCCTTCCACCTCGAGGACTGACGCTGATGTCGTGGTACTTAATACTTGTGTTGTAAGACAAAACGCTGAGGACAAGGCGGTAGGCACACTAACGAGCCTGAAGCCAAGTAAAGAATCAAATCCTGAGAAGATCATAGCTTTGATGGGTTGCATGGTCGGACCTAAAACAGAACCTCTTGAACGACGATTCCCGTTTGTTGACGTTTTCATGAGGCCGCAGCAATATGACCCTTTAATAGACCTACTCTCGGAGAGATTGGGGGTAGACCCTGAAGGCTGTATAGGCCCTCTATCAGCAGCCCCTTCTGTGTCGACATTCATACCCATCATTCACGGATGTGACAAATTCTGTTCGTTTTGCATAATTCCCTACAGACGGGGTCGAGAAACAAGTAGAGAAATATCGGAAATAGTATACGAATCAGAAATGCTGGTCGCCAGAGGAGTCAAAGAAGTTACTCTATTGGGACAAAACGTGGACTCTTATGGACATGATCTCTCAGGATCCGTTAATCTAAGCAACCTACTTTCCGCAGTAAATGAAGTTAAGGGAATTGAAAGAATAAGGTTCCTAACTTCTCACCCCAACGATATGGACGACAGCATAATAGATGCAGTTGGAGGTCTTGAGAAGGTATGTGAACACATTAATCTTCCCTTCCAGGCTGGAGATGATGACATTCTGCAAAGCATGAGACGCGGTTACACTAATTACGAATACAGGAAAATTATCGACAAGATCAGATGTAAAGTACCAGGAGTGAGTCTCGGTACAGACTTAATAGTTGGGTTTTGTGGTGAAACAGACCAGCAATTTAAAAGCACTCTGCAATTGGTTCGTGATATCAAATTCGATAAAGTGCACTCAGCAGCCTACTCTACAAGAAAGGGAACAATAGCAGACAGAAAGATGGTTGATAATGTTCCTGCAGAAATTAAGAAGGATCGCCTAAGGCAGATCAATGATGAGCAGGAAGAGATTTCTACCCAGATAAACAGTAGGGTGCTGGGAGAATGCCATGAAGTACTAGTTGAGGGTACAAAAAACAGCAGATGGTTTGGTCGAAATCGTAATGACAAACTGGTATTTTTTGACAGCACCACAACTGCGAAAGGTGACATGGCACTCGTTAAAATAGAAGAGACAAGCCCGTGGTTTTTACAAGGGTCTCTAAAGAACACTAAAGGTGGATCGCCAGATAACCCAAGAAGCTCTTTAACGGTGAATAAACTATAGATAGTTTCAATTAACGCTCATTTAAAAGAGGGGAAAGAGTCAAAACCAAATGGTTATAAAATTAGATAGCCCGACGATCCCGATAACAGAAATAGAGCAATCTGCATTCTGTCAGACTGACGACAATCTCAAATCCAAAACTCTTGAAGATGAGTTTGGCGCTGGTGTTAGATGGCAAAAACTCCCTATAAGCTACATGCGCACGAGCCCAGATGAGCTAGAAAAGAACATACATGAGGCTAAAGCAGCGTTAGGTACCAAAGTCGTAATTCTCGGTCATCATTACCAGAGAGACGAGGTTATTCAATTTGCCGACATGCGTGGTGATTCCTTCAAGCTCTCTCAGTTTGCTGCCGAGCAAAATGAAGCTGAATTTATCATTTTCTGTGGTGTACATTTCATGGCTGAGACGGCTGATATTTTGAGCACGTCTGAACAAAAAGTTATCTTACCCAATCTTACAGCCGGTTGTTCGATGGCTGATATGGCCCAGACTGACGACGTTCTTGATTGCTGGGACGACTTGACAGACATCNTCGAATCCCAACAAATAGTTCCAATTACATATATGAACTCCACAGCCGACATAAAATCTTTATGCGGAGAGAATGATGGAATCGTCTGTACTTCCTCAAACGCTGCAGCGACTTTTGACTGGGCTTATTCAAAGGCAGAAAAAGTACTGTTTCTTCCAGACCAACATCTGGGACGTAACACCGGATTGAAAATGGGTATTGGATTGGATGAAATGATTGTGTGGAATCCATTCAAGCCCCTGGGAGGCAACTCAAAAGAAGACATTGAAAAAGCTAAGCTGATTCTCTGGCAGGGTCATTGTTCGGTCCACACTCGCTTCACAGTAGATCAAATAGCACAGGCAAGAATCGCTCATCCGGACATCCACGTTGTCGTTCATCCTGAATGCACTAATGAAGTCGTTACGGCAGCTGACTCAAACGGATCAACCGAATACATAAAGAATCTAATATCTGAAGCCCCGTCAGGAACCACCTGGGGGGTTGGTACGGAAATAAGCTTGGTAAACCGCATAGCTTCAGAGAATCCGGATAAAACCGTGTTTTGTCTCGATACCGTTGTATGCCCTTGTTCCACAATGTACCGAATACATCCAGCNTACGTATCCTGGGTACTGGATGGTCTGCTGGAGGGTCAGATCGTGAACCAGATCACAGTGGACGAGAAAACCCGAAAATTTTCACGTATTGCTCTCGAAAGAATGCTAACTGTTGTTTAGAACAATCATCTAAATCGTAGCAGTGAACACTCTGGGGTCTCGCCACAATAAACTCTTGCTCAATGACCCTTTCAACTTGGAGACTCCATGAAAATCACACCCGATATGGAACGACTGATCGAACTTGCTATCATGGAGGACTATTCAGCAGGGGACGCTACGACAGAGGCTTTGATATCTCCAGACATCGGTGGTAAAGCCACCATTGTTTCAGACGAGAGTGGTGTTCTAGCAGGACTGGATATAGCCCTTGAAGTATTTCATAAAATGGCTCCAGATGTGAAGATAGAACGACTTTTATCAGACGGAAATTTTCTGGAAACCGGATCTAGAATTGCGAACATTCAAGGACCTCTTGGATCGATACTTACTACAGAACGGACTTCTCTGAATTTCCTAAGAAAACTTAGTGGGGTGGCCACAGAAACTTCAAAATACGTTGAAGCGATCAAAGGTACAAGCGCCACAATAATTGATACCAGAAAAACAACNCCTGGCTTCAGATCTCTTCAGAAATATGCTGTAAGAATGGGTGGAGGCACTAATCACAGACAAAACCTTGGTGACGGAATACTTATAAAAGACAACCATATACGAACTCTTGCACTGGAGGGAATGAGTCTTAAAGATGTAATAAAAAAAGCCCATGCTAACGCCTCTCACACTATAAAAATTGAGGTAGAGGTAGAAGATTTAGCTCAGGTAAAAGAGGCTCTTGAATCGGGGGCCCAAATAATACTTCTCGACAATATGACCCCGATTGAAATGGGAAAAGCCGTCGCTCTGTGCGGTGGAAAAGCTATCACTGAAGCCTCAGGTGGAATAAATCTTTCCTCAGTACGGGCAGTAGCGGAGTCGGGCGTTGATTTAATATCTGTAGGAGCCCTGACCCATTCTGCTCCGGACCTGGATATCAGCTTGGACATAGAATAATTATCTCCTAAGAATGATGTGACTTCAGTCTGTCAGTGGAGTCAATCAATAATGTGACAGGTCCATCATTCACAAGTGACACAGACATATCAGCTTGAAATACACCCGTTTCAATGTTGACACCAGAACTCCTAAAAGCCTCCGTTACCCTAGTGAAAACTTCCTTTGCCTCATGCACAGGCATGGCATCTGAAAACCCAGGTCTTCGCCCCTTTCTGGTATCAGCATAGAGGGTAAATTGGCTAACAAGCAGTATCGCACCGCCAACGTCCTGAACGGACTTGTCAAATTTACCCTGCTCGTCTGAAAAAACTCTGACTTTAATTACTTTATCGACCAAATACAATAGGTCATCTTCGGTATCTGACTTACCAATCCCAAGAAGTACCACAAAGCCGCTGCCTATTTGGCCAGTGATAACACCATCAACGGAAACGGAAGCAGACGATACCCTCTGAATAAGGGCCCTCAAGATTCAGTCGCTGGAAGGCGATTTGGTTGAGGATGTAGATGAAGTGGATTTTGAAGACGAGTCATTTTTTGAGGTACTGGAGTCACTTTTTTCAGCTGTACCTGAAGATTTGTCAGAGGACTTGTCCGAATTCTCTTTCGTGGATGAGGGGGAATCAGTCTGTTTACCGGCTGAACTTCCCTTTTTACCGTAGTCGTTAACGTACCAACCACTACCTTTGAACACAATTGGTACCGCGGAGAATTGTCTCGTGGCAACCTCTCCACATTGCTTACAAGGCTGGTCAATATCATCACTGAACTTCAGTCTCAGTTCAAACTGCTCGCCACATGATTCACATCTGTAGTCGTATGTAGGCAATCCTCTCCTCCATCAAAAAATACAAAGAAAAAAGCAGCCTTTGTGGCTGCCCAGCCTGCCAATCAATCTAGCATTGAGGTGGTAACGTGTCAAACCAAAAATCCCTCATCAAATCGTATCCCTAAGCAGAGCATATCCCTCCCAAATAGAGGACCCTTGATCTCTGCAACCATTATACCGTTGCAATTTCCAATGCGTTTCCCCAGGTGTCAGAAATTCTTTTCAGAGTGAGATCCACCAGTCCATCAATCTTAAACGAACCCGTGTTGACCGTCCCAATCTGAACTGATGGGACCTCGTTGTCCGAACATATCAGACTAAATTTTTTCAAATGTTCCTGACTAAGTGAAACGACAATTCTGGATTGACGCTCTCCAAATAAAGTTACATCCCATCTCTCTAGATCGGGAAGTGATGCCGTCACACCCAGTCCTCCGGATATACATGACTCCGCGAGGGCCACAGCCAGACCACCATCTGAACAGTCATGAGCTGAATTAAGCAAACCGGAACTGATAAGGGCTCGACAGCATTTCTGTAAATTTTTTTCCATCTCCAGGTCAATGGTGGGATTCCCAGCAACTTTACCGTGAATCACCTCGAGATATTCGCTGCCGGCTAAAGAACTAATAGGCTCCTGAAACGAATCGGCACCCAGGAGAATTACTATATCCCCTTCATTTTTGAATGCGATTCCACAGTTTTTTTCCACATTCTCTGTGAGACCAACTGCACCGATCACTGGAGTGGGATAAATCGACTTATCCCTCGTCTCGTTGTATAGGCTCACGTTTCCACTGATAACCGGGCTGCCAAAGGCTTCACTTGCATAGGCTATCCCCCTTACACAATTCTCCAATTGATAATAAATTTCCGGCTTCTCTGGGTTACCAAAATTCAAACAATTAGTAAGTGCGATAGGATCNGCCCCGGTGCATGAAACATTTCGACAAGCC
Source organism: Chloroflexota bacterium (assembly GCA_002696685.1). Next base: position 22,629 of record NZSI01000018.1, on the reverse strand, counting down.
TCAGCAACAGCAATTATTCCTCCAATATATGGATTTAAATAACAGAGCCTTCCGTTGCCGTCAGTAGAGGCTGCCAAGCCTTTTGTTGTTCCTTTAATGCGAATCAGGGATGCATCGTGACCAGGGGCGATCACGGTGTTGGTCTGAACTTGATGGTCATATCTCCTAAAAACTGATTGCTTACTGGATATGTTTGGGGAACCTAACATTTCAAACAGCGTTTCAGATGGCCCTTTAGAGGGAATAGGAATACTACTCAAATCAAATGAGTTCAACTCCTTCATGTAATCTGGTCTAGTCCCTTTTATCGAATATAGCGGAGGGTCCGTCAAAACATTTACAGGCAAATTCCCCTTGAGAATCCCATCTTCAAATATCTTTGTCCGTAAAGTATTCGTAGTTTTTCCAATTACGTTGCATTCAACATCCCATTTCTNAAATATGGCGCGTACAAATTCAAGATGTTTTGGAGAAACTGTAAGAAGCATTCGTTCCTGTGTCTCAGATAGCATNACTTCATAGGGTTCCATACCAGAATCACGTCTGGGAACTTTATCGATATCCAACTCGATGCCAGAGCCACCATTAGCTGCACATTCAACTGCTGCACTCGTAAGGCCCGCAGCCCCCAGATCCTGAAGACCTACTATTTTCCCAGAAGATGCAACCTCCAAACATGCTTCTATAAGAACCTTTTCCAAAAAGGGGTTACCCACCTGCACTGTTGGTCTTAATTCCCTATCGTCATCAAAAGACCTAGAAGCAAGTCCAGAGGCACCATGAATTCCATCCCTTCCTGTGCCAGAACCAACCAACACTAGTAGATTCCCTTCGCCCCCCGTAGTGGCCCTCATAATATGCTCTTTGTTAAGAATGCCTATACACATTGCATTTACCAAAGGATTCCCGGAATAGGATTCAGCGAATATAACTTCCCCACCTATATTGGGAATCCCTATGCAGTTTCCATATCCAGATATCCCAGAAACTACCCCATCAAATAGATACCTGTTGTGGGGATCATCTATAGATCCAAATCGTAGCGAATTCAGAAGGGCTATTGGTCGTGCTCCCATGGCGAAAATATCCCTCACGATCCCTCCAACACCTGTCGCCGCCCCCTCGTATGGTTCGATGGCTGAAGGATGATTGTGTGATTCTACTTTGAACACGATCGCCAAACCGTCGCCTATATCGACCACACCTGCATTTTCATCTCCCGGGTTAACCAATAATCTTGGGCTATTTGAGGCAAACATTCTAAGAAGNGGTTTTGAATGTTTATAACCACAGTGTTCACTCCANAGGGACCCGAACANACCAAGTTCTAAGTGATTGGGTTCCCTACCCAATCTGTCTACAATCATCTCGTATTCGGACTCTGAAAGAGCCAACTCATCTANAACTTGTTTGTCAAACAATTTAAGTCACCAGTGAAAACATTCAAAGTTATCAGGAAATTCTCGTTCCCCAGGAATCTGCGATTGATCTAAATATTACCTCTCCATCAGTACTTCCAAGAAGTGGATCACAGCATCTTTCTGGATGAGGCATCATGCCAAGCACATTNCCTTCCCTATTTGTTATGCCGGCNATGTTGTTTAGTGATCCATTAGGATTACTATCTTTGGTTGTACGGCCTTCCAAAGTACTATACCTAAAGAGAACTTGACCATTTTTTTCAATTTCATCCAAGGTAGCGTTATCAGCGAAATAATTCCCTTCACCATGAGATATTGGCACGGAAATAACTTGACCTACCTCGGCATTCGAAGTGAACGGGGAGGTAGAGCTCTCAATTCTCAGGTTCGTCCATTCGCATCTGAACTGTAAGTGATCATTCCTCATCAATATGCCAGGAAGAAGACCAGATTCACAAAGAATTTGGAATCCNTTACAAATTCCATATACAAGACCACCAGCATTCGCAAAAGCTTCCACAGATTTCATAATCGGAGAAAATCTTGCAATAGCCCCACAGCGCAAATANTCACCATATGAAAAACCTCCTGGCAGAATAATGCAATCGAACCCTGTCAGGTCCGTATCTTTGTGCCAAACATACTCGACAGGCTGATCCAAAACGTTATCAATAACGTGAAAACAGTCTTTATCGCTCCAAGTACCTGGAAATACAACTACGCCAAATTTCATTAAGGCTACAAATCCTTTAGTTTTGCTGTGACCATCGCGTTAACAGATTTTCCATCTGCTCGCCCTTTTATCAATGGCATCAGAACTCCCATAACCTTTCCAATGTCTGAAAGTCCGGTNGCATTAACTTTCCCAAAAACTTCCACAATAATCGCCGCCACCTCATCCTCAGTCATCCGCTCCGGTAGGTACACAGATATAATNCTAAGCTCAGCAGTCTCTTTGTCCACCAAGTCTTGACGACCCGCTGAATCGTAGGCTTCTATGCTGTCTCTCCTCTGCTGTGCCTGTTTGGACATCACATCCTGAATATCATCTTCCTGCAAATCCTTTTGTGCTGCTATTTCAGCATTGCGGATTTCTGACAAAAGAGTGCGTATCACTGTACGCCTCACAGCATCCTTGTTCCGCATAGCATCTTTGAGATCAGCATTAAGTCTATCTTTAAATGACATAGATTTTGACTCCAATTTTAGAGGCCCATAACCCGACTATATGAATATAAATCGTGCCTGCCAAGCGTCAAGAAATATCATCTTCACTTAGCATTTCAATAGCTTCATCCAACAATATGATAACCCGATCTTTACCCAATATTTCAATTGATTCGAATAGAGGTGGTGAGACCTTCTGTCCAGATGTTGCCAGTCTTATCGTACCAAGCAGTTGACCAACCTTCACATCAAGATCTCTAGCCAGCGTCCTGAGGTCTGCTTCTATATCACAAGCTACAAATTTATCGTTATTCAACAGAATTTCACGGGACCTAATTAAAAGCTTGTGGGTTTGCAAACCGTCCATACCCTTTTGTATCAGTTCTTTGGAGGTATAGATAATTTCATTTTTAAATATAAAAGACACTAATGGAGCGGCGTCGCTTAAGGTTTTTAAACGTTCTCTCACGAGCCCTGCTACTTCCACGGTCTTTTCAAAACTAGGTGTTATATCAAACTCTTCAGGTGGGAATTCGTTCCAATAATCAAAGAGCTCTGCTCCAAGTTCTTTCTTTGACAGCTCCCTTATGTAGTAACCATTCATCCAATCTAGCTTTTCAATGTCAAACACCGCGCCTGCGGCATTTATTCTCTGAGGATCAAATTTATCTACAAGATCATCCCTGCTTATAATCTCAGTCTCACCATCCAATGACCATCCCAGTAGACTAAGAAAATTAACAATCGCGTCAGGCAGGTAGCCCTTTTTTTTATATTCCAACACTGAGGTAGCACCGTGGCGTTTGCTGAGTTTTGTCTTATCAGGGCCCAGGATTGCGGGTAAATGGGCATAGGCCGGGGTATCCCAATTAAGAGCTCTATAAATTTGAACATGTCGTGGGATACTGGAAACCCATTCCTCTCCCCTAAACACATGGGTAATATCCATATAGTGGTCATCAACAACTGATGCCAAATGATAAGTGGGAAACCCATCAGCCTTTAAGATTACAAAGTCCTCAACGAGATTATTCTCAAATTCTATGGTTCCTCTCACGAGGTCATCAATCTTTGAAATGCCGTCATCAGGCATTAAAAATCGGATCACGAAAGGAATCGATTGAGCTTCCATGCTTTGTGATTCATCTTTTTTCAGAAACCTACACTTTCCGTCATAGCCCAATCTGGAGTTTTTCTGTTGCCTTTGAGTTTGCCTTAGAGACTCAAGGCGTTCAGAAGTGCAAAAACACTTGTACGCAGCACCCGATTCTATAAGTTGTGAGACAGCGGTTTCATAATATTCGAGTCTCTCTGATTGAATATATGGGCCAAATTCTCCACGCTTCTCAAGGCCTTCATCCCAATCTAGTTTCAGCCACCGCAATGATTCCTTTTGTAATTCTATCGCGCCATCAACGCGACGCGCCTGATCTGTATCTTCAACTCTTATGATGAAATCGCCTCCTGTATGACGGGCAAATAACCAGTCAAACAGAGCCGTGCGGATATTACCCATATGAGGTTCACCGGTCGGACTTGGAGCATATCTAACTCTAACTTTTGTTTGGGGCATTGTTTCCTCAGACACAAANTTTATTACTGGCCCACACGAAACCATTATTAGGGTAAAAAAATGTTATCACCCGGTTATTAAATAGAATAACCCACAGAACTTAACAAAAGTTCAAAAATTGAGATATGTCTCCTGGTAAAGGTGCCTCGTATTTGACCCGTTTAGCTGTATCGGGATGAGAAAACTGCAGGCCTGCCGAGTGAAGAAACTGCCTGGCTAAATGATCAAATTCTCTTCCATAAATTTTATCTCCCGCAACNGGATGACCTAGAGAAGCCATATGAACCCTAATTTGATGGGTTCTCCCAGTGAGTAATCTTATTTCCAACAGATCAAAATTTGTGTATCTACGAATTACTTTATATCTGGTGATTGCTTGCCTACCATTTTCCAAAACCGACATCCTTTGCCTGTCGCCGGGGGATCTGCCTATTGCTGCGTCAATGATGGCCTCTTCTCTAGCTAAGGTCCCAATCACTAAAGCCAAATATGTTTTTTCAACTGTCCTATTCTCAAACTGCCGAGCTATGTTTAGATGAGCTTCCTGGGTCCTGGCTACGACCATGAGACCCGATGTATCGATATCCAACCTATGAACGATTCCAGGCCTATCTTCAGAACCCACTCTTTTGACATTCGGGTAGATTTCTAGAAGGGCATTGGCTATGGTCCCATCTGGATGACCAGGCCCCGGATGAACAGGAATCCCAGCCTGTTTATCTATCACCAATATATGTGAATCCTCGTAGATGATGTTCAAATCCATACTTTGAGGCTCTAAATTGGATTCCTGTATCAAGGCAGGCAAAACCGTAACGACTTGTCCGGATTTAAGTTTGGTGGACGGTTTAGCACGACGCTGCTCAACCAACACTCGGCCAGAGTGAACTAAATTACTAACTCTTGAACGACTATAACCCGCCAAATTTAAAGACAAGAATTGGTCTAACCTCTGACCAGACCTATCAACAGTAAATCTGAGTGTTTCACAATGCATCACATTCTCTAGGGTTGTTCAGTCCAACCAAGCCTCTCACCAAATATCATCGTAAATATCAAAAGAAACATACCGATAGAAATAGCTGAATCCGCTATATTAAATGAAGGCCACCAGCCAACACTAATGAAGTCCACTACCTCACCAGACCAAACACGATCAAAAAGGTTGCCTGCAGCCCCTCCTACAATGAGCCCCAACGCGATGCGAAGAGCTATAGCATNGTTACCCTGCCTGTAGAAATAATATAGAACTGCNACAATTCCAATGATAGAGGCAAAAATCAATAAATTAGTAAAACCGGCAAATAAACCGAATGCAGATCCAGTATTGGTGCCATGAACTATTCGTAAAAAGCCTGTTGAAGGCCAACTATCCCCGAGTGGCATCCACAATTTGATCAATTCTTTGCTTAGTTGATCAAAAATAAACACACATCCGAACATAAGATAAAAAACCCAGTCTTTGTACCAAATCATCTACGCCTCTCAAGAGCTATTGCCATCGTTAAATAGTAAGTCAATTCTCATTGTGAGTATATGAGTCATTAAGGACTTCTAATATCAAGAGAATTACTTGGGCGCTGGCATAATTTACTTTGTTGAAATGCTCAAATCTATGGGGGGGAATATTACCTATTATCNGATCTCACCTTTGACCCGTAACCTGTTGAGGTAAGGACAATAGGTTAGTTATGTAGAAGTGGAGTTTTAACGAGCTTGGGTTTTCTAGCAAAAAGCATAACAAAAGCTCCAACTATGTTAATAATGGCGAAGGCCAAAAATGGAACAGTGTACTGNCCATAGTTGTCAAACACCCAGCCGGCCCATACCGGGGCNACTGCCATTACTATCCCATTTGGTAGCATGGACCATCCCATAATTGAGGCAAATGCTTTCCTACCAAAATATTCACCTCTGATAGAGGTCATCAATGGAATCCTCCCCCCAAAAGCAACGCCATAAAGTACCGCAAACAAAATTGCCATAGGTAGTGTGTTCCCTAAAGCTAATACAAGTGTGGATATCCCTTGAAGAAGTAAAAATATCGTCACCAGATATTTTTTTGAGATCTGGTCTCCTAACCAGCCAGCAAAGAAAAGGATAGGAAGAGCAACAAGGGATTGCAATAGTTCGATTTTACTAGCGGTGCTGAGACTCAGGCCCATATCGGTGAGACGAGGAGCCAGATGTATTGAGAGAGTTGCTAGGGAGATAGTAGATGAAAGATGGGCGAAGGTAAGAATCCAAAAAACAGGAGTTCTTAACGCCTCAGTAACAGTAAATTCCTGTTCCTTTTCAACCTCAAGTATGTCANCATCCTGTGTATGGGTAAGTGTCTCTTCTNTAGGTATAGGAGGGCTATCAGTCACCTCTTGACTGGCAGAAGANCCCACCAGCGCCAGTCTCCTTCGAATNCGTTTGTAATAGATAACTGAGACACTCCCAGCAACAGATCCTAATAGTCCCTCAGCGACAAATACTAATAATGAGGGAGATTGATCCCTAAAGAAGAGTGACGCACCAAGTAATCCTTCAGCGACAAATACTAACAATCCCGGAGATTGATCCCTAANGAACAGTAACGCTTCAATCGGCACTTGAACCAAACAGAAAGCCCCTAAAAATACCCCGACGTGNTTGGCTAGCACCATAGGAATTAGTTCANTNTGATCTCCATCCGGCATAAGTCCCATATCTTCAGGCTTATTTCTAAGTATTTTGACGGATGGAAGGGCTACGATAAAAATGATAAGTCCCAGGCAAAAAACTGTCCCTCTAAAGCTAGCCTCCAAAGCTTTCGTGTATGGGTATATAAAAAACCCAGCCAAAATGATGCCAGACATAGCACAAGCCAGCGCCATAGTTCTTTGCTTATCAAACCAGTTATTCAGAATTGCTATGACTGCCAGCCATCCTCCGATACCAGATCCCAGAGTGATCAGCAGAAATACCGCGTAAAACTGCCAGATGTTCTGAACAAGAGAAAAAAGTACAAATCCCACAGCCATCAGTGAAAACCCGACAAGCACCATTTTGCGGGCTCCGATCCTGTCAATCAAATACCCTTCTATCGGTCCAAGTGCGGCGCCTTCTACCCTGTTGAACAGGGAACTTAAAGAGATCTGAGTCCTTGTCCAGCCAAATTCTCTCTGAAGAACGACCGTCATCACACTCATGCCCCTGAAGACTCCTAGCGACATCAGCGATAAGAGAAACACTCCCACACCAACNAGCCACCAACCATAAAAAATTTCCCCATTATTTTTTGTTCTTATAGAACCAGAGGGAGACTTACCAGANTCATTGTCATGAAGTGGATTTATTGAACTAGACATCCTGAAAATTTTATCAGATAAAATGCTGCTTGTGCTTTGTTAGAATCTTCGCTTTNCATTTCTCAGCCCAAACGGACAAAACATATAAATACCAGCGCCAAAAAAGAAACACATATATATTTAAGTAGAGTTTGGAGCAGTGAGGATTTAAAAAATAAATACAGGACTCTCAGATGAAAATAACAGATTTAAAAGTATGGGTTACAGCTCCGGAAAAGAATGGGCGGAGCTTCGTTTTTGTCCAGATAGATACCGATGAAGGAATTCATGGAATTGGAGAAGCAACCAGCTCTGGAGGGGGAGGAAGCATCNTTGTCGGGAATATGTTGCGATTTCTTAAAGATTCCACTTTAGAACAAGATTTCCGTGAGTCTCTCATTGGAGAAAACCCTGAACATGTGGATCGCATATGGCACAAACTATATCGACGGTTCACTGGTGGAGGGGGATTTGGAGGATTTGTGACTACAATGCTGAGTGGAATTGACATTGCCCTGTGGGACATTAAAGGAAAAGCCGCNGGAAAACCTATATACGAAATCCTTGGGGGAGGCCCTGTTTGGGACGATATAGAAATGTACACTCACGTAGCCCCTGGAGATCCAGAAAGAGCCGCAAGACAAGCCCACGAAGTTGTCTCAAACGGCTTCAAAACCCTCAAGACAGATCCTTTCATGCCAGAAATGAGACAACACCATAGACGCTACAAACAAGGGAAAATATCTCCAGAGGGAGCCTCTCTGGCTGTGGATACAATAGCTGCCATCCGGCAGGAAGTTGGTCCAAATATAGATATATTGATTGATTGCCACGGTAATTTTGATGTTCCAACNGCTATAGCAATGGCCCGACTTCTGGAACCCTTCAACATAGGTTGGTTTGAGGAACCGGTTCAACCTAATAGTAATGAGGCACTCAGGCATGTAAAAGAATCTGTTGGAGTTCCTTTATGTGTAGGAGAGAGGCTATATACCCGATGGGATTTCGTTCCAATCCTAAAAGACAGGCTGGCCGAATATCTCATGCCGGACATACTGTGGACTGGAGGCATCACGGAATTTTACAAAATTGCTGCACTAGCAGAGTCATTTTATGTCCCTGTCAGTCCCCATGACGCCAGTGGTCCTATCAACATACTAGCTGGCGCGCACACCATGATGACAGTCCCCAACTTCTACAAACTAGAAATGAATCACGCAAGTCTCGATGTTTTAAATAAAATGATTGATGAGCCACTCAAAATAGTTGAAGGTCGGCTACAATTACCCAACAAACCTGGTCTCGGAGTCGACTTAAATCGAGATTTTATTGAAGCTCATTTAGACCAGGACTGGAAATGACTGCAATGACTAATCACAGATTTCAATGTTCGTCATGTGGCTGGTATTCTGAACCGAGTCCAACACTACTTGAATGTGAAAAATGTAAGTCCCCACTAGACATTACTTACATAGCACCACCCAATCCCAATTTACACCCCACTGGTTGGTCAGGCCACACAATTCCTCTCCCACTTAATCATCAGAAAGACCTAATCACTCTTGGTGAAGGAAACACTCCTATAGTTCAATTGAACAACGTGAGAAATCGGATAGGGGCAGACATATATGTGAAACAGGAATATATGAATCCCACTGGTTCGTTTAAAGACCGAGGAACGTCAATAATGATCTCTGCCCTAAAAGCAATGGGAATTAGAGAATTAGTAGAAGATTCTTCTGGCAACGCCGGCGCGTCATTGTCTGCCTATGCAGCAATGTCTAATATAACGGCCCATATTTTTGTGCCTGCATCTGCCCCAGCACCAAAAATTAGCCAAGTCCAAGTGTATGGTGCCATCATTCACAAAATATCAGGAACCAGAGACGCTACCACAGAAGCTGCAAAAAATTTTGTCCGCAATAACCAATTAGCATATTCCTCTCACAACCTCAGCCCATTTTTCATTGAGGGCACCAAAATTTTTGCACATGAGGTTTTCAGAGAATTTGGAGATGACATCCCCGGCGATATAGTTATTCCTGTAGGAAACGGATCACTTTATCTCGGGATGTGGAAGGGGTTGTGTGAGCTAAAGAAATCTAACCGAATATCAAGAATGCCACGTGTTCATTTCGTGCAAACAGAAGCTGTGAAACCTATATATTCTGCCGCNACAGGCGAGGCGTGGGATATTACTATGGTTAGTGAAACTAAGTCTGGAGGCACAGCTGTCGGGTCTCCTCCTAGGCGAGATCAAGTCATTGAAGTTCTAAATAAATCAAATGGGTCCTGCGTGACGGTCTCAGAAAAAGAGCTTATTTCATGGCAGAAAATTCTTGCTTCCGACGAAGGTATTTATGCTGAACCAACCTCAGCAACAGCACTTGCGGGAGTAGAGAAACTTATCAAATCTGGTGACATAGATAAAACCAGCAGAATACTCGTACCAATTACAGGTTCGGGGCTCAAGGACGAACAACCAAATTAGACGCAGATTGAATACTAAATCAACTGTAGTGAGATATAGCCCTCGAGAGACCGGGAAGTGCTCCCTCTATAGTTTCGTCATTAAGACAATAGGAAAGTCTAAAATATCCTGGTAGTCCAAACCCTGTGCCCGGTACGGCCAAAACCCTTTCCTCTTTAAGTTTATCCACAAATTCAACATCATCTTCTATCGGTGATTTAGGAAACATATAAAACGCGCCCTGGGGCCTCACTACGGAATACCCCATGCCAGTCAGTTCCGCATACAAAAAATTCCTCTTGCGCTCATATAGGGAAACATCGACCGTTACTGACTGCAAGGAGGCAACCAAATGTTGCGCCAGTGCTGGTGCGTTTACAAACCCTAACGTCCTATTACAAAAAACCATCCCATCAATAATTTCCTGTTTGTCGGGACATTCAGGATGTATCGCAATATACCCGATACGTTCCCCAGGTAGTGCCAAATCCTTAGANTGGGAAGTTGCCACGATACTACGCACATGATGATCAAAAATATGAGGGTACTCTAGGTCGTCAAAAATGAGCCGCCGGTAAGGTTCGTCACTGACCAAATATATCTGCGTTCCGTATTCTTCTTCTTTTTCGCGAATTACTTCACACAGGTTTGATAAAACATCAGAGGAATACAAAACCCCTGTAGGATTATTAGGGGAATTGATAAGCACGCCCCTCGTCTTAGGTGTAACCGAATCTCTGAAAGCCTCTAGATCTGGCAAGAAGTCTCGGTCAGGAGGAACTACTTTACAGGATCCTCCATGATTGTCTGCATAAAAACGGTATTCGACAAAAAACGGAGCGAATATGACAAATTCGTCACCGGGGTCAATAAGAGTTTTCATGACCACGTTCAAAGCACCACCCGCACCACATGTCATAATGATTTCATTGAGAGTAAAAGGTATCCCCGCTTCATCAGTGAGCTGACGGGCTACAGCCTCTCGTGTTTCAGGTAATCCAGCATTTGGCATGTAACGGTGCATTCCACTAGTGGGATTATCAGCAATAGCCTTCAATTTTGCAAAAAATTCGTCCGGCGGGTCTATCACGGGATTTCCCAAGGACAAATCAAAAACATTCTCTTCCCCATATTGCCTTTTCAGAGAAATCCCTTCCTCAAACATCTTCCGAATCCAAGAACCTTGTTCCATAAAGTTTTTTATCTTGTTAGATACTGGCATTATTATTTTCCCAGCCTGTGGTGCTTGTTTCAGAATTAAGCTAGTAAGACTTAGTAGTAATTAACTCAAAGAGTCGCTCAAGCGCCTCTATCCCGAGACGTCCCGCTATTCGGAGACTCACATATCCTTTGGAATCTATCACTACAAAGAATGGAAATGAGCTTACTCCCATTGCGCGGGCAATGTCACTATCCGGGTTGTCGACAATCACAGGAATATCCCACCCTTCATTCTCCAACCACTTGTGAGGAGGATAATTGGCTCGAGTGGGGTTTATCGATGTAGCAAGACTTACAACTCTTATACCTTCGGGTAAGGGGTTCTCCATAAAATAAGAAGCGAGCTCTCTTACCTCATTTCGGCAGTGGGGACACCAATGTGCCAACACTATTACAAAGGTGGTTTCACCAGCTCCATCAATTGCTATTGGATTACCAGCTAAGTCAACGCCCCTTATTAAAGGAGCTACAATCCCGACGGCCGGATCAAATCGATCACCCATAACGGGTAAGAATTTCCCTTCCACATTAACCTGAACGTTTTCATAGAATTTCTCGTCACTGTAAGAACCTGCCCGGGGTACCCTCGTTGCGTAATTACTTGGTGGAGTAACTGTAGAGAATGATGGGACAACCGTCGGATAAATCGGAGTAGATGTTTGTAAGGGATTAGCCGTGGGCTCAGGTAATGGTGTGTAAGTGGGTAATGGTGTGTAAGTGGGTAATGGTGTGTAAGTGGGTGCTTGAGTTTGGATGGTTAAATCGTAGGTGTAATCTAATGGCTCCTCTTTTAAAACATCGCATGAAGTCAAAATCAGAAAGCCAACACACATGCATAACGACAAAAAAAATATACTTTGCCGCTTGGCAGGCTCAGACAAAAACGTTAGCCTCAAATAGTTCATCTACGGACTGTAATACCGCCGTCTATAACAAGTTCTGACCCGGTGACATAACGGGATTCGTCTGATGCAAGGTAGAGTACTCCGAGTGAGACGTCTCTAGCATTCGCTATTATCCCGAGAGGGGTCCTGTCAATCATCGCCTNGCGACCTTCACCGGTACCAATCAATCCGTCCACCATGTCAGTCTCAATGATTCCTGGATGAACGGAATTGCAGCGTATCTGCTCAGGGCCATACTCTACAGCTATTGATTTCGATAATATCCTCACAAGGCCTTTGCTGGCGCCGTAGGCTGTATATTTAGAACCTATAAGCCCCGCAATTGAAGATATGTTGACTATCGAACCTCCACCTGCATCTCTCATCGCCGGAACTACGGTTTTCGCCCCGAGAAACACACCACGGGAGTTCACATCCTGTATGGCATCCCAATCTGAATTTTCTGTCTCTTCCAGTCCCTTCATGATCAGTATTCCAGCGTTATTAACCAGTACATCGAGTTTCCCATATTGGTTAACGGCTGTGGAGGCTGCATTTTGCCAATCAGACTCGTTGGTCACATCTAGATGAACATAANTGGCGTTTCCTCCTGACTCTCCGATATCTGCTGCAACTTGTTGTCCCTGTTCATCGATAATGTCACCAAGTACAACAGATGCGCCCTCTTCGGCAAACAGACGAGCTTCATCCGCTCCCTGTCCTCTTGCCGCCCCGGATATCAATGCAACTTTNCCTTCCAATCTTCCCATTCTTATACCTCCAACCAAACACAAATTTTCGTTTATTATGTTAATCATCGGATATGTTAGCAGAGCATGATACAGACACNGTGTTTGCAGAAACTATATGAGTTTACAGTCAGGACAGAAAATCGTTAATCAACGAAGTGAGAGNATGTTTAGTTACCAAGAAACCAAATAATCTTAACTAGTCGAGGTAGAGATGTCTTTCGATATTAAAGAGGTGATTCTGGGGCCGGGCGAAGGAAAGAAACTAAACGCTGTGGATCATCCATTTACATTTAAAGCGATAAGTGCCGATACAGATGGGCATTACGCTATTTTTGAGTCCACCCTTTACGGAGGGGGACCGGGTCAACATACTCATGAAAATGAGGAGGAGGCATTTTATGTAATAGAGGGTAATCTGAAAGTCCTCTTAGGGGAAAATATTATCGAAGCCAAACCGGGATCTTTTGTGTTGGTACCAAGAGGTACGCTCCACACATTTTTTCGGTCTGACGAAAATCCTGTAAAACTACTCGTCATAATTTCTCCTGCTGGGTTTGAAGATTTCTTCTTTGAGGTTGTTGGAGATGACGAGGTAGACGCTGAAATGATGGCAGAACGCGCCCTAAAGATTGGTCACAAATACGGAGTCACATTCACAGGTCCACCCTTAGGTTAATCTATCTAACTATTTTCCCTTATATCTCATTTTTAGAACTTGAATATCGTCAAGCATTCTTTGTTCTGTGATCGAGGTAGCCCTGTTGGTAGAATAAAATAACCTATTTTCAATCTCCCCTAAATACTCAAAAGCATGTTTTCTACAAGTCCAAACTTGGTCCAGTAGACAAAAGATTGAGTCAGGATCAAAAATTTTAAACGAATTCTGGAGACTTATTCCACATTTTTCGCAATATTTTTCATCTACCATAATTAACATATCACTTGGATTTTGTTTTTATTACCAAACCTTCGATGAGGTAAGCCAGGCTAGTCCAATATTGTCGTAAAAATTTCTATCCCACCTGTTAGAAATCATCAACAAACAATCAGGCTTTAACGACCACCAACTATGAAAATCATAGTCTCAATACAAATATAAAACGAATACAACCACTGAAACTATTACGATTTCTTGACTAGTGCATGACAGTACCAGACAATTAATTAGTTCATATAAAATGCAAACTTTGGCATCGCATGATTAAAAGTGTGCCCAATAATGCAGAAACAGATTTTGAATACCTTAAGTAATTTTAATTCCGGGCCCGTAGCTCAGTGGTTAGAGCAGTCGGCTCATAACCGATAGGTCGTAGGTTCGATCCCTACCGGGCCCACCACAAACCCTGGAGTGGCCGATTTCAATGATGCGACACGTATTTAATGCCTCCACACTGATAGTTATGGTCCTTGTTCTATGCTTTACACAAACTGATCGAGCATCAGCCCACGGTGACATGAAAGAAATCTTTGTAGGTAAAGTGGATGATTATCAGATCAAAGTAAGCGTACTTCCACATCAACCTATGGTTGGACACGCTCATTTCACAATTGAACCCACTAGCGTCAACACTGGTAATCCGATTGAAGAAGCTATCATTACTCTAATTGTCAGAAACAGAGATGAGGCATTCGAGTCACGGGCTGTCAACTCCCCTTCATCTACAACGATGTATGATGCAAACCTTACCTTTTATAGGGAAGGAGATTGGGAAGCAGAGGTAAAAATACAAACTCTGCCAGGCCATGAATCAAGCGTTTTTTTCACTGTTAATGTGAGTGGAGATAGCATAGTTTCCGGTACTTCAGCCGGGTATTTTTTTCTCTTTATTTTTGGGGTTTTGGTCGTGGTGCCTATTATCCTGATTCTGAGATACCGACGCAAAAATGAGAGAGCGTGAGCATTTATTGAGAGGTTAACAAAAACTCATCTCAATTTCCTTGATAGTCTCTTACTGATACAGCAACAATGACATTACTAGCGGTTTCCTCTCCAACAAAGATTACTTCAACCTGTTGTCCTGTAATCATGTGAGACCGAAGATGTGAAGGGGTAAATTTGCCCAAGCCCGTTTCTACAATCACTTTAATTGTAGGACCCTCATCAGTTTCCAAAGAAAACCATCTAGTTTCGGTCAAACTACGTGCAGACACTTCTGCAACCAAACCATGTACGACGGAAAAATCCTTTTCTACCAACTTTTCTTCACATCCAGTAAAAAATAGCATCAAACCCAATGTAAAAATTGAAGCGTAAAGGCAAATCCTCTTAAATTTTTTCATATCCCCAATAGCAAATATTTCTTTTTTGTTCAAAAAGTGAACCTTAATCTAATTGACCTGTAAAAGCCTGATCACTAGTTTCTTTATATTAGGGGAGGCCTTACATGAAACTATCGATCCGGGCAGTAATACTTTCGATTTTTTTGCTAACGATCACGGTGGGTGGCAGCATCGTTTACGCTAGCGAGGAAAACGGTTTTTCCAAAGGCCGTATTGTAATAATGTCAGTAGACATAGACTCTATCAGCAACGGCAACGATGCTGCCATATTCGAGTCTTTAACTGGCATTTTATCAACCCTCCAACCAGGTGAAAACTTCTATTTTTCCACTATGGATGACCCAGAGCTATTTCTAGGACCTTTCGAGGCCGGATCTAGAAACTTTATTGACTACAGATCTCTTTTTGCAGAAAAAATAAATGCTTATGCCTCTGAGAATGTCATTAACTTACCGGAGGTAATGTCTCAGGCTTATAACATAATGGGCAAGGAATCCGCACCCGCAGGGTCGACACTCTACCTCCTTGGACAAAGAGAGGTCCCCGCAGATCCCGAGTACACAGCGAGACGCCTAGATCCGATCGCAGAGATGTTTACCACGAACGGATGGACAATCACTGGCATCACCCCAGCGAATGCAGACCCAAGCATAATTTACATACTCGACAGAATAGCCACGAAAACTGGTTCTATGAGATATGAACTAACTATTGATGATGCTCTTCGGAATATAACAAACAAAATAATGACTAGAGATTCCCTCGGCGCGCTAACCTTATCCGGTCAGGCCACACTAGCCAGGGATGAGATATTGACCTCAACAATCAAAATAGCTCCCGGAACAAAAGATGCGACTATCATATTGTTCAAGGAAGATCAGCACGGTTCGCTAAAACTCAACAGTCCTCAGGGACAGGAACTGGCAGCAAGTGACAAAGCATCGTTAAACGTTGTTGAAACCCCGCACACAGTGATATGGCAAATTAAAGATCCCACATCCGGTATTTGGACCATCGATGTGAAGGGAATGGAAGGAGATGTTTCTTCTTGGCATATATCATCAAATAAATTCAGACTAAACCTCGGAATTAATGACGTTATTCCTACCGGGGAACCATTAAATCTCATCACATACGTGACAGAAGAATCGCTGATGGTATCACCAGGAGAAAATTCCCTGGTAAGATCGACCGTCACAGCCCCTGACGGGCACAGCGTCTCTTACAACCTCAATGATGATGGAGAGTATGGTGATGCTATTGCGGGAGATAACTACTATTCCACCACCATAGCCAATCCAGAAAATGAAGGTGACTATGGTGTCAGCGTGGAACTCGGATGGGATGAATCGCCCAGTACCGTAATTGAACAATTCAGTTTCCGGGCACAAGCCTTCCCGCAAATGGAAGTCACAAAATTGAACACGGATAGAATGTACCTGGAGCGCAGATCAAACATAGCAACTATATTTGTAAACGTTGCCGGGCAATCTTTCGCGGTGGACCCTTCTTCGATAAGAGCTAGCTTTGGTGAAGGCGAAGACTCAGGCCAGTTAGACATCATCCCGCGGGAAGGAACTTCAGATGGACGGGCTTGGATGTATGACGTCATCTTCACTCCAACTAAGGAAGGTATAACGACCTTAGCTCTTAACCTGAATTTAGAGTACGCGGGGCAAGCTCGCCAGCAGGTATCACAATCAATAGTCCTCACAGCGATAAGCTTATCCAAGCCAGTGCTAGAGCCAGTGCTAGAGCCGGTGCCAGAGCCAGTTGCTTACAGTGCAACAGTAGTCGAAGTGGTCCCAGAAATTGCGTCTGTTACTCAGTCGAATGCTGGACCTCCTATAGGTTTGATCGGGATACCGATAGCATTGATAGCACTGGTGATAGCTGGATTTATATATCATCGCGCTCAGACTCGACCGTTCGGATTTATCGACAATGAGGACGGTTCTGTCCTCGTTAATTTTGAAAAACTTGAGCGGTCATTTTTCAACAAATTAATATTTCCAAGCATGGTCAAAGGAAAAGAAACAAATATTACCGAATTAGATGGGATAACGTTCAAGTTCCGAAACGACAAAGTCGATATTGAAACCTTCAGAGTATCGCCAACTGTGCGAGTAAATAACAAACCAGTTGTTGGAGAGATAACCCTAACAAATAGTTCTTGGATAGGGTCACACGGCCGATTGTTCAACTTTCTCACCGGCAACGACACAACCATAGCCGAGCACGGATTCGGCGATGACTAATCAATTTTATGGATAGGGGCTCGTCCACAATAGAGAACCCCTATCCATAAAATCATTCAAATCTATTTCTCTATTATTGTTACCGACCTAATGACATCCCCCTGGGGACCAGGAGAAGACGGGTCTCGCGGTGAAATAGACCTAACAATGTCCATACCGCTGCTAACTTTACCAAAAACGGCATGACAGGAGGTCATAGGCATCGCACAATTCTTCAGACTTCCGTTAGACTGATACCCATCAAGATTGTGTGTTTCTGTATACGTTATAAAGAACTGGGTGCCGTTCGTTCCTTTACCGTCAATCACTCCCCTATTAGCCATTGAAATCACCCCTGGCCCATCATGTAGAGCATCAGGGTGAAATTCGTTATCGAAATAGTAACCTGCATTTCCTGACCCACTGCCAGTTTGGTCACCGCCCTGAGCCATAAATCCTGGTATTACTCGATGGAACGTCACTCCATCGTAGAAGCCCTCTCGAGCTAAAAATACGAAGTTATTAACAGTAACTGGAACTAATTTCTCATAGAGATCTATCGTGAATTTTCCGCCAGATTCCATATCAAATTCGGCAAAATAATCGTTGCTATGATCAATAACCATTGAAGGCGGTTCATCATAGATTTTGTAACCACTAGAAGCCTCTTCAATCACAGGTGAAGAGGCCTGCTCTTGATCTTTTAGAGTCGACGTTACCTCTCCTTCACAGGCCGCGAATGCAAACATAAACGTGATAGCAGGGATAATTACAAGAAATCCGACAAGTTTCATAACTCCTCCAAGTGTCGCCCATAGAGATTTCTTATGTCTCTCTGGGGAGACCACAAAACTCCATATGCGGCATGGTTAGCATATATGTGATTGTATCGGAGACAGGAAAAATTAAAACGCTAGCTGGACATGTCCAAAATACCCTTCAGGGCAATGTTATAGCCGAAAAGCCCGAAACCCGTTATAACACCCTTACAAGACGGAGCAATTTCAGAACTACCACCTCGGGCGGCTGGGTTCGATATATGTACTTCTATTGTCGGGAATGCAACCTGCGTTATCGCTGCTGAAAGAGCGGGATACCCAGAGGAGTAACCAGCAGGATTTATGACCGCTCCATCAAATCCTTTCTCATGGGCTTCGTAGAATTTGTTGATAACTTCTCCCTCTATATTCGAATGAAATATCTCTACTTCAACGCCAAGAGCAGATGCATATTCCTTGATTTGGTGACTATAATCGTCCATGGTGGCTGTTCCAAATATCTCTACTTGAAACTTACCTCGCATGTTAATTCCTGCACCATGCACAACCAGTACTTTTGTCATAGCAAACGCTCCATTCATGTATGTCTGACTAGGCCACAGAGTTTAGCACATCAACCTCAAATGGCTTGGTAAAAAGCAAGGGTAATATCAGGAATCTAAAACAGTCATACAAGCCGCAATTATTGACTCTGAGTCCGTTCTATATTCCCTGTATAGATCATCTCTATTTCCTGACTGTCCCCATTCATCAACCCCAAGCTGTATAGCTTTGCTGCCCAATGCAGAACCCAGCCAAGCAAGAGAATGTGGGTGAGCGTCGGCTACCGTAACAACCGGGGCACCTGGCAATGCGCCTGGGATGAGGCGAGCAATATTTTCAGACAAAGAAATACCCTGTTCAACAGCGAGCTTGCTGGACTCTCGATAGTGACGATAAAGAGGTCCAGGGCCAGTTATGTTTATTACGTTTGTATACACGCCTTCCTCAATCAACTTGTCTGCGGCAGCAATGGCCTCTGGCACCATCGCGCCGCAGGCTATGAGGTTAACTATGGATCTTTCCGATGCTGCTTCTTTATAACTTATTGAACTATCCCGCAAACAATATGCACCGGTTAAGACCTGCAGCCTCAGTCTTTCGAGTTCTTCAGGATCTTTTGGGCTCGGCATAAGGGTTTGATCAGTAGGCTTACTAGTCAGGCGCAGATAGGTGCAGCGACCTCTTTTACGAATTTGATGCATGGCCGATAGCATAATCCACTCTAGTTCTTGGCCAAAACAAGGTTCATAGGCATCCAGTCCAGGCATCTCAGTGCCGATGGAAGGAGTCATCATTGACTGATGAGCCCCTCCTTCAGGAGCAAGACTCAGACCAGATGGTGTACCCACTACAATAAATTTCCCTCCTGAATAAACACTGTATACAAAAGCATCTAGTCCTCTTCGGACGAAAGGATCATAAACAGTACCAATCGGGAAAAGTATCTCCCCGTCACGCTCGTAAGAGAGACCCAACTGACCCAACATCATAAAAAGATTGTTCTCTGAGATACCTAATTCAATATGCTGACCATCTTCTGATTCTTCCCATCGTAAAGACCTGATCACGTCCTCACCAGGAAGCTCCTCAGAATCTCCGGTCTTCCAAACTCCCACCCTGTTTATCCAACCACCTAAGTTTGTAGAAGAAGCTACATCGGGACTGACTGTGACGACTCGCTTAGATATCTCCCCTAGGCTGCGGGACATATCCGTCAGGACTAGCCCAAAGATCTGCTGAGTGGACATATTCCCCAAATACTTCCTTCCAAAATCCCAAGGGATCTTTTCTGTTGGTGGAGGTGAGGCAATAGTATTTGAAGCAAGAAGTTTTGACCGACTTTCTACAAGAATCCCAGCCTCGGATTTGTCATCAGGAACAGGCCATATTTCCCCAGTTGGTAAGTCGAGAGAACCTCTTAACTCCTCCATCTGTGCATCGCTCAAAGTCACCGAGTGATTTTGTGGGTCCCCCACCGAAGGAAGCCTATATCCCTTTAAAGTATAGGCAAAAACTACATTTGGGGCAGATGAGTGATCAGACTCTTTGAACGCCTCTCTCAACGTTTGAAAATCGTGACCTCCTAAGTTGTGAAAAAGGTCGTCAAGCTGATTGTCATCCATAGTTCCAATCAACCGCCTCATATCATCAGGGTACTTGCTGTAAATGGGCAATGATTCCCTCAAAACAGGGCTCTCAACCCTCAAAAGACGTTGGTAAACCTGGTTAGTCATATCATCGATGGCATCTCGAAGAATTTCGCCATTAGGCTCAGCAAATGCAGCTTGCAAAAGGCTTCCGTATTTGGCTTCAATTACATTCCAACCATTGGACTCAAACATTTCACGCCATGCTTTAACTCGAATACCCGGAATTATGCGGTCGAGGCTTTGCCTGTTTAGGTCGACTACCCATAAGACGTTCTTAGCCTGTTCCATCTCGGGTTCGGCAATAGCCTCCCAAATGGAACCTTCATCTAGTTCAGCATCCCCTACGATGGAGATGTATCTGTTTTCTTCAGTCCTATTTTCACAATTGGAAAAATCATGTGATCGGTTGTAGGAACTTACAATGGAAGCAAAATTAGGTGCGACTGGTCCAAGTCCTACAGAACCAGTACTAAATTCAACTCCGTCCGGATCCTTGCTTCGACTAGGATAGGCTTGAAGTCCATGAAATGCCCTCAATTCAGTCATATATGAGGGATCTAAATTACCAAGCAAATATTGAATGGCATGATAAATGGGAGAACCATGGGGCTTAATCGATATTTTGTCCCCACCCTTCATGTAGTCAAAATAAAGGGAAGTCATAATTGTGACAATTGAGGCGCTGGAGGCCTGATGTCCCCCCACTTTCGTACCGTCAGGGTTTGCCCTGACATTGTTGGCGTAGTGTACGAGCTCCATCGCGTTCCACAGCACATATTCCTGTATCAACGAAAGAACATCATCCTTCTTTTGTTCAGGAGTGTTTCCTCTGATTTCGGTCTCAATTCCATACGCCACAAGCAAAAGCCCTCCAACGCGCATTCTTAGGCTACACAGGTGCTATACGACGGAGTATAGCACCCGGAACAAACATCCACATTAGTGGTAAAGAATGTTCAAACTAACTACGTTTCAAGCCTTTACAAATAATTTTTGGTCCAGCTCAGGCCTGCCTCGGTATTCCCTGCAGGAATATATTCACATCCAATCCATCCGTCGTAACCTAGTTTGTCAATAAAAGAAAAAAGGAATGGATAATTTATTTCTCCAGTTCCAGGTTCGTGCCTTCCTGGATTGTCAGCAAGTTGCATATGGCTAATTAGAGATAGATTTGATTCGATGGTTCTAGCAAGATCACCTTCCATTATTTGCATATGATAAAGATCATGCTGTAAGGATAAATTAGAAGAGTTCACATCCCGAATTATCTCCTTGGCCTGATTGGTATAAGTTAAGAAAAATCCAGGCATATCTATATTATTAATACTTTCGATAATTAATTTGACCCCGGCGTTTTCTAGAATCGGCGACGCAAACTTTAAATTGGATATAAGTGTGTCTCTCGCACTTTCAACACTTACATTCTCCGGTTTTAGCCCAGCCAAACAATTAACCTGAGGACAACTCAAGGCAGTCGCATATTCCACGGCTATCCCCACACTCTCTTGAAACTCCCCCACCCTGTCAGGATCACAAGCTATTCCTCTATCACCTGAATCCCAATCTCCCGCAGGGAGGTTGTGCAAAACTTGAGAAAGGCCATTTTCAGAGAGTAAATTCACTAAGTGATCTTTTTCATAGTCGTATGGAAAAAGATATTCGACCCCTTTGAATCCAGTTCTATGAGCAACGTTAAACCTATCCAAGAAATCGTATTCGTTGAACATCATACTTAAATTTGCAGCTAATTTAACCATTAGTACTCCCTTTAAAAATAATAACGACCTTACTTTATTGTAAATGTCATGAAGATATTCCGTTCAATAATTGACTCTGGTTTGAAGTATGAGTTGATCCCTGTGATAAAATTAGGGTGCAAATTACTACGTGGGGACGCATGGATTCGACAGGGGATGTCACCGCGGAATTGCAGGTCGGGGCGCCTTCTACCTCGTTAAAAAGTGGGCAAAAAAGTTAACTGGCAATAAAGAGCTAGCACTAGCCGCTTAAGCGGCTACGTCCTTCATGACCGATCCCCGAAGGATATGAAAGGGCGCCAATAGACGGGGTGCAGCCAGTCAGACGCCGATAACACTGGCTAAAGATAATCGGCTAGTAGGGCCCAAGCGTCAGCCGATCGGGGCTGGGCCTTTCGAATATTAAGACCGGCTAAACCTGTAGCATATTCCGATCGGGGTGTCTTCTGGACGGGGAGTTCGACCCTCCCCCGTCTCCACCATGCACACAAATGCCCTTCAGAACAATTCTGGAGGGCATTGCTCATCGCTTCGATTTCCTTATCCTCCATTAACGTTAGAGAAATTCCGGAATTCTTCTTA
>NZSI01000017.1 GCA_002696685.1 Chloroflexota bacterium | reverse complement strand
CAGAACCCCCAAGCTTACAGCTTCTGACATACTGAAGAAAATCTCTTTATTTGCCGAACTTGAGGCGGTAACCCCACACACAAAAGCAGCCATACTATTAAGTCCTGACGACCGAGAATTTTTCAGGGATTTTCGTAACACTGTGATCCGTTTGATGGACCAAATTAAGAATCCTCCACAATTCAAGTTAGGATCAGATGATCATGGCACAAAATGGATCATTTTAGAAAAGGCGCCGTTTCGTGATTTGGTCACGGCAATAGATGATATTAGTGCAGCAATTTGGGTACAGGAAACAGGAGACCGCATGATCGCGGCAATATTTAAAGGTACCTTCGAAAAAGAGGAATCGTACTGGATTTGTAACTACAGAACAGCCAGGTTTTATCCTTTTATTCCCAAAAAAAAGACTGAATCAAACGAATATGACAGCATGGCTCCAGGGTCTCAAGGAAGGAATCATGAAAAAGAAATAACGCTGGGACAATTATTTAGATCGAGTGGGTTACCGGTAGAAACGCCAGAAAACTGGTTTGCCTTGTGGGACGCACCATTCTAATCAAAGGTATTAAATAGCCTCCTCGAAATAACTATTACTAAGGGAATTAAAACAATTAGTATTAATAAAGCTATTGAGATTGTTGCCAAATCTCCCCCAAATAAATGGGTCACTTTGTCAATTATCCAAACCATGAGATCAGGATCAGCCGCTTCAGAGTGATGCAGAGGAAAATTAAGTAGAAACCCGAGCAAATTAAAAACCTCCAAAAAGTAACAGCATCGTTGTTATTAAATGCTTGATCATTTTAATAAAAACGTACTGGCATAAAAGCTTTGGTAAAATTTATTGAACCCCACTGGAATAATATAGTACTAACAAAATGGCTGTAATAGGCGCTTCACAACTTGGGCTGCACTACGCGGAAATGGAAATTTTCGGCGATATAACTCTGCAAGTAAATGAGAGGGCTCGAATAGGGATAGTTGGACCCAATGGTAGTGGCAAGACATCTTTACTGAGAGTTCTCCTAGGCGAACAAGACTATGATAGCGGGACAATATTTCGTCCTGAACAACTTCGAATAGGTTACGTACCTCAGACCGCAATGCAATCAGGCTCAGGTACGTTACGAGAAAAAATAATAGAAACTTTTCGTCATTTAATAGACCTAGAAGAGCAAATGGCTGAAAGTGCTCTGGAAATTCAACAGACCCAAGGATCTGGGCGTAAAAGAGCAGAAAGAAGATACTCTTCCCTCGTTG
Organism: Chloroflexota bacterium; assembly: GCA_002696685.1. The sequence continues at coordinate 17,365 of NZSI01000017.1, read as the reverse complement.
ACAGATATGAATCAGAGGGCGGATACGATTATCACAACGCAATAGAACGTGTGGTAGCTGGTGTTGGCTTGTCTGAAGAAATACTGGACACACTCACCATAGATGCAAGTGGCGGAGAGCGAACTCGAGCAGCTTTGGCAACAGCCTTACTTGGAGATCCAGATATATTGGTTCTAGACGAGCCAACAAACTATCTGGATTTCAATGGTTTAGAGTGGCTTGAAGGGTTTCTTTCAACATTCCGTAATGCTTTCATTGTGGTCTCCCATGACAGGTATTTTTTAGACCGCGTAGTAACTGAAATATGGGAAATCGACAGGGCTAGAATGAAGACTTTTCCAGGTAATTACTCAAAATATAAAATTTTGAAAGCTGAGGAAAATGAACGACTTTCAAAAGAATATCGAAAGCAACAGGAGCATATACGCAGGGAAGAATACTTCATAGCGCGCTATCACGCAGGCCAGAGATCAAAAGAGGCCAGAGGTAGAGCGAAAAGGCTAGATAAGATTAATATGATTGATGCTCCGGCCGTAGAAGAAACTGTAGCCATCCGATCATCCGAAGCGACCAGAACGGGTGAAATTGTCCTCAGTACAACAGACCTCGAAGTAGGTTTTACCGACAGTGAAGGCGGAAAAGTAACCTTATTCGAAGTGCCTGATACGGAAATCCATAGGGGAACAACGACCGCAATTATAGGTAATAACGGAATAGGAAAGACAACTCTTCTAAAAACATTACTCAGCGATATACCTGCTCTCGAAGGAAAGTCATCTCTAGGCCATAATGTGAAAACAGGGTACTTTCGGCAAGGCTCTGACGAAATCCCTCCAAATCTAACAGTTATGGAAGCTTTGCTCCAAATAAAAAACCTCCCAATAGGAGAGGCCCGCGGGTTTTTGGCACGTTTTCTTTTTAGAGGTGAAGAAATATTCGAGAAAGTTTCCTCTCTCAGTGGGGGAGAGAGAGGCAGACTCGCTCTGGCACGGTTACTGATCCTAGAACCAAACGTCCTGATTTTAGACGAACCTACTACACACTTGGATATTCAGAGTAGAGAAGCTTTAGAGGAAATGCTCACTGATTTTAGAGGTACTATTTTATTTGTAACCCACGATAGACATCTAATTTCCCTGCTAGCTAACAATTTATGGATTATCCACGACGGGAAAATTGATACATTCGACGGAACATATAAAGAATGGCAGGAGAACAGCAGTCAGAAAATCTCCACTCCCCCTCCCTCCGAATCCAAATTGCAAGACCAGAAAATACAAATCCCTGGTAAAGGTAAAAAACAAAAGAAACAACGACCCAAAAATAAGACCAAATCAAACAAGCACAATACGAAACCTAACCGAGAAGAGATAATAGACAGGCTTGAAAAGCGGGTTCAAGAAATTGAGATAGAGCTGTCTGCATCCACTGGAGACGCTGACCTAGAACGAATTAGAGATCTCGGAATTGAACACAGCGCACTTAACGAGGAATTACAGAATGCCTTAGATCAGTGGGNAAATTAAGCGAAGTAACTTATCTGGAATATTGAGATAAAGCTGTTTGGTATTCTTCCAATGTATTAAGGTCAAGATGTATTTCTGGNNCAGAGAATTTAACTTCATTCACCACATNTCTGTATTCATTAAACACCTTGCGCAAGCCTCCATCCCCCTCTTCAAGAGCAAGAATNTCTTTCCTTAATTTGGAAGAAAAAATGACTGGATGTCCGCCTTTTTCCTCAAATCTTGGAGACGTTATAAGTGATTNTGTTCTCACGTGACTTTTTATTAAAGTGNCTACTATAGAAAAATGTCTGGGTTGATCCACACCCAGCAAAACATAACAATCAGCCTCTGATGAGGCTGTCTTGACCCCACACTTAATGGAGGAAATCCGCCCCGTCTTGTAGTCAGTATTTTCTGCCAGAATGACATCCATCCCACCAAGCTCACTACTAAGCTCATCCGACTGATGACCAAGAACAACCACAACCTCACTGCAGCCACCCTGACGGAGTGAACGTACTTGATGTTTGATTAGGGTAGTTCCGTTCCAAGGTAAAAGGGGCTTTGAGCGACCCATTCTACTTGAGTATCCAGCAGCGGTTAATATAGCTGTAGCATGAAACACTTTTGACTAAAGGTTTATTGGCTGCCCAGAAGGCTGATTAGGTGTTTCTGCCACCTTTTTTTCAATTCTTTCGAGTTGAGAGTCATCTAATTTCATTGGTGAGCCGCTACCACCAAGTCGGAACATCAATATTTCCGACATAATGCTGATGGCTATCTCTTCAGGTGTTCTCGCCCTGATATCAAGACCAATCGGTGAACGAATTTCCCTAATTCTTCCTAGGCTCAATTCACCTCTCATCAAATCTTCATAAATTAGAATTGTTTTTCTCTTGCTACCCATTAAACCGACATACTTAGCAGAAGTCTTAGCTGCAGCAAGAAGAGCCGTGTTGTCATATCTGTGGCCTCTGGTCGCTACGACAATAAATGTGTTGGGATTAATGGGGAGGCTAGGCAACGCATCCTCGGGTTTTTCATTCACAACAATGTCCGCTTCAGGAAATCTATTTTGGTTGGCAAATTCTTCTCTGTCATCCGTTATAAACAATCGAAATTCCAAAGGTTTGGCCAACGAAGCTAAAGCTCTGGACACATGCCCGCCGCCGCAAATCACAAGTTGTGGTGGAGTCGTATAAGCCTCAATAAAGTATTCGGCCCCGGTAGCTGTAATTACGTATTCATTACGCCCATGCACCATAAGTTCGAAAGCTTTGTCAATAGCCGCTACATCTATATCCTCGCTTCCCAGAGATCCCTCAATCTCTCCGTTTTCGCGAATGAACAATTTGTCACCTATCACTGAAATCCCATCATCACCCGATTTAATAACAGTGGCTAAAGCAACAGATCCTTCGCCCTGATAAGCGCCTGAGATCTCCTCAGCATAGGGAAGATAATCCTCGGGGCTGTAAACGGGATCAATTAGAAAATACATAGTTCCCCCACAGACGAGACCATCCTCTGCGGCAAGTTCCTCATTAAGTTCGTATTCTTTATATTCCGCTGCCCCACCCCTCTGCATAAGTTGCTTGGCTGCAAACCATATGTCTCCTTCCACACACCCACCGCCCAGTGTACCTATACCAGATCCATCCTGTCTTACCAAAAGCTTGGCTCCGGGCTTCTGAGGTGTGGACCCTTTCGTTCTAATAACAGTAGCAACTACTACAGGTTCACCTTTACCAAGCTTTTCTACAGCGTCTTCAAATACCTCTTTCATAAGGTTAACTCCCAACTGACCTAGGCTGCATGACACTCCGTTCAGATATGCTTTAGATACTCATCCTTCATATCTAGGGTATCAAGTGATAAATTACTGTCAAACTTGGATTTCATATTTTGGACTTTAGTGACCTAGATTGAACCTATTAATTACATTCACTTTAATTACATTCACTGACAGAGGGCTTAGTCGACAATGACAATAGAAATAAGAAAGCTGCCTCTGTTCCCTCTTCACACAGTACTCTTCCCAGGATCAACTATACCTCTGAATATATTTGAAGATCGATATAAGCAAATGATCAATGACTGTCGGGAAGCTGACTCCATGTTCGGAGTGGTCTTGATCAAGGAGGGTGAAGAGGTAGGGGAGCCATCAATTCCACACAGAGTTGGGACTGTTGCAAAAATAACAAATTTGAGAGAGGTTTCGGGTGGGCGAATATACATTAGTGCGCTAGGTACAGAGCGTTTCCAAATAACAGAGATTGAGCAGGATACCCCATACTTAATTGCAGCGGTTGAGGTGGGAGAACCAGATGAAAACCCATACATTCCTGAAAGTGAAATGTCATTAATCAAAGAGGCAGCATCTGCACACGTTAAACATCTTTTGAGTATAAGGGGAGGCTGGGTAGCCCATGCTCGAACCCCTTCGAACCCAGTTGAACTATCCTACTTCCTCGCCCAACTACTTCAGATAGATTTGGCCAAGAAGCAAGACATCCTAGGGAACACTTCATGCCGCGAACGTCTAACCACATGTAAAAACCATCTGGAAAGAGCTAATACCAACCTTTCGGTTCAAACAGGATTAGAAGTGAAACTCAGATTCAGTAGGCACTAAGAAGTCTCTTAGGATTTCAAGGCTCCCTCTTTGGCAAGAAAAGCGCCTAGCTTCCCTATCCCTTCCTCTATTTCTTCTGGCTGATTGTAGCCATAGCATAATCTTATGTAATTCCTTCCGCTAGCACCATCCGGAGAATAGTTGGTACCTGGATGAAAACCGACGTCTATTTCTTCTAGAGCTTTTGAACTTAGTGAAACCATATCCGCATCATCATTCAGTTTCATCCATATATACAGTCCTCCATCTGGATCGCTCCATTCAGCCCCAGTTCCGAAATTTTCGCCGAGTGAGGCCAGCATCGCATCACGCTTAACACGCTGTATATTGTTGATCTCCTCGACATGGGCGTCTAGATATCTTCGTGCATATTTTTCAACTGCCATAGCGGTAAATTCACTTATCCTCCCACTTTTAACAGTCATTGCACGATCCAAAACCTCATCAGGCCCTGTCATATATCCTAAGCTCATCCCAGGAGCAATAATTTTTGAGAATGATCCTACATACATCACGCTATTTTGATCGTCTAGGTTATACATCGACGTAACTTGATCCCCACCATATCGATTATCAGCGTAACAATCGTCCTCAAGAATAGGTACTCCATGCCTATGAGTCACTTCCAATAACTGCTCTCTACGCCTTCTGGTAATCGTGAATCCCTGTGGGTTTTGAAAAGTAGCGATAAGGTACACATATTTTGGTCTCTTACCTTCTTGTATGGCCTTTGAAATCTCAAAGTTCAGAGCGTCTGGGTCCATTCCTTCTTCATCAGCAGATACACCACGAATATCTGCAGAGTGTCTTCTCAAGGTGTTGAGAGTACCCCCATATACCCATTCATCGGTTATAACTACGTCCCCCGGGTTGACTAAAATGGCTGATATCATGTCTATCGGCTGACCGGAGCCATTTCCAAGGATGATGTCATCCGCAGTTGCGTTTATATCTCTTTCACGCTTAATTTTGTCAGCCACATATTCTCTCAGAGGAGTGTTGCCTTGAGGATGGGGATAAACAGCTAAGTCATCCCCTGTTTCCGACAGAGCCTCGCTAAGGCATTCCATTATTTTGTCATGGGGCAAAGAGGCAGGGTCTGGGTATGCGACTGCAAAATCGTACTTACCTCTTCGGGGACGGGCTCCTCTTCCTCCATCAGGAATGTGTTCAGCGAGAAGTGAACGGAAGTCGAGTGCCATGAATATCTCCTTGCATAATAAATATCGTGGATATTCGATGGATTCTATATCCATATCACAACATTCATCAAGGTTTAGGACATAGATTTGAATGATAGAATCACATCGAGCATCGTGCTCACTAGATATGGTCTAAGAGGCGGCAATTTTGGCATCAAATGGGTTGGCTAAAAACATAATTGTCAAAGGTGCGAGGGAACACAACCTCAAAAACGTTGACGTGACAATACCCAGAAACAAGTTGGTTGTTATTACGGGAGTATCCGGTTCGGGCAAAAGCTCTCTGGCTTTTGACACGATTTACGCTGAAGGCCAGCGAAGATATGTAGAATCGCTTTCCTCCTATGCCCGACAGTTCCTAGGACGGATGGACAAGCCTGAAGTGGATTACATAGAGGGCCTTTCTCCAGCTATTTCAATTGACCAAAAAGGAACATCACACAACCCTAGATCCACAGTCGGTACAGTCACCGAAATTTACGACTATCTCAGACTTTTGTTTGCTCGTATAGGCACACCACATTGCTTCAAGTGTGGGCGCGTGATCCAAAAACAAACAGTGCAACAAATAGCCGATTCAATCCTGTCGCTGCCCGATGAAAGCAGGATACAAATACTTGCACCGGTGGTAAGGAGAAGAAAGGGTGAGCATCGGGATGTTTTTGAGTCAGCGAGACGCGCTGGTTTCGTTAGAGTTCGAGTTAACGGGGAAACACATGATTTGTCGGAGAAATTCGACTTAGACAAACAAAAATGGCACAACATAGATGTGGTTGTAGACAGATTAATTATTAATCGATCGGTTGATCAGGGAAGGGTAACAGAGAGTGCAGAGGCGGCACTATCTCAATCTGAAGGTCTCGTGATGATAGATGTCCAGGGTGGAGATGAGATGATGTTTTCTGAAGACTTTGCATGCGTGCACTGCAATGTGAACCTGGGGGAATTAGAACCACGCACTTTTAGCTTCAACAATCCCCACGGTGCTTGCAATATTTGTTCTGGCCTAGGATACAAGCTAATCGTGGATCCAGATCTGGTCATACCAGATAAATCCCGATCAATCACAGACGGTGGCATCGTGGGTTGGGCGCGTTCTGGATCCATGTCCCCATGGTATTCAAGCCAATTACTGTCACTAGCCGAAGCGATAGGATTTAATCCTAACCTTCCAATAGATGAACTAACTGATGATGAACTCAACACCATACTCCTTGGTACGGGCGGCAAAAGAATCCAAGTGAATCACAAAACAAGAAGGGGAAGAACTTACCGTTGGAAGACGAAATTCGAGGGAGTGATTAATAATCTTGAGAGACGACATACCGAGACAGAATCCGAAAGTGTTAGAAAAGACATCGAACGTTATATGACCTCACTTCCCTGCCAAAGTTGTCAGGGAAAACGACTGAGGCCTGAAGCTCTCGCAGTCATTGTTAACCAAAGCACCATAATGGACGTAACTGACCTGTCAGTAAGAGCATGCTATGAATGGACAACCAACCTGAGTAATAAAGACGTACTGACTGAAAGACAAATTTCAATAGGATCCCAGATCCTAAAAGAAATCGCGTCTCGGCTCGAATTCCTTTTAAACATAGGTCTGGACTATCTGACTCTCAGCAGAACAGCCTCAACATTGAGCGGAGGAGAGGCACAAAGGATCAGACTAGCCACTCAAATAGGCTCAGGACTGATGGGAGTCCTATATGTGTGTGATGAACCTTCTATAGGTCTTCACCCAGCCGACGATGCTCGACTAATCAACACCTTAAAAGGTCTTAGGGATGTTGGAAACACTGTACTTATAGTTGAGCATGATGAAGCAATTATGAGGGCCGCAGACCATATTGTAGATTTAGGTCCAGGAGCCGGGGAACACGGGGGGCACATAGTTGCATCAGGAACACCCAAAAAAGTGATGTCCAACCCTAGATCACTTACAGGACAATACTTATCAGGCAAAAAGAAGATCGACATTCCCACCAGTAGGAGAACCGCCAACGGATCCTGTCTCAATATCATTGGAGCGACCCAAAACAACCTCAAAAACATAGATGTCGACATCCCGCTAGGTATATTTGTTTGCGTAACTGGTGTATCTGGTTCCGGTAAAAGCACTTTAATAAATGAGATACTCTACAAAAGGCTAGCCCAGCACTTTTATCGTTCTAGAGACCGTCCGGGATCCTTCAAAGAAATTCGCGGGATAGACAACCTGGATAAGGTTGTGAACATTGATCAATCTCCAATTGGTAGAACTCCAAGGAGTAACCCTGCCACCTATACCGGTACTTTTACTCCTATCAGAGAACTTTTTGCACAAGTCCCTGAAGCGAGAAGTAGAGGATATAAACCTGGCAGATTTTCCTTTAATGTCAAAGGAGGAAGGTGTGAGGCATGCTCAGGAGATGGGCAGATAAATATCGAAATGCAATTCCTTCCTGACGTCAGCGTACCTTGTGAAGAATGTGGCGGGAATAGATATAACAGGGAAGCCCTTGAAATACTTTATAGGGGTCATAGCATAGCTGACGTACTCTCCATGACCGTGACTGAAGCAGTAGATTTATTCTCAAACATCCCAAGAATCAGCAACAAGTTGCAGACGCTAAAAGATGTTGGATTGGGTTACATAAGGCTGGGACAACCAGCGACTCAACTAAGTGGCGGAGAGGCGCAGAGAGTCAAGCTTGCCACCGAACTCTCAAAAAGAGCAACGGGACAAACGCTGTACATATTGGATGAACCAACGACTGGATTATCATTTGAAGATTGCGCACAGCTATTAAAAGTTATGCACCGCTTGGTTGATTCCGGTAACTCGGTAGTACTAATAGAACATCATCTAGATCTAATCAAGAATGCGGACTGGCTAATTGACATGGGACCGGGTGCAGGAGACAGGGGGGGGCAGATAGTTTGCGTGGGGACCCCTGAAGATGTAGCCAAAGTTGAAGGCTCTCACACAGGTTCATATCTAAACACTTTGCTATCCGATATCCAAATGGGCGCTGTGGCCGACTAACACCAAGTATTTTGGGCATCAAGAGACATATAGTTTAGCCATCTTTTCCTCTGTACAGATAGTGACTAATCCGGTTTATTGTTCCCCTTTAATCCATATGTTAGACTGATCCCGCAAATCGGGCTGTCACATTGGCGTTGGTCCGGTTCTTTTGTTCATGTATGTACATCATAAAGGTAATAGAAGTTAAAAATGGATAACTTTGTGTTTGTGACAAAACTTGCAGATGCAGTATAAGGAGGAAGGCTTTTGAAGTGGATAGATTTTGAGAAACCCAATACGGTAGAAGATGCTGTCAAACTTCTTTCAGATTCAGGTGGAACCGCTAGGGCTATGGCAGGGGGAACGGACCTGATAGTTCAATTAAGAGCAGGACACCCTCGGATCAATCCTGACGTGGTGGTAGACATAAAGAGCATTCCGGAACTTAACGAACTCAGTTATGACGCCAACAAAGGGTTGACTGTAGGAGCAGCAGTTGAATGCTACAAGATTTATGGCGACGACAATGTAAACAGCCATTTCTCTGCTTTGAACGACTCTGCCACCCTCATAGGTGGCACCCAGATTCAAGGGCGTGCCTCATTCGGTGGGAACCTTTGTAACGCGGCTCCTAGCGGAGATTCAATCCCAAATATGATTGCACACAGAGCGGTAGCGACAATCGCAGGTCCTTCTGGTATAAGAGAGGTCCCTGTAGAAGATATATGCACCGGTCCTGGACAATCATGCATTGGGAGCGACGAACTACTGGTATCTATTAACTTTCCCAGCAATGGCGCCGGATTTGGAGCTAATTACATTAGATTCATTCCCAGAAATGAGATGGATATTGCGGTAGCGGGAGTAGGTGCCTCAGTAACTATTGAGGACGGCAAATTTACATCTGCGAGAGTAAGCTTGGCCTCAGTGGCACCCACTCCACTCTTGGTAGAGGAGGCAGGGGAGGCTCTCGTTGGGCAAACAGTCAGCGAAGAAGTAATTCAGAAGGCTGCAGATCTCGCTAAGGCTGCAGCAAAACCAATATCCGATATGAGAGGCACCGCGGACTACCGTAAACATCTCTGTGATGTTCTGACAAGACGTGCCCTTAACACAGCAGTAGAGAGAGCACAGGGAGCGAGCTAAATGCCAGCAAAAACATACGTACAAACAACTATAAATGGGGAACACGTCGATTTCCTGTGTGAACCTAGACAAAGCCTACTTGAATGCCTTAGGGATGAGATAGGCCTAACAGGTACCAAAGAGGGCTGTAACGATGGGAACTGTGGAGCTTGCACCGTCAACATAGACGGACGCATAGTCACCGCTTGCCTTGTACTTGGTGTAGAAGCAGAAGGGGCAAACATAGAAACTATCGAAGGTGTTGCGGACGGGAGCAATCTCCATCCACTGCAGCTAGCGTTTCTAGAAAATGCAGCTTTGCAGTGTGGAATTTGCACCCCAGGTTTCATAATTTCATCCAAGGCACTGCTAGAACAAAATCCGAACCCAACTGAACACGAGATAAGGTTTTGGCTCGCCAATAACTTATGCCGGTGCACAGGCTATGACAAAATCGTTAGAGCAGTCCAAGACGCTGCCAAGAGACTACAGGAGGCGTAAAGAGTATGACAACGGCCGACTATGAAAGAAATATGGTTCTGGCTACCGATACTGATTACAAGGTGATAGGCACAAGACCAGTCCGCCATGACGGTGCAGACAAAGTAACCGGCAGAGCAATCTATGGAGCTGACTTTGACGCAGCGGGGTTACTTCAGGGGAAAATTCTAAGAAGCCCACATGCCCACGCCAAAATAATTTCAATTGACACTAGCAAAGCGGAAAAGCTAGACGGCGTTAAGGCTGTCGTTACTTCAAAAGATTTTCCCCAAGCCGGTAACAAATGGTTAAAGGACAATATACTGGCGAGTGACAAGGTCCTATACGCGGGCCAGGCAATCGCTGGAGTGGCGGCCTCTAATCCCCACGTTGCAGAATCAGCTCTCAGCCTCATCGACGTAGAATACGAAGTACTCACACCAGTATTGACAACCCAAGAGGCTATGGCATCAAACGCCTCGATATTACACGAATCTTTAACCACTGAAGAGCTCGGAGAAGATACAGGAGTCGTAAGTAACATTGCCTCTCATTCCCAACATGTGAAAGGTGATATAGCAAAAGGCTTTGAAGAAGCCGACGTAATAGTCGAGCGTGAATACAACACAAAAACAGTACACCAAGGATATATAGAACCTCATAACGCTACTGCTCTATGGAGTCATGACGGAAGGCTGCACATTTGGTGCAGCACACAAGGGTCTTTTGTCGTCAGGGACAGCGTGGCTGAGTTACTTGACATGCCCGTTTCGATGGTCAGGGTAACCCCAACTGAAATTGGAGGCGGATTCGGAGGGAAAATTCCGATTTATTTAGAGCCTGTAGCTGCCCTACTCTCCCGCAAAACTGGGGCACCTGTGAAAATAGTAATGAGCAGAAAAGAAACTTTTGAGGCATCAGGGCCTACCCCGGGCTCCCAAATAAAAATTAAAATAGGGGCTAAACACGACGGTACAATGACTGCCGCATATGCCTGGATGGCAATGGAGGCTGGAGCATACCCAGGGTCTCCGGTAGGAGCGGCGGTTCAATGCGTGTTCTCCACGTATGATATTGAAAACTCCACAATTGATGGGTTTGATGTGGTCGTTAACAAACCAAAAACAGCGGCCTACAGAGCTCCTGGAGCTCCAAACGCAGCTTTTGGTGCTGAGCAGGCCGTCAATGAATTGGCCGAAAAGCTTGGGATGGACCCAATAGAACTCCGACTTAAAAATGTTGCTACAGAAGGAACCAGAAGACCTGATGGACCAGTGTTTGGCAGGATTGGAGCAAAGGAAGTGCTCGAAGCCATGCGTGATCATCCTCATTACCAGTCTGCAAAAGCAGAAGGAACCGGAAGAGGAGTATCGATAGGGTTTTGGTTCAACATAGGGTTTGACTCGGCGTGCAACATAGCAGTCAACAAAGATGGTTCAATCAATCTGACAGAGGGCTCCACAGATATCGGTGGATCGAGAACCTCTATAGCAATGCATGCAGCAGAGGTTCTGGGAATTCCTGTAGAAGACGTTAGGCCTACCGTTGTAGACACGGACACAATCGGTTTCACCGCAGTGACCGGAGGCAGTAGAACAACATTTGCTACAGGATGGGCAGCGTATGAAGCGGCCCAAGATGTGAAACAACAATGCATTGAGAGAGCCGCAAAAATATGGGATGTTGATGCCAATAACCTTCAGATGGAAGATGGCGTTATAAGTTCTCAGAGTGATTCCGAACTCAAGATGACCTTCAAAGAATTGGCGGAACAGCTTAGTGACACTGGAGGTGGTATTTCGGGTTCAGCCTCAGTCAACCCCTCGGGTGTGGGTGGCTCATTTGCAGGTAATATCGCTGATGTTTCAATAGACCCCGAAACCGGTAAAGCCACTGTGGAAAGATTCACATGCGTTCAGGACGTAGGGAAGGCTATCCATCCAAGTTACGTGGAAGGCCAAATGCAAGGGGGAAGTGTCCAAGGTATTGGTTGGGCCTTGAATGAAGAATACTTCATGAACGACGAGGGAACGATGACAAACTCCAGTCTACTTGACTACAGAATGCCAACATCTCTCGATCTTCCAATGATTGATACAGTTATAGTAGAAGTCGCAAACCCAGGACACCCATTCGGAGTCAGAGGGGTTGGAGAGGCAAACATAGTCCCCCCGACACCCACAATTGCAAATGCTATATACGATGCTACTGGAAAGCGTATGACAGAGCTGCCGATGAGCCCTGGGGCTATACAATCCGCAAGCCCAGAATAAATCTAGGTCTCTAATGGCACTTGTTTTCATACCTTCACTGATGCAGAATCTCTCCAATGGGGAGCAAAGGGTGTCAGTGGAGGGTGGTAATGTAAGACAGGTAATTGATAATCTCGACTCCATGTTCCCAGGTTTTAAAAAACGCCTAGTTGAAGAGGGAAGGGTGAAACCTAATATAGCTGTGGCAATTGACGGGGAAATAACTCCTTTAGGCATGATAGAGAAAGTTTCGGTAGACAGTGAAGTTCACTTTCTCCCAGCCATATCTGGTGGGAGATGAACCGACCTTCTCGATTAAGAGGTCAGTCCTAGAACACTGCGGAGCTGGCTCTTATAGTCGCTCTAAGGTGATAAAACTGAAATACCGGGCATGCAACCGATGAAACCCAAGAGTCATTTTGTGGAACTAGAAGGACTCAAGTCGCATTATGTGCAGATGGGAACCGGAAATACCACAGTACTTCTAATACATGGCGACATGAGAACCTCTAGAAGTTTCGATGCATTATCGCGTAAATTAGCTTCAACCCATACCGTAACAGCAATGGATCTTTTCGGGCATGGCAACAGCGATTGGCCATTTTCTGGCTATAGATTTGTCGAACGGTCGTATAACATCGAAAATTTTATGACTAATGTTTTTGACGGACATGCTGACACAGTAGTAGCCCACTCCACAGGAGGAATTGCCTTAGCACTTTACGCTGCTCGGAAACCGAGTGCCTTTAATTTCATTGTTCTATTGGAACCAATGATAACCGTGGATGAAAAATTTCAACGAATGGTTTCAGCTCGGGAAACTCGACCCAGAACCACATGGTCAGATAAGGAAGAGCTCACCCAACTTTTATCAAGGCACAAGGTAACAAAAAAATGGACAGCGGAGGTGATCAGGGATGTCGTTGAGCATGAGACGTTTATAAATGAAGATGGCCGGCTTGACATGAAATGGGCAACGCAGACTCTGAGTTGGAAAGATCGAGATGGTGACTACTTTGACTTGCTCCCGACTCTCCAAAAATTAGAGGTTCCAACACTTTTTATGGCCAGTGAGGATAGACAAAGCATCTTTCAACCTGTCAAGGAACTCTCACGGATTAAAAACAATATTCACTTCTGCACTGTCATGAACACTGGCCACAACATGTATATGGAGCGTCCACAGGCAGCCGCTACTCTTATAAAAACCCTTCAATCTGGACAACCTATTCCAGAAGAAATTTAGATGGAAGGTAACCCATATGACAGTTCTGACGGGGTGTTTCCCCTCGAACTATATCCAACCCTGGTACCTTTCCATGGATGGGCTCTTGCAACTTCCTCATTTATGTCTGCCCCCCAACCTGGTCCAGCTGGAACCGTCATATAGCCATCAATAATTTCGGGCTTAGAAGTTGTCAATTCGTCTTTCCATGGCACATCGTCTATGTCAATTTCCATAATTCGAATATTGGGTAAAGAGGCACAAAGAGAAGCACTCACAAAAGTAGATAGATGGCTATAGTAATTGTGAGGAGCCACGTTATGCTGAAAAACCTCGGCCAAATCTCCCACTTTCTTGGATTGGCTGAACCCATTCCAGGGCACGTCAATCATGAACATATCCGCAGCGTGTTGTTGAAAATAAGGTAAATAATCCCTCATGTAAAAAAGATTTTCACCTGTACATATCCTGGTAGTAGTTGAGTCCTTTATTTGTCTTATACTNTCAGGTTGATACATATCTATCTCTAACCAGAGCATATCGAACTGTTCCAATACTTGNGCTATTCTGAGACACGCCTCAGTTTTAAAATTGAAGTTNATATCNAGGTTTATATCAACGTCTGGACCAACTGCATCTCTAAATGTACCGATCAACTTCTCCACATGGCGAAGNACACCTTTCGTGACCACNTGATCCGTACTCCCTTTGCCACCTCCAAATCCGCCACCAAAATGTACGGGNGNATCNCCAGGACCAATGATATTCGTCTTTAGAGCTGTAAATCCTCGTTCAACTACTTCTTTACCNAAATTAGTAATATCATCCCACGTCCTAAGAGCAGGTACTCCAATAAGTTCATTATTNCCAACTCGAGATGTNCCGCANTGAGACCAGTANACACGTACTCTTTCACGAGTTGGACCCCCAAAAAGNTCTGGAACTGAAATNCCAAGGCTTTTGGCTTTGATATCTATGAAGGCGCAGTCCAACCCCGCAAGAGCCTTTGCCGCAATCCCTCCCGGGCTTTGCCGGGTGGCTCTAAACATATCCCAAAATCTCATCTCAAATTCCCGAGGGTCAGTGCCTATCAGGACAGGTTTCAAGTCCTCGATGGTGCCTGCAACTCCATTTGGCGAACGCCCATCGCTACACTCGCCCCAACCGGTTATACCCTCGTCTGTCTCGACTTTGACAAACCCCCAGGGTCTCCATCCGGCATCAACTATAAAATTTTCTATGTTAGTGATTTTCATTTACAACATCCTTCAAAATTTACCAATTAAAGATGATTATTCATTCAACTATTGGGTGGTTAAAATCCTCTCTCAAAATTCTCTTCAAAACCTTACCAAGAGGATTTCTAGGTAGCTTATCCACAACTACAACTGACTCAGGTTTCTTAAAGCTGGAAAGACGAGATCTGCAATATTCAATCACTTCAGGACCGTCTATTGTCTCCCCTTCCTTAGCCACCACAATCGCGCGCACTCGTTCTCCCCAGTCGATATCAGGTACGCCAATAATAGCTGCCTCGTCTATAGCTGGATGAGAATGTAAAACTTGCTCCACTTCCTCTGGGGAAACCATTTCTCCTCCCCTCTTGATAAAGTCTTTAGCCCTGCCAGATAAGAATATATAGCCATCTTCGTCAAAGTACCCGAGGTCTCCTGTATAAAGCCATCCTCCCCTGAGAGCTTCTGCCGTGGCCTGCTCTTGCTTCCAATACCCCTTCATCAATCGTGACCCTCTCGCGACGATTTCCCCTGTTTCGCCTAGGCCAACCTGGTTCCCCTCATCGCTCACAATCCTAACTTCCACATCCTCTAATGGTTTTCCAATAGAAGTTAACCTCTTTAATTTCACTTCTATTTCTTCATCAGAGCCCTCCAAGATATGGTCCTCGGGAGGCAACATAGTTATAGTGGCGGCCGTTTCAGTTTGTCCGAAGGCATTTATAAAAAATGTCCCAGGCAACATCGCTATCGCACGACGTATAACTTCTAATGGCATTGGCGCTGCCCCATAGGTAATAACTTCGAGACTTGATAAGTCATGGTTTTGAAATTCCTGATGATCTAAAATCATCTTCAACATAGTAGGTACCATCATTGCCCTATTGGCTTTTTCCTGTTCAACCAAAGTCATCCATTCAACAGGTTCAAACTGTCTTTGGATAATCAGAGTTCTTCCACCATAGACAGCCGCCATTACTGCCTGTACCCCTGCTATGTGATAGAGAGGAACCGTTAAAATATTTTTTTCCTCCACTTCCATATCAGGAGGAGAAACATTGCTGAGAATATAGGAAGAAAAACTATCGTGACTTAACATCACACCTTTGGGAGAACCAGTAGTTCCCGCCGTGAACATCAGCATCGTCAAGTCATCTTCATCCGATTCTGGATACATTTCGTCGTCAGGAGCAGAATCCACTATTCTCTCGTATGTATGCCAACCTTCCACAATACCATCTATCACAATCAATGCCTTTAAGCTTTCTACTTTGGACGATATAAGCTCAATCATGTCCGTATATCTGGACCCGGCAAGTAACACAGTGGGAGATGAATCATTCAACATGTATTCAAGTTCTGATTGGGAAGCCCTAAAATTTATCGGCACATATATTGCGTCCAATTTGGCCGCAGCAAAGTAGGCCTCAATATGTTCGTTGCAATTGACCTCCATCGTCGCAATTCGGTCACCCTTCTCAACACCCAATTGACGTAGTGCATTTGCAAGTTTAACCACCCTCAATGCAAGGTCAGAATAAGTAATTCTCCTACCATCGAAAATTACCGCGGTTCGATCTGGAACAATCAAAGACGTGATATTTAGAAACTCAGATGTATTCATTCCTGAGTGAAACTCCCCTTATAAAATCCAACGAGTAATTTAACATCTGTCGAGAAGTATCGCCATATTTCTCCCTATCATGGTTATCAAATAGAACTTTTTCCCAACATCAGTGGAAACCTATCATGAAAACCGATGATAACCTATCAAGGAAGATTACTTAAACATTCGCAAAAAATCTGCCCTCTCGCTTTGCTATATCCTATTGCGAAGGCCGGGTCGTTGACAGGCAACCAACCTGTTTTGCTAACATGGTTATCGGATTAACGTGAAATTTTGGAGGTTCTGCCTTGGTTAACGATGAAACTAAAAGACTTCTTCCAGCTGTCGGAACCTACACAGAGGGTTTGAGAGACAAAGATAAAACACCTGCTGCTGTGAGGGAGCTAAACAGATTCGTTAAACATTTTCAGGGAGATACCGACCTGACAACAATAACTCCTTCCCAAATTGGCACATACGCAGAGGAGGCCTGCAAGAATAGCAGTGCACCTGAAGCTTTAGAAGGGCTTCAATCTGTGCGAAAGTTTCTGAAGTTTGCATTTGATAACAGCCAGACCCAAGTAAATCTTTCAACTCATTTTCGAATTAGAAGACCAAGAAATTCGTTAGACTCCAAGGGAGATGAGGTGCTCAACCGCGGTCAGCAGATGACTCAAGAAGGCTACAACCAACTGGTCACCGAAAAGTCTGGTTTGGAATCTAATCGAATCCCCATCAGCGAAGCGATTCACAGAGCTGCTTCCGATGGTGATGTTAGGGAAAATGCTCCTCTGGAGGCCGCGAGAGAACAACAGGGACGTGAGGAAGCGAGAATTAAAGAAATCGACTCAATGCTTCGTACGGCAATTATTGCAGACGGAAGTGGAAAGGGCACGAAAAGCGCTCGGGTAGGAACAACCATACGGGTAGAGGAAGTTTCCAAAAAGAAAAAATCAAAATACACTTTGGTTAGTCCATCAGAAGCCAATCCCCTAGAGGGAAAGATCTCTGACGCATCCCCTTTGGGCAAAGCATTTATCGGCAAGAGAGCAGGACAGTTGGCAGTTGCTGATGCCCCAAAAGGAAG
>NZSI01000016.1 GCA_002696685.1 Chloroflexota bacterium | reverse complement strand
TTCTCCCTCAGCGAGGGGTATTGGCCATATAAACCACCTTTGACCGAATCACCAATCAAAAAAGCAACTCCTCCGGAACCATGATCAGTCCCCGAGCCGTTATCTTTTATCCTCCGACCAAATTCAGAAAATATCAGTATTGCAGTGCTGTCTCCATACCCATGCTCCCGGACGTCATCCGTAAAATCCCCAACAGCGGTCGACACGTCATCCCAAAGTTTCGAATGAACAGGCAGTTCCCCACCATGAGTATCGAAACTTCCATGCTGGGTGTAAAAAAATCTTGTCCCGACATCAGCAAACATCACACGGGCAGCATCTCTAAGGCTTTTGGCCAATGGATTCGCGGCATATTCCACAGTTGAGGAGTATTTGGCGGGAGCCTCACTGAGTATATCGGCTCCCAGCAAAGCATCTTCCCCAGTCTGACTTAGGAAATCGGAAACCATATCTCTGCCTGATCCGGTTCCGTACATCTGGGAGAATACATTCAAAATATCATTTCTGTCGGAATCATTCCTAACAGATGGGAAAAGGCCGTAAGTATCCAGGTCACCAACTGAGGCAACTGGCACACCGGAAGAGGCCATTGCTCTTGGCAAACCGCGACCGAAATTAATGCCGCCTAGGACATTTTCACCCTTCGGATCCAATTCCCTTATGGTGCGGGCAATCCACCCTTCTGTAAGAACCTTGGTAGGCTCTGCCGTATGCCAAATATCCATCGATCTGAAATGTGACCGATTGGGCTCAGGGTAGCCTATTCCATTTATAACGGCTACCTTACCTTCGTCCCATAACCGCTTAATGGCCGTCATACTAGGATTCATGGCCAGTTCATCGTCCAGTTTCAAAGCCTTATTTGCGTCAATGTGAACTTGAGGACGATTGTCATAATAATTTTCATCGTTGTAGGGAATTACGGTGTTAAGCGCATCATTCCCACCCGATAGCTGCAGCACAACCAACTTTTTCTGCCTTGTTTCTAACATATCTTCATCCCTCCCTAAATCTTGTCCGCGACTCAAGAAATCTGAAAATGCGACGCCTTAAATCCATTTGGCCAGAGCATCACAAATTTGAATAACATCATGTTTTCTGTTAATAGTATGGGCCCTAGTCTAATTTTTTTTCGTCTGGGGAACAAGTTTACTGTTGCTATATTTTATCCGAAGTAGTCAAAACATTTAGATAAAACGAGATTTATGATAAGAACGTCTTTGGATCTAAGGAGATGCAAATGAACAAAATCCGAAACGGTTCAACGGGAGTTTTGCTAGTGGCTGTTGCCACAATTATGGCCATATTCATCGCTTGCGGTGGAGAGACGGTCAGAGAAGTAGAGGTAGTAAAAGTCGTTGAAAAAGAAGTGCCGGTGGAAGTGATCAAAGAAATCGCGGTGGAGAAGGTAGTTAAGGAAGTAGTGACTGAATACATAACTGAAACGGTTGTAGAAACAGTTGTAGAAGAGGTTGAAGTTATTAAGGAGATACCGAAGCCAGTCGAGGTAAAAATCGATAAATTGGTTATCGTTACTCCAACTCCGGGCCCCAAGGTAGAAGAAACATGGGTCCCAACAGGCACATTCGTCGGAGTCAGTAACGAAACTTATACTATGTCAGGTTACGCTCCTGACTGTGTCTACTGCGCCACCATGGTGCACCTTGGAGTTCAAGAATCTTTGTTCGGGACGAAGAGGGGAGACGCGGGAGAACTAGTATTGGATCCCTGGGCAGTAAGCAGCTGGGAGACAGCTTCCGATTTTTCTTACACAGACTTCAAGGCTCGAGAGAACGTACCGTTCCATCGTGGTTTTGGGGACATGGACGCCAATGACATCGTGTGGTATTTCAACTCCATTAACCCTCTCACAAACCCTGATTCGCGAAATGACACCGGTGGACAGATGGGCGGCACACTGTTGGAAACATCTGTTGTGGACGACAGTACAGCTCGATTCCATTGGGATGCCTTCGCTGGGCACACCTTGTTCAAGACCTTCACAGACCTTGAGGAAGGAATGGGAATATTTTCCAAGAAAGCCTATGACGAAAGGGGAGAGGATTGGATCAAGGACAACATGATAGGCACCGGTCCTTTCCAGCTAGTTGAATGGATTGAGGCCGAAAGAGTCGAAATGGACGCAGTCACCAATCATTGGCGAAAAACTCCATACGTAAACAGGGTAGAAATTTTGTTTGTCCCAGAAAACGCAACCCGCCGCGCTATGCTTGAAACTACACAAGCCTACGCTGGCAATCTGCCAATCAAAGACTGGCAGTCTATGTTTGACATGGGCTTCGGGCTAGCCCCGGAGAGTATTTACACAGTTACCCAGATTGCTATGTCAGGTAACTACTGGGAATACTCCCACATCAAAACTGGAGACACCCTTGAGCGTGTCAGGGACATATCCAAGCCTCACGTCGGAGACCCATATGAAGGGGGAGGTACCACTTTTGATGGTGATACCCCATCCATGCAGCAGTCTCTGAAAGTTAGNCAGGCNCTCTCAAGAACAATCGACAGGGAGACCATAAACGACGTTATTTTGGGNGGACTGGGAGAAGAACATCACCTGGGTTACGTCTGGAACAACGATCCAATTTGGCAAGAAAANGCGGATGCTTGGAGTCTTCCATATGATCCGGATGGCGCAAAAGCACTCTTGACTGAAGCCGGATACCCTGATGGGTTTGACATAGAATGGTACGTCGGAACCGGCGACTACGAGACTCAACAGGCAGTTGCAGCTGATTGGCTCAGCAAGCTTAATGTAAATGTCACATTTGACCGACAGGACTATAGCTCTTGGCGGCCGACAATCGTGGCCAGAACAAACAGTGATATCTTCGGTGGATGTTGCTGGGGTCCTCTCTTGTGGCCGTTTGAGTGGACATCTAACACTTCGAGCTTCCCTGGCGGATATGGGATAGGAATGGAGCTNCCACAGTCTAAGGCTAGCTTCAATATAAAGAANGCCTCNCAAGACCCAGCTGAACTTAAGANAGCNGCAGTCGACATGCTTCAGTATTTGAGTGACTGGGCGCTGTTCCCTGGAGTAGTTCAGCAACCGAACGCGGCTATGTACAACCCAGATGTCATTAGCTGGCAAGAGATGAGACCGTACCTGTGGATGCGCCTTGGAGGCATGAGAAGCTTCGAGTACATTCAGCTAAAGTAAACGGTCGCAGTTAAAGATTAGTAAAGACCGGCCACTTCGCGGNATTCGTTCCGTGGAGTGGCCGGCGTGATAAAGAGATATTTCCAGAAGGTGCGACCCATGATTCTCAAGTACCCTGACACCAAGTAAAAACATGAAACAGTTTATAGTTCGTAGGTTCATCACCTCGNTTATCGCCATAATATGTGCNACTACCCTCGTTTTTGGAATGTCTAGATTCCTGAGTGACCCAAGGTACATATTCTTGGGTGAAGTCGGNTATGGCATGACCCAAGAAAGATGGGATGAAATGGAGGTGGAACTGCATCTGGACAAGCCCGTTCCAGTTCAGTTTTACTACTGGGCCAAGGATGTTGTAAGAGGTGACCTTGGGAATGATCTTAGAGATAACAGAGCATTAACCCCCAAGCTTGTGAAAAAGTTCGGTGCCACAGCTAAACTGGGTGTTGTTGCATGGATTCTGGCGACAATAGTCGGTGTTCCTCTAGGGGTCTATTCCGCTCTGAACAGGGGAACCATACTCGATTATTTGATGAGGGGTTTCGCCCTTTTTGGACAATGCCTGCCGCAATTCTGGATAGGTATATTGGGTATTTTNATTTTTGCCGTATGGCTTAACTGGCTGCCCGCAGCGACAATGGGTNATGGGTTTTCATGGAAGCATTACGTAATGCCAACNATAACCTTGGCGTGGTTACCGGCAGCTGGNTACTTGAGGTTTACGCGCTCTGCCATGTTAGAGGTATTGGACTCTGAGTACATAAAGTTGGCTCGCATAAAAGGTGTTAGTCACAATAAAGTTATTTGGAGACACGCTTTTATGAATGCCGCGTTAATACCCTTGACAGCCACGGCTCTTGTATTAGCAAGCTTCATTACTGGATCTGTACTGGTTGAGGCTGTATTTGCCTGGCCCGGGATAGGATTNTTTTTGGTTCAAGCAGTGTTTTCNAATAACATAAACGTTATTGTGGCTGTGATTTTATTTTTCACGGCGTTATTTATATTTGTGAATTTCATAGTNGATGTTCTTTACGGTTTCATCGACCCAAGAATCCGATACTCCTAGGAGATAGCAAACTATGTCCCAAGAAGTGTTAGACTCGCTGACTGGTGCAACTCGAAGAAATATTTTTGTGGAAACATGGGCATTTATTAGACGATGGCCTGTCATTCCAGGCGCCATTTTGATCGTCTTAGTTCTCTCCGTAGTATTTGCACCTGTACTTTCACCCCAAGGTCCTCTTGAGAACAATCTCAGAGAGCGGTTGCTACCACCGATAGGCTTTGAGGGTGNTCAATGGTCACATCCACTGGGTACAGACCCAATCGGCCGTGATCTTCTCAGNCGGGTCCTGTATGGGGGTCGTATTTCAATCATGGTGGCGGTGGTCGCCATGTTTGCCGGGACTGCCGTAGGTGTGACACTAGGTTTGATAGCAGGCTACTTCGGCAAAGTGGTGGATGAAATCATCATGCGNATAGTGGANATATGGTTCGCACTTCCATTCCTNATGGTGGCCTTGCTAATAGCCGTTATGCTCAGAGGGGATAGCAATTCCTCAGTNGCTGGAACTGGTGCCCCNACCCTTATGCTCCTACTNGCGTTAATTGTGTGGTCGAGCTACGTCAGATATGTAAGAGCAGAAGTTCTTTCCTTGAAGGAACGTGACTATATACAGCTTGCGAAAGTAGCTGGAGCCTCCACATTCAGGATACTCTTTCTTCATATTTTGCCTGGCGTAACCAACACTACTTTGGTCATAGCAACACTTCGGGCTGGGCAATTAATTCTCGCGGAGGCATCTTTAAGTTTCCTAGGAGTAGGAGTTCCTCCCCCGGANCCAACTTGGGGGTCAATGATTTCGGATGGTCGAGAATATCTAAGGGATGCCTGGTGGGTATCAGTTATGCCAGGAATAGCTATTTTTCTTCTTGTAATGTCACTTAACTTTGTGGGTGACTGGATGAGAGACAGGTTCGATCCAAGACTGCGACAGCTTTAAAAATATTTTGTGCTCAAAAAATATAGTATTGAGCTAGACAGCCTGTTCAGTATCGACATGAGTCGGAACATTTTCCTCGGTGAATACAGTATTGATTTCCTCTCTAATATCCTCATTGAGAGTCCATTCGACTGCGGCTACGTTTTCCTTCAACTCCCATTCATTTCGAACACCAACTAGTCCAACCGAAACAGCTGGATGCCCAATGGTCCAAGCAATCGCCANTTGTGCAACAGATTTCTCATGCCTCTTCGCAATGACCTTCAGTTTCTCTACCACTTTTAGTTCTTTTGTGAATTCCTCTGGCTGGAACAAAGGCAGTCTGAAAGCATTTCCACTGCTACGCCAGTCACCTTCACCAAATGCCGTCTCCGGGGTAAAAGCACCTGAAAGAAGGCCAAATCCTAACGTGCCGTAGGCCATGAAGCCAATGTTTTCCTGNTGACAGTAAGGCAATACAGCAGATTCCATTCTGCGATCAAACATGTGATAACCAACTTGATTTGCAGCGAGGCCACCATATTTGTCACACTCATCCATCATATCGGGCGTGAAATTGGATACACCGTAATGCCTTATTTTCCCATCCTGCTTCAATTTGTCCAAGGCTCTCATGGTTTCTTCAAAAGGAGTATCGTGATCAGGCCAGTGTATGAGTAGTAAGTCCAGGTAATCTGTTTCAAGCCTTTCTAGGCATCCCTCAGTCCGAGCTATAACATGGTCATATTTTGAGTTTCGCCCAACGTTTTTTCCATCCTCGTCATATTCAAATCCCACCTTACTCACTAAAACAATATCTTTTCGTTTTTCTCCCAAGGCTTTGGCCAACAGTCTTTCGGAATGAAATGGGCCATATACTTCGGCCGTGTCAAATAGTGTTATCCCATGGTCAATAGCAGAATTAACGGCAACGCTCGCCTCATTCACATCCAAAGCACCGTATTGCGTAGTGCTCATCTCCCATGTGCCAAAACCAATTGCAGAAGTGTACAAGCCGCTATTACCTAACTCTCTCTGTTCCATAAATTCCCCTATCTGCTGTATGTCGTTGCTTATGGTTCCTATTGGACCTTAAGATAGCACAAATAAATGAAGGCACTAAACATTCAAGATATTTGCTGGGGAGTTTAGAAACCAAATGAAATACGATGCAATAATAGTTGGTGCTGGGTCTGCTGGGTCAGTTCTCGCAACTCGCTTATCCGAAGACCCTAGTAAATCTATATTACTACTTGAAGCCGGTCCAGATTATCAGGATTTTGAATCCACCCCTGATGTCGTCAAATATGGCAATACTGTTTGGCCTGCTGCATATGGTCCAGAGGCNCATGTTTGGGGATATCAAGCCATTGCAACACCCGACAGGGAGCCTTTTGATCTGCCTAGAGGAAAGGTCATCGGAGGGTCAAGTTCTGTAAATGGACAGGTATTTTTTAGGGGAATACCAGACGACTACGACGAATGGGAAAAGGAAGGAAACGAGGGGTGGTCTTATCTAGACGTACTTCCGTATTTCCGTAAGTCGGAAAACGATCTTACCTTTGGCTCTGATGACTTTCACGGTAACGAAGGNCCTATTCCTGTCCGCCGATACGGCGAAGATGAGTTACTGCAAACNCCCAANGCCTTCATACAGGCTTGTCTCGCTGAAGGTTTCGGGTACAGTGCCGATCATAATCATCCNGAGTCAACAGGCGTCGGACCAAGACCATTAAATAACGTTAACGGTGTCCGAATGAGTACGGCTTTGACGTATTTAACTATTGCAAGACACAGAATAAATCTGACGATTAAAGGAGATGTCTTAGTCAGAAAAATTATTCTGTCTGGTTCCATAGCAACTGGTCTAGAAGTAGAAAGCGGAGGAGAAAACTTCACAGTTGAAGCCGACCAAATAATTCTCTGCGGTGGAGCAATTAATTCCCCCCAGCTACTAATGCTATCTGGAATAGGGCCCAAATCCCATCTCGAGGAACTAGGAATTCAAGTATCCGTAGATCTCCCTGGGGTAGGTCAAAACCTGCGTGACCATCCTTCAGCGTTCCTTTTATTTGAGTCACTACTTTCAGAGCCACCCGAAAATTCCCCATCAATCCAAGTTGGTCTACGTTATAGGGTACCCGGCAGTGACCTAGAAAACGACATGCAAATGAGCCCTCTACTAATGACCAGCGAACATAGACCAAGCAATTTAGATTTGGAAGATGGTCGCCACTACCTAGGATTTAGCATTGCATTGCAAAAAGCGCTTAGTAGCGGTGAAATTCGTTTAAAATCCTCCGATCCAAACGACCATCCAATCCTGGATTATAGGTATCTAACGAATCCGGAAGACATGAGACGTATGAGAGAAGCTCTTCGCCAATGTTTAGCAATAGCTGGCAGACCTGAATTTGACGATATCCTGAAAGAACGTCTCCAACCTCTTGACCATGAAATAGAGAATGATGAGGCCCTTGAGAGATGGTTACTCTCCGTAGTTGGTACTCAGCACCATTCCTCAGGCACGTGCAAAATGGGTCCTGACGGAGATGGGTTAGCAGTTGTTGACAGGTCTGGTTCAGTTCGAGGAATAGAGGGACTTAGGGTTGTTGATGCATCAATAATGCCCGACGTGGTNAGAGCAAATACCAACGCGACCGTCATAATGATAGCGGAGAAAATAGCCTCTGAAATAATGCGCTAATTGGTGGGTCTCAGAAACATGTATTCCTATCACTCCCACCACAATATACGTTCACACTAGAATTCGCTAGAATAACGTTAATCTATGACATGAACCGATTGGCTACGGAGAGTGATGATGCAGTATGTGAAATCAATTGGATTAAACAGCAACCAGCAAATTGGTAGAGGATTTAATCATCCTTACGACATAGCTTTCAGTGAAAACAACAGGATTTATGTTCTGAACAGAATGTANCCNCAGTCGACAGATGGAATNNGGGTACAGATTTGCGATTTTGATGATGAGTGGTACGGTGAGTTCGGACANGGCCCTGGAGANACAAANGATAAATTCCTGGTCCCTGTNTGCATCGNNTTNAACGATGAAGAGAAACTTTACGTAACTGACGAATCTCACCATCAAATCAAAATATTCGATAGAGATGGGAGATTTATAGAAGCCTGGGGTAGAAACACTTCCAAAGTTACGAACTTGGAAGCCCCTTCAGGAATCTGTTTTGACTCAGCTGGTAACGCCTTGGTAGTGCAGCAATTTAAAGGAAGCATTCTAAGAATTTCTAATGATGGAAATATCGTTCAGACATTTGGAGAATCTGGAAGTGAGCCAGGTGCATTGAATCTACCATGGGGTATATGTACGGACAATGAAGACAATATTTACGTAGCTGACTGGAGAAACGACAGAATACAGAAATATGATTCCGCTGGAGGATTTATTCAAAACTTTGGGGAACCTGGCTCTAACGAAGGTCAACTTTCCAGACCTTCATCAGTAGCTGTGGCCAAAGACGGCCGTGTCATTGTTGCTGACTGGGGTAACGAGCGAGTTCAAATATTCGACAAAAATGGATCTTTTCAAGCCATACTGCAGGGTGAAGCTACTCTGTCCAAATGGGCGGCTGAATGGCTAGATGTAAACCAAGATGAGCTGAATGCTAGACATACTGCAGATTTGGCAATAAAGGCGCTCCCATCCCATCTGAACACTCCTTACCATAGGGCTTCCCAAACAGAGCATATATTTTGGGGACCGGTTTCAGTGAAAATTGATAAGAACCAACTACTGTACGTCACCGAACACAGTAGGCATAGAATTCAAATATTTGACCTGAAATAAGTTTTGTTGGAATTGAAACTATATTGGAATACTGCTGAGAATGGAGGAAATATGGCGACCCGGGACAGAAAATTGGCGGCTCATTTGGCAAGACGAGCAGGCTTTGGCGCAACTCCTGATGAATTAGATTATTACGAGTCCATGGTTTATGAGGACCTGGTTGATCATTTTTTGGATAGGGAGAGTTTAGATCATGTTACCGACGACCTGATCTACCGAAGACATCCGAATATGCATGCTCAACTGCATCATAACCCAATGCACTGGGCCTACCGTATGCTCACCACCGATTCACCTCTGGAAGAGAAAATTTCCCTATTCTGGCACGGCATTTTTGCCACAGCTGAGCCGAAAATAAATAATTTTGGTGCTATCAACAACCAAATCAATATGTTCAGAGACAAAGGCCTAGAGAAATTTGACGATATTTTGATTGAACTATCGAAAGATCCAGCAATGATCGTATGGCTTGATAATCAGACGAACCACAAAAACGAAATCAATGAGAACTACGGAAGGGAAATCCTAGAACTCTTTTCCATGGGTGTAGGTAACTACACTGAGCAAGATATCAAGGAGTGCGCCAGGGCATTCACGGGGTGGACAATAGAAAACTCAGAATATATGGCTCTTATGGGAAATAAGGACTCTATATGGCCCTATGGAAGAATTTTCTGGCACTTTGAATATGACGAAAACGACCACGACGGAGGAGAAAAAACTTTTCTGGGGGAAACTGGTAACTTCAATGGAGATGACATAATACGGATCATCTGTAAGCAGGAAGCAACCGCTCAATTCGTATCACGCCATCTCTACAATTATTTCGTTGCTGACGAGGTACCTGTCCCACAATGGGGACATGTCCCACCAAAAGACCCTGATGCCATAAACAAATTATCACAAGCTTATAGAGAGACGAGTTATTCCATCAGGGAAATGCTTCGATTCTTGTTCAATTCAGATTTCTTTAAACAATCAAGATTCACCAGAATTAAAAGTCCTGCTGAATTTATAGTTAACACGCTACGTTACACAAATGAATTTAATGTTATTGATGGGGCCGACAATACTGTTTACCAAGTAATGGAAGAAAGTGGTTTCATGGGCCAAAAGCTCACAAATCCACCCTCCGTGGAGGGTTGGCATACGGGTGAAGAATGGATCACCAGCGGATCTCTTGTAGATAGAGTCAATTTTGCTAGTAAATATATTACGGATCTATCGAACCCTGGCGTGGAAAAAATGGTGGCCCGGGTGGGCAAATCGATAAATACCAAAACTAGCCCGACCGAATTAGTGGATAAATGCATTGCTATCCTAGGAGAATTAGAAGTTTCTCCCGACACCTATGATTCTCTTATGACAATAGCGGAACACGCCCATTCTGCGGACGGTGACTTTACGTCCGCACCGGAACCTATAATAACCAAGGCGTTCCAAATCATTTCTTCAAGCAAAGAGTTTCAACTTTGCTAAAATTGAGCCGTTTTTGAATAAGAATTTCGAAATCTAACGACTCACGAAATTTTCGAGACATGGTTTTCCGAGAAGGTTTAGCTAGTCACGAAAGTTCACGTATTGCAATGGCTGAGAATTATCCATTTTTTTTATGAATTCAATAGTATTTTGTAGATCATCTCTTTTTTTCCCCGACACGTGAAGTTCGGATCCTTTTATAGAAATTTGTACCTTGATTTTTGAGCCTTTCACAGCCTTATTGATTTTTCTGGCCAAATCGGAATCAACACCCTGTTGTATGACAATCGTTTGCCGAAGAGAATCACCAGATGCACTCTGCGGCTTTTGAAAATCAAAAGATCCGCTGTCTACTTTCCTACGTGCTAGGTTTTGTCTTAACAAATCCTGTAATTGGGTAAGCTTCATATTGTCGTCTGCTATCACAGTTAGATCATTATCCGCACGACCGATTTCGCAATTACTTCCCTTCAAATCAAATCTTTGCCTGACCTGTCGCCTGACCTCATTGATAGCATTATCCACTTCCATCAAATCTGTTCGTGAAACTACGTCGAATGATGGCATTATGATCAACCTCCTTTCATGTTTGATTTACACAGTATATTAGCTATTAATAATCCTCACGGGTGTTCCCGATAAGAATTCACTCACACACTCCAAACTTTGTTCAAAAAAAATTTGGTAGGTTTCGCGTGTCACATATCCGATATGGGGGGTAATCACAGTGCGGTCGGAGAGGACCAAAGGATGGTCACTTTCCAAAGGTTCGAGGTCAAATACATCCAAACCTGCACCCGCTATGCCCTCATCTTCCAGAATTTTAATTAGCGCATCTTCATCAACTACTGGCCCTCGAGAGGTATTTACCAAATAACTTGTCTTCTTCATTAAGTTCAGTTTGGAACCGTCTATGAGACCGTTAGTTCGCGGGCTGAGAACGGTGTGAATAGTCACAAAGTCAGATTCTGACATCAGGGTGTCAAGAGAAACGTATTTGGCACCTTTCCCTTTAGCCAGGTCACTGGTCAGATTTTGACTCCAGGCAATCACTTCCATACCAAAAGCATTTCCGTAAATGGCAACCTGACTGCCAAGGTTTCCCAATCCTATTATTCCTAAGGTTTTCCCTTTTAATCCAACTCCAACATCCTTTTGCCATATGCCTTGCTTAACCGATTGATGCTCCACTGTAATGTTTCTCGCCAACGCTAGAATCAATGCCCAGGTAAGTTCCGCAGTAGGGTAGGGAAGTCCTTCAGTGCCAGAAACCGTTATGCCGAGTTGGGAGGCAGTCTCAATATCTATTGAGGCATTCCTCATCCCGGTAGTAACCAACAATTTTAAGTTTGGAAGAGACTTGAGAACCTCTTTGGAAAATGGTGTTCTCTCCCTCATTGCACATATCACCTGAAACTTTCTCAATCGCTTAATCAAGACTTCACGATCATGGATGTGGTCATTAAAAACAGTAATTTCTGCTTTTTCAGACAAGGTGTCCCAATTTGCCATTTCAAGAGCACTATCCTGGTAATCGTCCAATATGGCTACATTAAGCATTTTGCCTCCTTAAATAAGGATTTACTTTCGTGTTTTCACTCTCATTTTGACCTCCGCAATTCAATAAGTCTAAGAGATTTTAATGCCTAATAGACGGATTAATCTTCCATCAGTTATTTATAGGGTTAGATACCCGAAACTATCTGAAATGTTATCCTTCGCCAATATTCGTGCAAGAAACATACATATCTGTGAACTTATATGGAATATCCCTCATGAAATACGATTACATTATTGTCGGAGCCGGGTCTGCGGGAGCAATTTTGGCAACGAGACTAACTGAAAAACCCGATACTTCAGTCCTTCTAATAGAAGCGGGGCCCGATTACCCAGACATTGAATCTCTACCAGATGAAGTACGAATAGGCCTCTCCACTGGCGCAGATATCATTACGAAAGATCACAACTGGCAGTTTTGGGGAAATCCTTCGCCAAAGGCAGCTCCCATGCCAGTCCCAAGAGGCAGAGTGATAGGAGGGTCAAGTTCTATTAACGGTCAAGTTTTCTTACGAGGCATGCCCGAAGACTATGACATGTGGAATGACATGGGAAACAATGAGTGGAGCTATCAGAAGGTCTTACCATATTTTAGAAAATTGGAAACTGACCTTGATTATTCAGGAGATTTTCACGGCAGTGACGGACCGATAATCGCCCGAAGGCATAAACGGGAAAATTGGATAGAATCACAAGTAGCCTTTTATGATGCCTGTAAGGACTCCGGATTCCCCGACGGGCCAGATCAGAATCACCCAGATGTAACCGGTGTTGGGCCGACTCCATTTAATAATCCCAATGGAATTAGATGGAGCACGAATTTAGGCTATTTAACGATGTCCAGACATCGGCTTAATTTAACCATAAAGGCAAATTGCATCACGCAGAAAATTATATTCGATGGAACTTCTGCATGCGGACTTGAGGTTGAAAGCCAGGGAGAAAAATTTACTGTCTATGGAAACCAGATAATTCTCAGTGCAGGTGCAGTGGCTTCACCTCAATTACTTATGCTGTCAGGAATAGGTCCAGCTGATCAACTAACCTCATTAGGAATAAATGTTGTCAAAGATAATCCAGGGGTTGGTGCAAATCTTCGGGATCACCCAATCATGTCTGCTCTTTGGGCTGTCAAAGAGGGGCATATACAAGACCCAGAGGCTCCACGAACCCAGGTCTCAGCCCGTTACACAGCAGCCGGCTCCGAAATACGAAATGATATGAAGCTGTCTTTCAATAGCTTTGCTATAGCCGATAGCCGCGTAGAAGACCGGCTGAGTGAGTCTACCCAAAGTCATCATGCAGACATAAATACCCCAATTGGGGTAAAGATTTCAGTCTCCTTGCAGCTGGCAGAAAGTGTAGGACACCTACGGTTGGTATCATCTGACGTTAATGAACAACCCGAACTAAATTTTAATTACTACAGCACAGAATTCGACTTGGAACGGGGCCGTGAAGGGATGCGTAAAGCAATTAATTTAGGTGAATCAAAACATTTCTCTAACATTATTAGCCAAAGGCTTCAACCAACCGATGTAGATCTATCCAATGATCATGAACTTGATGACTGGATACTTAGAAACGCTACAACCGGCCAGCATATCTCCGGGACTTGCAAGATGGGACCAGACTCAGACGAACTAGCGGTTGTAAATCAGTTTGGTGATGTGAGAGGAACAACCAATCTAAAAGTTATTGATGCTTCCATCATGCCTGACTGCATTAGGGCCAATACAAACGCTACCACTATGATGATCGCAGAAAGAATGATAGATCTCATCCGAAATGAATCTCTACGTGTATCAAAAAATGAACGGAATCAGCCGAAGTCCTAGCAATCGCTGGATTTTGAACTGGCTATGATATTAGTCAGACCTCCCCAAAGCTTCGTGTATTGATGATAAAGACTTCTTCATCTCTCTCATCAATATCGCGGGAGGAGGTGGGGCAACGTGAGTATAGCCAACNCCGAGNCGAACTAGATCATCAGGGCCGAGCGGAAATGCAGGATGATTCATCGGTATTTGCAGTTTGGCGTTTCCGGCCTGTTTAACTTCCTCGGCAATTCTCTCCACTTCACTTCGCAACTTCGGATCTGAAGGGTCTGTGACCCCGAGGGTCTGGGATAAATCCGTGGGACCTAGAGCGACTAGATCAACACCATCAAGAGCCGCTATTTCAGGGACCTGATCTATCGCCTTTGTATCCTCCGTCATGACAGAAAGCAAAATTTCCTCATTTGACGTCCTAACATGATCCGCCCAACTAACATCACCAAAACTAGCCGCCCTAGTACCACCGGCACCCCCTCTAGTTCCGATTGGGGCATATCTCACAGCGTTAACTGCCTCTTTGGCTCCTTCAAGGCCATCAACATGAGGTATTACGATACCTTGAGCCCCCATATCTAAGACTCTTAATATGAAACCAGGGTCACTATCAGAAACCCTCACAATAGGTGCTATGCCAACTAATTCGGCTGCAATTATCATCTGCTGAACAATAGACAGGTCAAAAGCCGTATGTTCCATATCAATGAAGGCAGCATCGAAACCAGCAATACCAATTATTTCAACTATTTGGGGATCAGCGAGACCAACATAAGCGCCCAATGCCAACTGGTTGGATTGCATTACCTGTTTAATTTTGTTCTTACGCAAATTAACCTCCATTAATAAAAACTAAACACAAAATCAATCAAAGCAAAACACAAAAATAAACTTTATAAGCTTTAACTTGGTAGAACATCCCCGATAAGACGTTTCATGTTTCCCGAGGTTATTTTGTCAATGTCCGATTCTGAAAATCCCGCCTTTTTAAGAGCATCGACAATGTTGTAAATTTCTGAGGTGTCTTCCAGTCCTCTAGTCCAACTTATATCAAGCTGATTCGTATTACGTAAATAATCCTCGTCTCGACCCTCAAAATTCAACATGTAATCGGGTCCAAGTCCAACAACTTCAATCCCACCAATTTGTGTAACGCATTCGATCTGTCTCACGACATCCCCAATTTCGGATTGAACCCCATTTACCCCAAGAACAAGCCTTGAACAAAAATGAATCCCTATAACCCCCCCGTTTTCGGCCATATCTGTGATTTGATCATCCCACAAATTCTGTTGTTTGTCGGCTAGTGATCTTGACCCAGAATGGGAATTAAGAAGGGGCTTACTTGTGGTATCTATGACGTCTCTTATCGTTTTGGGAGCTGAATGTGACACGTCTACGATAATTCCTAGGTCATTCATTCGAGATATAACTTCGAAACCAAATTCCGTTAGCCCAGGCTGGTCCAATTCGTCTTCTTCTGTTTGACTGGCACCAATACTATTTCTCATAGCCCAATTTAGTTGCATATGACGAAGACCAAGAGCGAACCATGNGTCAAGTAGATCAACGTCTTCTTCGATGATCTTCCCCCCCTCAAATCCAAGTATAAGAGCGAGTTTATCTTCTTCAACCGCTAGATCTATATCTGCGACATTGCGCACGATTTTTATAGGCTCTCCNGAGCGTTCTAACTCAAGAACTTCAGTAAGTCTTTTCAGACCACGGGCCAAAAAACCTGTGTTGACGTAGTAAGCAGCTTCATAATCTCTAATACTTGGTGCTTCTATCCAGGAATCGACGCCGAGATGCACAATTTTGANCCCCACACCACCATCAAAATCCCGTCTGAAATCCTCANCCCTATACATATGGTCGTGAGCCAAATATAACGAATGTTCTCGTTTAGTCATTACTCTTCCATCGTTATCATGCTAATTAAGCCTGTGTGCCAATCATAGCCATGAGGTTGTCTATCATAATTAATAGCGGGACTAGTCCAATAATAAAGGACGAGAGAGCGTTCAGGAGCGTAGTACGTCTCCAGCTCATCCCCAAAAACATCAGTCAGCCTGCCTAAAAATTGTCCTTTATCCACTATATCGCCTTCTTTGATAGCAGGGTGCCAAACTCCCGATTGTCCCGCGTTGATCTGATATCGGCGCCCACTAATTTCTATTTGATCTGGTCTATCAGGTGAGCCGGGTAACATACCCACCGTTTGGAGAGCCGAAATAACGCCGTCATAGTTTATTGACACATGTTCAGGCGTAGGTATCCCATTCTTACCGCATTCAACCCATATGTTGGGGATCCCATGTTCTGCCATAGCTATACAAAGAGCAGGGATTGCCTTGGGGTCTCTCTTTAACTCAATATATTCAACTCTAAATCCTCTAGCCAGTGAGATGGAAGCGACCTGTGTCTCCTCGCTACCCACGAGAGGAACAGGGACCCAGGGATGAAGCGCTTGGGCAAATTCTCCAGCATGAATGTCAATAAGATAGTTTGAATCCTTAGTCAGTTCAAACAATTTATCTATTTGAAATTCTGTATAGCTGCCTGAGGGGTTTCCAGGTCTATGGTAATGAACTTCCCGTGAATCTACAGGTGACAACTGCATATTCCGCATCATAAACGCTTCCAATGAAATTATCGGGATAATCTTAATGGTCCCAGAAAGCTCACTGGGATTTATGGTCTGTATAAGTTGTTGCGCGGCGAGTATCCCCGCGTATTCCCCCGCATGCATTCCAGAGGTGACAGTAAATATGGGCCCTTCCTGGGCGCCCTGTATTGTTGCCATTGGCATTTGGACTGAATGGTTGTCATCATATTTCCATTCATAAATTTTCTTCATCGACTAACCCCATGCAACAAAGCCACTTATTAGATCTTCTATTTCATAATCTAGCGAGCTGAATGTCCTACCAATCTGCTACGCTGCCATCCTCATGAAACCAATTGTCTCCCCCGAGCTCCGGTTCGTGGGAATCGACATTTCTGCAGGCTACATCCTCGTCAATATCAATACCTAGTCCTGGTTTAGTTGGAAGGTCAATGTAACCATCTTTAACGACCCAATCTTCTTGCAGAAGCCCATTCCCTAATCCAGCATCTACTTGCTCTTGTATAAAAAAATTGGGAGTACAAGCATCTACTTGCAAGCAGGAAGAAAAAGCTACCGGACCTATGGCGCAATGAGGGGCAGTATGAATATAGTAAACCTCCGCCATACTGGCTATCCTCCGCAATTCAGAAATACCTCCACAATGAGCTACGTCCGGTTGAATGATAGCCACTGAATTAGATTCAAATATTTCCTTAAATTCCCATCTGCTTAGGAGTCTTTCACCAGTGGCAATCGGGAATGGTACGGACTGGGATACCAGTTTTAGAGCATCCTTATTCTCCTGAGGCACTGGCTCTTCTACAAACCCTGGACGCATTCCTTTGATTTCATTACATACTTCTATAGCCAACGCTGGCGTCATTTTTGCATGAAAATCAAAATACAGATCCACGTCATCCCCCACCCATTCCCTCATAAGATATGCGGCCTTCACGAACTCATCTATCCGAGCTGGAGGTTCATGTGCCCGCCATTTTCCAGCAGGTCCTGACTTATAGGCTGTATATCCACTTTTCTGAAGCCAATCAAATCTCTCCCTAGATTTTTCAAGGCCAGGCTCGCTCAAATCATTGATGCCCCAGTGAGCATAAGTCCTGATTTTGTCTCGAGTTGCGTTGCCCATTAACTGGTAACTAGGAACGCCATAAAATTTGCCAGATATATCCCAAAGAGCCTGATCTATACCAGCAAGAGCAGACATCAATACGCTTCCTCCCCGAAAAAACGCGGACCTGTATATGTGCTGCCAGTGATGTTCAATTCTTAACGGGTCCTGACCTATCAAATACTCGGAAAGTTCCTCAACCGCTGCCCAAGTGCTCTTGGGTTTGCCTTCGAGTGTTGTCTCTCCCCATCCGGATATACCGCTATCGGTTGTTATCCTAACCAACCTGGTTCGATGTTTCGGCCTATATTGTTCAATTTTTGCGATCTTCAAATTCGCCCCCCTCTAAGCACAATATTTTGGATACCAAGATACTACGCCATATTGGCAAACACTTGAATTCATACACTGTAGGAAAAGTCCTTTGTAATGACAAAACAACGATCAATCCCATAAGATGCTGCTGTCTGAAAGACGCCTGAAAATCCGGTTAACAATCAGTTGGTTCAAAAATAGAAAAATCTTCAAAACACAACAATAGTACGCTAGGAGACAAAAATGGAACTTGGTTTATTTCTGATGCCCCTACACAGGCCTGATAGTTTCCATGCAGATGCCTACGATCAAGATCTTAAGCTCATGGAAGTCGCAGATAATCTGGGCTACGCTGAGTCATGGATCGGAGAACATTTCACTATGCCATGGGAGAATATGCCGTCACCTGAACTTTTTGTAGCAAGAGCTCTGGGTGTGACTTCCCAGATGAAGTTTGGTATCGGAGTATCCTTGCTCCATATGCATCATCCTGCTCATGTCGCTCTAAGAATAGCTCAACTTGATCATCTGGCACGGGGTCGCCTATATTTCGGAATTGGTTCAGGGTCTGGAACCGAGTGGAATAAGGAGATATTTGGAGTCGAAACTGCCCGGGAAGATATCCATAGCCAAATGATGGAGGCCATCTCGGTTATCCAGCAATTTTGGGCAGGAAAGCCATTCCACCACAAGGGGACGTTCTATGACACAGGGATTCCTGAGCCAAAAGGAGACACCCTGTTTGACTACCACATGATTCCGTACCAGAAACCGCATCCACCTATAGCGGTTGCAGGTAGTAGTCCAAGCTCAGGAACCCTGTCAGTGGTGGGAGAAAAAGGGTGGATCCCCATGAGTACTTGTTTTCTGCACGAAATGTACCTTCCAAGTCACCGTGAGGTAGTAGTAAAAGGAGCATCAAAAGCGAACCTTGACGCCCCTAGATCAGAATGGAGGATCTCGAGAGAAATATACGTGGCGGAGGATGGAGAAAAAGCTAGAAAAGAGGCCTTGGAGGGTCCCATGGGGCAATTTTTCCAGGACTACTGGATTCCGCTATTGGGTTCGGGAAGCGGACTGGAAGGACTTAAATTAGACCCCGACATGCCAGATGAAGAAATCACTCCTGAATATATGCTTAAAAACGTATGGATCGTAGGAGATCCAGAAGAGTGTTCTAATCGGTTGAGAAAACTTCATCAGGACGTAGGTGGGTTTGGCACGCTTTTGGCACTTTGCCATGACTGGGGTGATATGACCCCAAAGTGGCATAGGTCACTAGAATTGTTGAGTAAGGAAGTTCTACCCACGCTTTCAGATCTAGATTAGATTCAGTTAGCTCATATGAACAAAAATATAAACATTATTTTTAAAGGTTCTATATGAAATACGACTACATAGTTGTAGGAGCTGGCTCGGCTGGAGCGATCATAGCTACACGCCTGAGCGAAGACCCTTCGGTGTCAGTGCTTTTACTCGAAGCTGGTAGTGATTATCCCGATTTCCAGTCATTACCCGACAAATTTAAATACGGATATGGACCAGAACTTCAAAACAAGCCAAATTGGTGGCTCGACCCGGGAGATGAAAAGAGATGGCTATACGTCGCCAAATCTACTGAGGAACAAGACGTTCCGATGCTTGTCCCTAGAGGAAAGGGAATGGGAGGGTCCAGCGCTGTCAACGCTCAGATTTTTTTGAGAGGAGATCCTGAAGACTACGATACTTGGTTTGAAAACGGAAACGATGAATGGAGTTTTCAAAAATGTCTGCCCGCGTTCAAACGCCTTGAAAATGATACAGATATGGGCGGTGATTTTCACGGTCACGAGGGTCCAATACGTGTAAGAAGGCACCCAAAAAGTGAATGGAGCCAAGATGCCAGTGCCTTTTATGAAGGATTTCAGTCGCTGGGATTTCCTACAACTGCCGACCATAACGATCCTGACTCAACAGGGGTCGGCCCCATGCCATTTAACACGATTGATAGGGTAAGGCAGAGCACTGCACTAAACTACATAAACCCGGTTAGGAACCGTCTAAATTTAACCCTACGGGGTGACTGTACGGTGCATAGGATAATTTTTGATGATAATCGTGCGATAGGGGTAAAGGTTGAGAGTAAGGGAGAGCTGTTTGAGGTACACGGTAAAGAAATCATTTTAAGCAGCGGAGCTATCGGATCCCCTCAACTATTGATGCTGTCCGGCATCGGGCCTAGAAAACATCTGGAAGAAAATGGAATAGATGTACTACAGGATTTGCCTGGTGTGGGACAAAATCTAAAGGATCACCCCCAAGTACGACTTATATGGGAGGTAGATAAGAGTTACCAGCATCACCGAGACGGACTTATAAGGGGCGCAACTGTCGCGATTAGATATACGGCTAGTGGATCGAATTTACGCAACGATATGATGGTTCACCATACGGCCACTGTTCCACAACGGTTTTACATGGCCGATGGGGATGAAATGTACCAGGGCGTGGGAATGACAGCCTGTCTTTATCTACAAGTTGGTGCAGGAGAACTCACTCTTCGCTCATCTGACCCCAAAATACAGCCAATACTCAACTACAACTATTACAGAGAAGAAGAGGATCTTAGAAGAATGAGAGAGTGTGTAAGGTTATGTGCCGAAGTTGGTAGTGGTCCTTCATACTCATCAATAGTGGCCAATCGAATCGAGCCTAGCGACCAAGAACTGAACGACGATGAAGCTTTAAATTTATGGATCAGGAAGAATGCCGTAACGAGTCACCACATTAGCAGTACCTGCAAGATGGGCCTAACTTCAGACTCCATGGCGGTGGTCGACCAATATGGAAGAGTGCATGGTACAAAAGCGTTGCGTATAGGGGACGCATCCATAATGCACGACTGTGTTAGAGCCAACACAAATGTTCCTTCGATGATGGTGGGCGAACGCATCGCAGACTTCATAAAGCTTGATAAGTAAAAAATAGCTATCTAATTCATTCCCACCCTGATAGATTTTTGCTAACTTAGTATCTGGTATCTCTTAAAATAGCGTTTTCAGGCAGCTATTCAAATACCTCTTATAGGGGTCGAAACGTGCTCTGTTCAAAATGTGACAACCAAATTCTTCCTTATATGACATTTTGTCCACACTGTGGAATACGTATAAAGAAAGTTTCAAATTCCTCAGAGCATTCAACAGAAAGTCCCGGCGAGCTGAAATCATGCTCACATTGTGGAGCACTTGCAGAGGCCTCACTCAGATTCTGCGGGTCTTGCGGTACCCAGTTTGGGGATTCTATTGAAACCTCCCCTGAACCACCCCCATTAGAAGAGATTCAAGAGGAAAAACAGAAACTTAAATCTTGTCCGACATGTAACCAACCAGTAAGACCCGAACTTTCTTTCTGCATATCCTGCGGTACCAATGTAATAACTTCCGAAAGACGCACTGAATCAACACAGGATAGGCACAGTACCACAGCAGTGACCATACCCACTGCCAGTGTTGAAACACCATATCCGAACAGAGTGAAATCAACAGCCTTTAATTTTAGCTGGGCTGACACGTGGAAAACACTGTATTCAGAAAATGCTATGTCTTCCTTACTCGGACTGGGAATTTTATTGGTGACCATCGGATCTTTGGTGATTTTGGTATCGATGTGGGAGGAGGAATCTAATCGGCCCTATCTGATACCACTATCGGCCGGTCAAGTCACTGCCTTTATTTTCGTAGGCCACATGGTGAGAAGTCGAATGAATTTGCACCTGTCAGGGTTGGCTTTTATAACAATTGCAGCGGTTTGGGCCTTATTTACCTCTGGTGTCATCACTTACCTTTTATTTGATCCGATTTCTCCAAACCCAAAGCTTCCAGGCATTGATCTCCAAATACATTTGGAACCCAAAGCCTGGCTAATGCTAGTGGGGATAGCTCTCCCATTGTGGTGGGGTTTAAGCTACGTATATAAAGGATACGTGTTGACCCATGGTTCGCTTTTATTAGCTGGGATTGCGCTCTCTCTCATTGCCTTTTTCTTTGACAACGACTGGCAACGTTGGGAATGGTATTACCTTTTTGGTGGCATCTCACTCGTTTACCTGTCTACAGGGATTGTTTGGAGAATCCGCGGCAATGACATAGCCAATGAGATCATCTTTTCAGTTGGCAACGTGTTGGCTGCCCTCACCATACTTATTGCAATTTCGGAAACAAACACTTGGGGGAAAGTCGTCATATTGGTTTTGGTTGGATTATATTTTGCTGTATCGGGTTCAACTTTTATAACATTCGTATCCTCTAAAGTTCCTTTGTTGCAGGCCCCAAGGCATTTCAGAAAATTCTTCTGTCCAATGGCTCTAGGAGCCAGCGCATTTTCTCTGACATTCGCTTTTGTTTCAGCATCTATTCTGCTGTCATTCGACTGGCATATTAGTTTACTGGCTCTCACCTCGGTTCTAACCATCCTATCGATTATCTCCATGATTATAGTTAAGAAATGGTACTGGATTTACCCTGTCACAACATTCGCCCACGCATCGACACTTTTGGCCATTACCTTGCCACAAATTGGTCTTGAGAACCCTCATACATACGGGTTGATCACAATACCGCTGGTCTCAATTTATATCTTATTTTTGACTTTTGCCTATTTAAAGATAAATCCTTCTGGCAGTGGATACACACGTCATGTAGATCCTCGTTTTGCGCCACTGGTCGCAGTCGCATGTTTAGATATCGCAATAAGCGTAATACTCTCAGGATGGTCTGACTGGTCAAACCCAGAGGGAATTCTTGCTGCATCTATATACACAGTTGTTACTGTCGCGGTCTGCTACATATCCAAAAACAGAAACATGACTTATTCAACCACTGTCCTCGTGGCCATAACTAGCATGTTTTTAGTTGGGAACGTGGGGGATGGCTCTTGGACATTAAGAGCGGTTTCTTGGTCCTGCCAAGGTCTGGCTTCCTGGTGGATGGCTGCTGGAATAAGAAAATGGTCTGAAAACTCCACCAAATCATGGTTGGAGATTTGGGAAACCCCTTTGAGAAAAACCTCCACTAGGTTCGCCATAGCCTCTACAATATTTGTGCTTCTCTCCGTTATTCTTAGCCTAAGTGGTGAAAACGACAGTGGTTCTCACATCCTCAACGCCACGACTGTTGTTGCAATACTAGGTCTCTTGTACCTTGGAATAGGAATCACCAAGCGCGATGCCAGATATATATATGTATCTGCCGCTTCACTGATTGTAAGCTGGTACATTCAGGCTGCAAATCAAGAGTTTTCAGGCGTACATTTCTATACTATACCTGCAGGTCTATACCTCCTTGGTTTAGCATATTTTGAATACCGCAGAGAATCAAGAATCAAATTTCTTGCCCCAGTATTCAATACCCTTTCAGTATTGATTCTACCCATGTCTGCGTTTCTACAATCAATATATGAGAAACCTGAACTACCTTATTTCTTTTTGTCCGGATTTGAATCGCTGGTATTGATTTTATGGGGTTTGTTTTCAAGATCTCGCATAGTTTTGATGGGAAGTATGGCGATTTTTGCTATAAATCTTTTGTGGAACTTGGGTAGATTGCTCCCGGATATCGATGGCGGGGTGCTTGCTATAACAGCTGGCATTTTCCTAATTGCAGTAGCAGTCATTCTCGAGAGAATGAAGGAACGTGTGGCCAAATCAGGACGAGAGTTACTTGAACAATTCTCTGGCTGGAACTGGTGAACACAACCTATCTCATGAAGTGCCCAATTTAGCTGGCTAACTTCGTATCGACAATGAGAAAGGAATTGATATTCTGACCGTAGTCGCTCCTCCCTTAACTAATTTTGCAAGCCACCAAGCGCTGCAGCTATTTTCTGGGAATCATCAAATATATGAAATTTTGTTTCCAACTCATCCTCCACCACAAACATGTGAATCGATTCAGAGTCTAGATTATCAGCTGTATAACGAACGTGAACATATACGTGATCACCATCAGAAGATACGTTAAGAATTTCTAGGTCAAAGTTCGGAAATCTAATAAGCAATTTGGATAAAAAATTTTCCAGAAAATCATTGAACCCATGATATTCGCCAGAAAGTTCGTGGTCTCCATTTACTTGGACTAACGCATCTTTGTGATAAATCTTTCCGAGACTCTCCATATCGCCCTCAGCAAAAGATTTATAACCACCTAAAACCAACTCTTTTGGGGTCATTTCAAATTCCTCTAAAACTTTCTCTTTCGTGGATAACAAACTATCGGCCTACTAAAGCGGTTCCCGAGCACTTTCGACCTATGATGCCAGTTGCTTTTGCATGTATTTCATAGTTTACCAATTAAACTTCTGAGTAGATTTCTACTTCTTGCAATTGATTCATGAGGATCAGGACCCACGGGATAAATCTGGGCAGCCATGTCGGTCGTCCCGGCGTCGGCGTAAGCCCTCAATTGTTCTGCAACCTCTTCCTCATCCCCAACAAGTGCCATTTCAGCAGGACTTTCAACCCCCTCTCTGTCTAGCATCGCTCTATAGCTAGGTAACTGTCCATAACGCCCGAAGTAGTCATTAGCTTGCCTAAAAGCAGCGGGACGATCCCCTGTGACTGCCACGGGAACTGCTGCAACA
Organism: Chloroflexota bacterium; assembly: GCA_002696685.1. Next base: position 1,106 of record NZSI01000016.1, on the reverse strand, counting down.
ATCCGAGGATTGTCTCTTCCAGCACCCTCGGCAGCACGATTTATTGTAGGGACAATATGGGTTTTGAGGGTTTGTACTCCGGTCATCCAGGTAATGGTTCCATCGGCAGTTTCTCCGGCAGTTTTTAACATTCTTGGACCCAGTGCGGCCAAAAGAACCGGAATGTGAGAGCGCTCCGCTATTGTGAACTGCGTGTTAGCACTGAATATCTGACCCTTGTAGTCCACTATGCCATCTCTGGAAAGTGTTCTGACTATGTCAAGATATTCTTTCATGTGCTGAGCTGGTCGGTGAAATTCCATCCCCAATCGATCTTCTACAACAGGTTTGTGATTCACCCCTATTCCCAAAGTAAATCTGCCCCCAGCAATTGACTGAACCGTCAAAGCCTGCTGGGCCATTGCTATAGGATGTCTGAGGAAAGTCGGCGTTACAGCGGTTCCCATTTCAATCCGACTGGTTTTTTCTGCGGCCAAACACATCATAGACATAATATCTACATCCATAATGTGTGCCGCCCACAGGCCGTGGAATCCATCTTTTTCAGCTTCCAAAATTTGTGTGATTTGGCTTTCTAGTGATCCGGCAGACCCTATACCACCTATAAATAATCCCATTCTCATATCAGTTAAGCCCCTTTTTAGATCCAAACTATATTTCAAATAAGTTACAAAAGTTCTGGAGTCGGATTATATGATAGTGTCGGACTGCTCTATAGCAATGAATACCTTACTGGGAGAAAGCATGAAAATTGCAGACGTTCAAGTGATCAGATTCTCGGTTGAGGCCGAAGATTACGGAACCAAATGGGGATATGGTCAACGAGGACCCAAAAGAAGAGTTCCTAGGGGACTAATTAAAATAACAACCGATGATGGACAAAGTGGTTTTGATACTCAATACGGCTGGGATGGTTATTATGAACCACCAAGTGTTGAAGAAACGGAAAATATTATAAAACCTCTTCTCGTTGGGGAAGATCCGAGAAATATAGAAAAACTATGGCAGTGGATGATGGCCCACCGAGGATTTTCTGAAACAACCATTGGATCCATAGATTGCGCCTTATGGGATCTGATGGGAAAACTAGCAAATTCACCCACATA
>NZSI01000015.1 GCA_002696685.1 Chloroflexota bacterium | reverse complement strand
GAGAAAAATTTGGTGTGTTGCGGCAGGATTCCATTATTTTCTCAAGCCAGTTTACAATCTCTATAGTCCTTACAAATTTGTATTCCACTCCGATGGAACCACAATACGTTTGTTCCAATAATTCGTAAATTTCACGCAAAGTTGCATTTCCAAGTCCAACACGTGTACCCGCATGAAACTCCGTATTCATATCCGCTTCACTTAGGCCAAAACTAGCAACTTGGGGTTTACAGTAGATTGCTCTTGGCATCAAAGAATAATCTAGCTGTTCAGGATCTAATCCAGCGATGTATTCTACTGCAACGATAGCTTGGGCAGAGGCCACATGGGCGAGGAGCATTTTCCCTGTGACATCTCCAATGGCGTATATGCCCGAGACATTGGTCTCCATGTTCTCCCCAACCGGTATAAAGCCCCTATCCGTGGTAACACCGGTGTTTTCGAGGCCTATACCGTCAGAGTTCCCCTGCACTCCGACTGCTACTAGTACCTTGTCACATTCTAAATTTGTCTCTGTTCCGTCTGACGATATGTTCACATTAGCGACACCGTCAGAGACCGTTATTGAATTTACTGAAACTCCTGTGAGGGATTTAACTCCATGATCGCTAAACGACTTTTCAAGTGAGGCACTAATTTCTTCGTCCTCATTTGGAACCAGCCTATCCATTAATTCCACAATTGTTACGTCAGATCCGTAGGATCGGTATACGTGGGAAAATTCAACGCCCGTTGCTCCCCCTCCGACTATAATAATTCTTGGAGGTGCTTCACGTAGTTCTAATGCGTCCCGGCTATTCATAACAACATCGTGGTCGATTGGCATGGATGGAATATCTCTCTGCCTTGCCCCGGTGGCGATAATAATGTTTTCCGAAGTGATAGTCTCAGAATCTCCATCTGGGGATTCCACAGAAATAGTTTTTGCGTCTATTAGAGATGCTTTTCCGGTTAGATGTTCGACATTATTTTTTCTAAGGAGGTACTGGACTCCGGTCGTGAGTTTGTCTACAACCTGTCTACTTCGATCAATTGCTTTGCCATAGTCGTAGTTGAGGTTGTCATACGATATGCCGTATTCGTTTGCATCTTTTATGAGATTCAGTACCTCTGCATTTCGGAGGAGCGATTTACTGGGTATACAACCCCAGTTGAGACATATGCCACCAACTGTATCGCGCTCTATGATGGCTGTATTGAATCCCAATTGTGCAGCTCGGATAGCTGCCACATAACCACCTGGCCCCGCCCCAATAATAACTACTTCATAGTCTGCCAATTATAAAAACCTCGGACGGCACGCAGAAAGATATAATCCCGCGCTGAATTAGGTGCATAATTGTACACCATTAGTAAGGAAATTCACTCACGCTGTTAAGGAGGGAATAATAAAAATCTTCGGAAGATCATGTTTGTNNCGGAAGTCGTATTTGANAANCNGNAAAGTCACGAATATNNGGTATAGGNGATGTTTCANNCANATTAAAATTGCGGAATNCGTGNNNTTTTGATNGGTTTATTTNATNCCANNTATTTTCTTGACACTAAATTTACCCCGCCATACCATGTATTNCNNCTTTATTNTNANNAAACATAATNGGCCGAGGTAGCTCAGTAGGTAGAGCACAGCACTGAAAATGCTGGTGTCGCCAGTTCGATTCTGGCCCTCGGCACATCCANGGNTNTGTTGGCNAATTNAGCCNCATGGATTGTGTTGAGATGAACGAGCGGAAGTGGCTCAGCTGGTAGAGCATCTCCTTGCCAAGGAGAAGGTCGCGGGTTCGAATCCCGTCTTCCGCTCCAAACTCATTGGCGTAGAACTGTCAGTGGTGGTGGCTACGTTTTTATTAGGACCTCTGTGANGAGTGTTGTACTTGTTGTTTAGATGCTGGAAAGCTCTCTCTTCATCTGGGCGAGGCCCATACCACCAAGATTTAAGGCTCTAGTGTGCCAGTCTTTAAGGTTGAAGTCGCCTATTGATCTTGCTTTAGCCTCTTCTCGTGCCTGTAACCAGACTCGTTCTCCGATTTTATAACTTATTGCCTGTCCAGGCATTCCAAGGTANCTGTCTATTTCGCTGGCAACAAAATCTTTTGGAAAGTGACTGCGGGTTTGTATAAACTCCAAACCTAGCTCGGGAGTCCACTTTGCTCTAGGATAGAAATCAGAGTCANCTGGGATCTCCAAGTTTAGGTGCATACCAATGTCAATAATGACTCTAACTGACCGTAAGGCCTGTGCTCGAAGCATTCCAAGGTAGTAGTCAGGGTTTTCCAAATAGCCTAATTCTCCCATCAGTCGCTCTGCATAAAGAGCCCATCCTTCTACATAACCAGAGGTACCTCCAAGTTGTCTCTGGTATCTAGACAATGTGTCTTCGTGGAAAACGGAGGTCCCGAGTTGAAAGTGATGTCCTGGGACGCCTTCATGATAGGCGATTGAAACTTCTCCCCATAGGGGAAATCGAGTTTTACCTCCTGTGGGNTACCATGTTCTGCCAGGTCTGCTGAAATCTCCTGATGGACGGGTATAGTACATTGCGAGTGCCCCCCCGGGAGGAGCTATCATAGCTTCAATTTTNCGTACGGGCTTAGGTATATCGAAATGTGTTCCATCTAATTGGTCAATTGTTTTGTTCTGAAGTTCTTGCATCCAATTTTTGAATTCATCCTCCCCTTCTATAGAGCGAGCTGGATCAGACTCTAAAAGTGCTTTGGCACTTTCAATATCCGATCCAGGAAGTATTTTTTCTGCTGTGGCCTGCATTTCAGANTCAACCCANCTAAGTTGTTCCCAGCCCCACTCATAGGTTTCTCTCAAATCGATTGTAATGCCATTGTATTCATGGGCGGATAAGGCGTATCTCTCTTNCCCAACTCCATCTTGAGATGAGGCGTGGTTTATGTATTCAGAGGTTAAAAAATGGCTAAAGTCACTGAAGGCATTCTTGGCATTTGCAACTCCAGATCTAATATCCGAGCTTAGGGATTCAGACAGAAATTTTGATTCGTTATAGGAATTCTCAAGGTCACTGAAAAAAGAAAATTCACCACTGGTCCCAGAGTGAATCAAAGCCTGCTTAGAACATTCAATCGTTTGCCTTTTAGTAGATACCAAGTTGTCTCTGACACCCTGGCGCAGCGTTTCCGTGTATCCATTTAATGCACCTGAGACTTTTGAAAGCCTGGAAGCAATGTTTTCCCAGTCTTCCTGATTTTCCTGAGGCATATAGTCNAAAACCATTCTAAGGCTCTGTAATGGACTCGATAGGATGTTGAGTTTTCGAAATGGTTCTCCTCTTTGATAGGCCTCCAAATCTGCTTCAAGATCTTCAGTTATTACCTCCTTTGCTCTCCTATCAGCACTGTTGTCTATAGGAACGGTTTTCAATTCTTTCAGGGTGTTCCGGGCCAGATCAGCACTTTTAGAAATGCCTTCGGGAGAAAANTCTCCGAGTTCTCTTTCGTATCCTGGGACACCCAAAGAGGTAGCGGCTATGGGATGCAGGGCGGCAATTTTCTCTACCAGCTGATCGGATATTTCATATATACGGGTCATAGACGGATTCCTCAAAAGTTATATTTGGGGATAAAAACCTAAGAAAATCAATTATCTATTCAGCCGCAAGAAGGTATTAACGNCTAAAAATGATTCAGAATATTGGCGGGTTCAGCCGGAGGGCTTGAATTTCAGCAAAGTAAAGTCTTCATCTATATCTTCAAAAGTTGCAATGACNTTCATATCCACTTGTACGTTTTCAGGGTCGCATTCCAAAATGTTTGAAGGTATTTTTGGTCCTTCAGCGAGTTCAATTATGGCGTAAATGTGACCGTTGGCAGATTGGAAAGAAGGATGAACAGATTGCTTGACGTGTGTATAGCTATACACACGTCCCTTTCCAGATACTTTTGTCCAGCTTAAATCCATTGACGTACATTCTGGACAAGCTTCTCGAGGGTAAAAGAAAATACTTGAACATGAATTGCATTTGGGCATTATCAGTTCGTGTCTTTTGGTGGCTTCCCAGAAAGGTTTTGACAAATCTTCATGCAATGGGATCGGCAATGGCTTGTCGTACGCTGAACTTTCTTTTGTCATATNGTTTCCCCAACCATGGCCATTTCCCAGTTTGCAAAAATTTGGATATTCGGTTTTCTGTGGTTAGAGTGTGTCCTCGGACCCGAGGACCAGCGAGCACATTTCACTCGCTGTACCGCCTCAACCATTAACTAAACACAAATCGTCTTTCTGAACCTGTCTGCTGCCAGCCTTCTCCATTATCTGGCGGGCTCCTTCAATAACATGCCGAAATCCCCCCGCGAGTCCTGGCTGACCTCCAGATAGTTGNCCGCCGTCAGTGTTGATAGGAAATTCACCCTTGTATGTTGTATCCGTGGACTCGTAAAAAGGTCCTACCTCACCCTTTCCTACCAGTCCAGCATCTTCGAGGCACACGGCCGCGAGTATGGTGTATCAATCGTAAAACTCCGCGAATTCCATATCGCTCGGTTCATATCCCGCCATAGCAAGTGCTCTCCTGGCGGAGTCAATNGCTGGAGTTTCGGTGAATTTATCACGTTGCCATATGTTTGCTTCTCCCTGTTGTAACCCTACTCCCAAAATATAGGCGGGCCTTTTAGAGATAGTTTTGGCTCTCTCAGGTGAGGTTATGATCAATGCGGCAGCACCATCACATGGCATTACAGATTCTAGTAGCTTTAACGGTTCGTTGATGTATCTTGAGTTAAGGACATCTTCTTTAGAGGCAGGCTGTCCGTTGAATACAGCATTAGGGTTATCTTGTGCATTGAATCTTTGGTCGGCAGCCATTTTTGCCATCTGTTCTTCCGTAGTACCATACTCATGCATATGGCGTCTGTATATGAGTCCATAACCGGTATTGGCTCCAGGAGCCATACCATATGGTTCTTCCCACTCAGACCGTACGCTGGGCCCCGCAGCTCCCCTTCCAGCGATTCTTCCCTGACGTTCTCCTTCTTCTCGAGAATTTCCCATGACAACTAAGGCAGTGTTGCATATGCCTGCGTTTATAGCAGCTGCGGCTACCATAGTTGCGGTTGCCCCGCTAGCGCCTTGCATGGCAACGCCGGTAGCAAACTGAGGCTTGATTCCGATGTATTCCGCAGTCTGCGGTGGAGCGGCGACACCATCGGTTACCAGGCCATCAATGTCCTCTTTTTTTAGACCGGCGTCNCTAAGCGCCAACGCTGTGGCTTCGGCACATAGGCCCATCAAGGAACGACCTTCGTGGACACGTCTTGTTGGGACCTCACCAATTCCGACAATTGCCGCTTTTCCTCTTAGACTCATCTTAACCTGACCTTGTCACAAACAGCTCGAGTTGATAAATGCAACACCGCTTCGAATCTTACTACATATGGTGTATCCGGGATTTGTATTCCTAGATGCCTTTTAAGAAACCTTGGATAGCGTTGTAGAGATCAGTTTCCCTTCCAGCATAGCCATGGTTTGCAGAGTCAACCATCTTTAACGATAAATATGGAGAATGGGTGCCTATGTGTTTTTCGATTGTCCGGCGTGCTAAGCCACAGATTGGTAGTTCTTGCGGATCACCTATCTTAGTTTCGAGCTCACCAAAAATGAACAAGGTTGGTATTTGGATTGCCAAAGCATGCCTGCTCATCTGGTACCGGTCATCCTTATTGAAGCAATCAATGAATGAAGCAGCTGCCCATGTTGATCCCCAAGGCAACCCTGGCTGTAAAAGTTGTTCTGGATTNCCGTTGGCAATGGATAACTCAGCGAGTGAGAAGAATTCTTTAAATTTTTCCCCGTGTAATTCAACTATTCCCTTATGGTTGTACTCGCCTGGGGATACTGGGATCAATGCTTTGACGTTACTGAATTGGGAAGTTGATTGAGCGTAAATTGCCCTCACAGCCCCACCACTGTGGCCTCCAACCGCTATCNNTTGGTGGCCNNTGGTCGCGAGGAAGTTNACCCAAGCCTGTATGTCTAATGGAGATTGTGAAACTGACTCGAATGCGTAGCCGCCCTTTACATCTGGGTTACCAGTCGAGGATATAGTGTCATGACCACGCCTGTTGGCGGATAAAAAAGTGATACCCTCCCGCGATAGCATTTCTCCCATTTTGAGATAAAGAGGGTTATAAAAATTACCGCCGTCTCCATGGAAGAAAAGTAGAGCCGATATGTTGCTGGGGGTGTCAGCAATTGTCGAAAACAAGGCGCCTGCGAGGGTTACATCATCTTCTGTTTTGGTATGCACGATTTTCGCGTTCAAGTTACATTTCCTGAATGCACTAAACTGCAGTCAGAAATCCGAGTGCAACGAGATTGGGCCCTGCATGTGTTCCTATAACTGGCCCAACTCTTATCAGCATGGGAGTTTTACCTACNNGTAGCAGGTCGCTTACTTTTNCCGCNACTATTTCTGCGTCTTTTGTATCGGTGCTGTACATGACATAGATCTCTTCGATGTCTCCGAAAGATCTGATGGCTTGTTCAAGTTTTGATAGTCCTGCTTTTCTAGAACGAGCCTTACCGTATGGCGCTATTTCTCCATTTTCCACAGTGAGAATAGGACGTATTTTTAAAAGGCCTCCCAGCAATGACTGCGCCTTNCCAATACGCCCCCCTTTCGCTAGGTATTCCAAGGTGTCTAAGAGTACTACAAATCGACTCCTATCTGCCGTAGACTCAGCCGCTGAAATAACTTCCTCGACAGATCCTCCCTGGTTCGCTGTTTGGGCCGCAGCAATTGTGGAGAATCCGAGTGACATTGATACCTGTTCACTATCTACGACGTGGATATTAATTTCGCCCTCGAGANTTTTTGATGCCTGAAGTGCTGAGTTGTAAGTTCCACTAAGTATCTGCGATATATGAATGGATACTATTTCGTCACCTTCTTTCGCGATTTTTTTATATAGGTCTACAAATTCTCCAATTGAAGGTTGAGACGTGGTTGGATGAATAGGTCCTTTAATTAGTTTCTCAAAGAACTGATCTGGTGTAATTTCGGTTCCATCTTTAAATACTTCATTAGCGAAATGAACATTTAGGGGAACCACTTCGATTCCGTGTTCTGATGCCAGTGCTGGTGGTAGGTCAGATGTGCTATCTGTCACTATTCTTATTGTCATTGCAATTACTCCTGGCTATGTTTCGGAAACACTGATATTGGTAAAAACTNTTTTTTATGAGGGGTTTTCTGATGCTCGGCNTCTATAGATATCCTGCGCTTCACGAAANAGGGTTTCTATTTCTTGACGTTGGTAATCGTTGTAAAATCGTCCTTTTCTACGAACCCACTCTAANGATNCTTCTATCTGTTGCGCGAATTTGAGACTTGCATCGGTTTTTTTAGCGGAAGCTAAGCCAGTCTTTACGTATATAGGACTTGTGTGAGCGAATTGAGGTTGTAAATAGCTGTCTCTNAAGGAGCTAAACAGCCTTGCNGCTATCCAACCGTCGAATTCTAAATTCACGTCCATTTTGAAGATCCCCTTAGTGGAACCATCGGGGTATTTTTCTCTACCCACGACCTCGCCATTTTGCACTAATTCAATTATCTGAACAGGATAATGCGAAGTCCATTGAACCTGCGCGGCAANANTTTCACCACTTTTTGATTGGATTTCGTCTCCTGGGTTNCTGTCGCCAACTTGTATCTTTAGTGAAGGGCCGTTTGTAATAAAAGTTCGCCCTTTTTTAAATGAATCAAGCCATTCTCCATATTCAAAGTTATTTCCNGTCCATGAGTAGACCCGATTTGATGAGCATATGTACCAGTCCGATCCTGTAGAGGCGGGAAGTTTTATTCCTGCGTTTAGCATCTGATAATAAATGTCGTATTCTGTGTCGTTCCAGTAGGGGTCGAATAAATTGAAGGCATCAATTTTGCCAAGTGCTGCAGCCACCGGTGCTTCCATACCCTGCCCATTATGACACCATATAACAGTTCCACCTTGCTGATGCGCTACATCACATGCATAGGAAAGAGGTGGATAATCGGGCTCAAAGGCATCTACAAGTAATCCCCGACTTAGTGGGTCCACAACGTTGCGTATGTCTAGGAGCATGATGTGTCCGTAGCCGATTTCCCATGGTTTCTGGTTATGCCGACTTTCTTCGCCATTTTGTACGTAGTGGTGATCCGAAGAGAAATCGTTCAAGAATCCTATGGGGTACTTATTAGTGGAATAATTTAAATCCCATCTTTTTAACACGCTAACGGCTGTCATTCGCAGATTTTCTACACGCGGGTCTAAATGCAGCCGTTCGTCAGGCCTATTCTCCTTTTCGTCGTAATGTATGTGGGTATTTCCTGGATGCCAGCCTTGCTCCTGTAAGTCGTTCCAGCGTGAGAGTTCAATTTCAATCGACTTGTTACTTTTGGGAGAAGATTCTAGGTAAATTGTTTCGGGTGTGTATTCGGTTCCTCTTTCCACGGTGATTCTTGTGTTTCCCCGATTTACATCTACTTCGAAGCTCCCGTCTGTGTAGAAAAATGGCTGTCCAGGGCCCACCTTTTGGATGGCTTTTTTAGGGTGGACGTAATTGCCAGACGAATCAATTACTTGAGCTTTTGCATTTATGGTGCCACCAGTTTCGGAATCAATAATTGTCGCCCTAATTTTCCCCATAGTGCACCTCCTAGTGCACGCATTATATGGAAATGAGATTGGCTTTGGGTTGAANCCNTTCTAATTGCGATTCTAGCCGCGCGTCTTGGTTAAATAAGTTTCACCTGGTATATGGACTAAGTTGGAGTTTTATTCTGTATAATGAATAAAATTTCTAGACTTCCCAAGATGGTTTTTGTAATGAACACCCTTGGTTTTTAGGCATATGGGGGCGATAAAATGAACATTGATAAACTTCTTGTCGAATGCAGGTCTGATGACTTAGCCCATGCACTCCGAGAACTTGGGCTACCTGTTACTGGAACGAAACCTCAAAGAATTGAGAGACTTGTACAGCATCATGCAGGCGGAGGTGCGACCTCCGATATACTTGGGGCTCTGAAACCGGAGGATCTGAGGAGAGCTGCTAAAGCTATAAAATTTGAAGGAGCCTAAAGCCAACAAGGAATAAGGTATGAGAGTAGGATTCGGACAATTTGATCAGCCTACTCCACAGTATTTTAGGTTTGCGGCCCAGTATGGGGCTACCGATATATTGATGAATTTCAATCGTGGTACGCCCTTTCCAAGTTTGGGAGGACGTTGGGAGCTTGCCGATCTCGTCAAACTTCGTATTAGTGCAGAGCAGTATGGACTTAAATTTTCTGCGATAGAAAATGTTCCTGCTCACTTCTATGACCATATCATGTTAGGTGGACCACACAGAGATCAACAGATTGAGAACATGATATATACGGTTCGGAATATCGCTAGGGCTGGTATACCAATCTTTGGCTACAACTGGATGCCTTCCATGGTTTGGAGAACAAGACCACAACATATACGGTGTGGGGCTCTTGCAACTGCTTTTGATTATGAGGAGGCAAAAAGAGCGCCCCTGACTCATGGGCGCATTTATTCAGAAGAGGATATGTGGGAAAACCTAGAGTATTGGATAAAGATAATCACTCCTATCGCTGAAGAGGAAGGAATTAGATTGGGTATCCATCCTTGTGACCCTCCTGTCGAGCAATTGGGGGGAGTGCCGCAGCTTCTACGTAGCTTCAATTCGTACAAACGACTGATAAATATCGTTGAATCTCCCAGCAATGCCATCGAATTCTGTCAGGGAACGTTTTCCGAGATGGAAGGCGACAACATTTATGAAATGATCCGTTATTTCGGAGAGCGTGAAAAGATTCTTTACGTCCACTTTCGTAATGTTTCGGGTCAGGTTCCAAAATTCCACGAGGAATTTATAAATACCGGTTATGTTGATATGTACAAAGCAATGACAATTTACCAAGACGTAGGCTTTGATGGATTTTTTATTGACGATCATGTCCCGAATACTTTTCAAGATACAGAATGGGGACATCGAGGTCGAGCTTTTGCCAACGGCTACATTCAAGGGTTAATAGAAGCTGTTGCTAAGGGGTCTAAATGACCCTTTATAAACTTGCACACAGAGCTATAGCGCATCTGAATTAACCGCAGTTATTTTTCTAAAAAAAGCAATTATTCGATANATATTTATATNTACAGGCTATTATATGCTGTATTAAAGTCATAATATGGCGAGACANTTTTCGGATCCGCTTAAAATCTCTCGGGCACTTGAACTGCATGTTCAAGGGTCCAAACTTTCTGTTATTAGAGATAGGATTAAGGGAATCGACGGGACTCCTAGTCTAAGAACTCTTAGTGGATGGCTAAATAAATTTCGACGGGTTGATTCCGAGAATATTGATGCCGACAAACCTATCGAATGGCGCCATATTGGATTTAATGGTTTGCCATGGGATTCATCGTCGTATCTCGCCACCCTCAACTCTTCTGGGGTTTTACCGTCTTTGAGAAGAGCACGTTGGTGGTGGCGAATTCACATTACGGCGCCAGATTTATCGGAGTCTGAGGTCATATCAATTNCCGACGACTGTGTACTCTTAGAGCATATGGAACTATTAACCATAAATTTGTCTTCCTCATATCCTGTGACTTGGGAAAATATTTGGAAAAGANTNAGTGTGGGTGGGGGAGGCGATTCGGNAGGTGATATNCGACTGGAGGAATCTTACGCCGTATGCAGGTTTGATCATGAACAAATATTGCCCGGCTGGATTGGAAGTGATGGAATCGTTTCAATAACTCGTAGTAGTTCTGGAGTAACCGTCATATGTCCCGATAAGGAGATACCATCTGATGCTCCGGTTTCTAGAGGGTGGATTGGATATCGATTAGCCAAGAGTAGGGATAATATTCAGAGCGCAGGAAAGATGGTTGTATCAAGTTGGGACTCAATTTATTTATTTTGTCCCCCGACTAACTTAAGCTGACACGTTTGCTACATCTTGGTGGAGGCTGTTTTTAGATTTCAGTCATCTTTGTCGTCGTCTGGAATGTCAGGTAGACCAGGAAGATTGGTATAAGTTCTAATGTGCTCAGCGAATTTTTGTGAATCACTCAAGTAAGAAAGTTTTGCTTGTCTTCGGTCGTCAAACACTATTCCAATTTCTGAGTATCCTAATGTCCTTCCNAGCATTCCGGGTTTCTCTTCCAGATGCANCATAGTGTCAAACCCAAGGCGATAGGTTTTCCGCTTCTGTATTACTGGTAGACCCACCATGGTCAGATATAAGGAATCTTCAGAAAGGTAGTAAACCGTTTGTTTCCACCGTAGGTATCGGGGGCCGGCTATTCCAACAATAAGTAACATGGGTATTAGGCCCATTGTCAAGAAATCAAAAAATACAACCACTAACAATAGTCCAATCCAGACGGTAGAGGGTAACATCCAAGCCCAGTGAGACTGACGGTACGATACTGTATTTTCGGGTATTGACTCGACCTCGAGAGATATAGGGGCTTCTTCTTTTGCAGCCTCCGTGTCACTTGTTTCTAAGGGTTCCGAATTGTCTGATTCGCTTTTGTCGTTCACTTTGGCTCCATTTAGTTGTTTGTCAGTATTTTGAAGAAATTTGGCATTCTAACAACGAGAGCGAGATTAGAGTGGCTCCGCAGGCTGGATTCGAACCAGCGACCGATCGGTTAACAGCCGATTGCTCTACCACTGAGCTACTGCGGAACGTGGTGCATAATGTCAACACGATAAACTCTGTTTAACTCGAGGGTTAGTTGGGCAACATTACAGTTCTGGTAGCCCTTTTACTTTATCGTGTACTCTCACATCAACTCTGACAGTCTACTACGATTGTCATGCAGTGCGATATGCCNGTCAACCAATGAANTTTGATGCGATTGATGGAATTCCNTACAGGATTTTTTTGAGTTGTTACATATATTGGTAACAATAAGTCAGTTAGAGTTAAATATCTGTTCGTTCGGTAACAGTTGCTATTCGAAATATGGTTCGGTGNCGTATCTGAGCAATGTCGTTGCTGTCGGTATCTTGAAGTAGGACGTCAAATTCTATGTAGTGATGGCCTTTACGTTCGTATGCATCAATCACTTCCGCTCCGCCCACTAGTTTTGTTCCAAGGGGTATAGGTGAGTGATGCTTGACCAAGCTTTTGGTGTGCATTGAGNTTGGTATATCAAAGTTGTGGCGCATGAGTCCTTCGGCCCAACCCGCAACCCATGACGGATGGGCTATAGGGGTATTTCCTTGNGAATGAGCAAAGATAGGGTCCGAGGTTAGCCGATTCTTGTGCTTGATTTCCTCGTAAGTATCTTCATTAAATTCCAGTTGAAGGGCTGTCCAACTTGTCGAATTCTTAGCCCGCTCCAAAGTCAGAGGTTTTTTCCCCACCACGTCGGAAGGAGACATATTTATAGGCCTTGTAAGCGTGTTCTCCCAGGAAGCCTCTCCAATTCCTATTTTTCCGACTACACAGAGGTCACCAGACTGATTCTGCATCGCGACATTCCATGAGTTTGTGAAATCTTCTGTACTAGATTCGACGGTAATGGTGAGAACATTTCCAGGAAAAACCGGTTTGCGAAACGAATACTCAGCCCATCCTTCGCTAAGCCAATTATTTCCAATAGCTTCAATGATTGTGTCCGTTGCCCAGCCCCAAACCGTGACGCCGCCAATTAATGGACCTTCATATCCATAAGCACGGGCTATCTCGGTGGAATGGATGGGATTTTCTATGTCAGGGCTATCATCATTGTCTAAATAGGCCGTAACGACATTACTTACTTTGTGCCTTTCCATGCGATCCTGTACCTATTTGTGTGATTTCTAATGCCTTAATAGGCCGTAAACTTTTTCTGGATTTACTAATACGATTACGGCTTTTTGGTTTACCATCGCCTCGTCGTATTCGTCCCAATCGGGATGTTCTGTGTCAGAACACGCCATGTACACCTCACGTAATAATGGCCTGAGAATTTTCGCATCTGTGTTGCCATAGTCCATAAGTTCCGCCTTACCTTCGACAACCACGTATTCACGCCAGTTGGGCGTTACAGTTAGGACGGTACAGTGTGGATTGCGTTTCAAGTTTCTGACTTTCTGGGATTTTGGATATACGGACACGAAAGCTGCCTTGTTTCTGAATACTCCCGAAACAACAATGCTCGAGTGAATATCGCCGTCCAAACGTTTTGTACCCACCACACCATTATGATTTTTCTCCAGAAATGGAATGGCTTCTTGGAAGTTCATAGTTGTTAGCCTTCTCTTTCACTAATCTTGATGGATTTGCACTTTCACCGAGCCAGTTGTTTTATCGTAGGCCGTTTCAAATCCCTTTTGTATCTCGTCCAGAGGGTACACGTGGGTTACCATTTGNNTGAGGCTAAAATCGGGATCGCCNAACATTTCTATCGATTTTTCAAAATCNTGTACACCGTCGATCAGCCCATAACAGATTGAACCCTGTACTGTTTGCTCTTTTAACACCGGTTTGTTCCAGTCGATAGCTTGGTTGCCATAAAATACTCCCAAGATTACAACTCTACCTTGGCGTCTGGTTACTTCAAATGATTGTAGAAGGGTTTCGTTGCGGCTTCCCCCTACTGTTTCAATAGTTAAGTCTGCACCACGTCCTTCGGTATGGCTCAGCACCAACTGTTCAAATTCATCTCCCTCGGATCCACAGGTGTCGTCGGCGCCAAGGGACTTAGCCATCTCAGATTGTTGCTTGTGTCGAGAGGTAGCCAATATTTTCCCTGCACCGAGTTTTCGTGCCGCAGCTATAGCAGTTAGTCCGATTGTGCCGGAACCTACAACTGCGACCGTCTCACCTCCTTTTAATCCCCCTAGNCGAACCCCGTGTACTGAAACAGCCAGAGGTTCAACTAGAGCACCTTCGGCCCAAGTCATAGAGTCGCCCAATTTGTAGCATCCTCCAATCTTTCTCACAACATATTCAGCGAACCCTCCGCTAGATGGACCTTCTCGGTCAGGACAATGGATGTATTGGCCCTGTCGGCAATACCAGCAGTTATTGCAAGANCTCCCTGTCCCCAATACTTCCACGGCAACCCGTTCTCCAATAAAACTTTTATTTACGTTTTTGCCCACATCAACAATTTCTCCTGCCACTTCATGCCCGGCAGGATGATCGTCGGCAGCCGTTTTTGCCTTGTTCATATTGAGATCAGAACCACAAATGCCAGTGGCTTTTAATTGGACGATCACTTCTCCTGTCTCGGCCGTTGGATCAGGGTAGTCGCTGACTTGCATTTTCCCTGATCCGTCATAGAAAGCTGCTTTCATTGGAAGCTCCTAGTCGTGAATTATTTAATTTCAATTACCAAATAAGCCTGTCCCAACGCGAAACACGAAAAATCCCAGGAGAAATATTATTGCCGCAGGGATTAAACATCCGATGCAACCAAGTTGCCAGCGAAGTACATAAGATNGCCGGGGACCATCTAGGTTATGTAATCTGAATGCACTGGGTTGTTTAGGTTCCTTATAGCCATCTTCCGATTTTACAATTTCGCCTTCAATAGGTTTTGAATCTACGGGTTCGTCTTTGTCCATCATAATTCAGAAAACTCGGTATCCTCTAGATTCAATGAGAGGAAATGGTATTTTTGGAAATAAGAGCCTCAAGGTCACCAGAGGAATATCCTAGGTCGTTGGAAAGTATCGACTTAGTATGTTCGCCAACAAGTGGAGGCCTAAAGGCATTCCAAGGTGATTTAGTGAATCTATATGGTCTGCCAACATATTTGAAGCTAACTGTTTTTCCTATCTCTGGATGTGGCATATCTGTAAACATTTGTCGATCTTCAGCGAAGTGAGGATCGTCAAGGTTTTCTTCAGGTGACCTCACTTGTCCCCATGGAAATTTTAATTTTTGCGCACCTCTGTAGATTTCTTCAGATGTGTGAGCAGCGATAAATCTACGCACTACCTCGAAAGCGTGGTCGGAGTCGGTAGTATCGGTGGCCATACGCATACCCCTGCTCCCACCTCTGGCCATGTCCTTATATCTCTCCTCTTGTAAGTCCTCTGCCATGCCTGCTTCTGCCATCCATCCAACAAGTGATAACCAGGAATGAAGGTTATTAAAAAGTTGAAACACTATGAGGTATTTACCGTCAGATGTTTTACACAATGATTTTGGAGTAGGGGTAGCTGANTGGTGCCTTCCGGTTTGCCTAAAAACGGTTGCTCCCANGTATAAATANGATGGNANAGCATGNTCNGTTGTGGAATTACATGCNTCATGGGCGGAGGCGTCTATGTANTGNCCTTTNCCTGAAAANTCCCTGTTGAATAGAGCTGCAAGAGTTCCAATGAGACCATAATGAGAAGCGATTTTGTTACCGTGATCGCCACTGGGTCTGATTGGTGGGCTACCTGGTACATCATCGTAGCCACAGGAATGCATAATCCCACCCATGGCCAAAGCCACAATGTCCGGCGATTTGTAGTTCCTGTAGGGGCCGTCCTGGCCAAAGGCCGTCAAGGAGGTCATCACTAGCCTCTGGTTCCTGTCAGATAAGTCCCTGTAGCCTAATCCCAAAGACGGAAGGTAGCCGGGCGCAAAATCTTCCAGCACTACGTCCGCAGTGGAAGCAAGTGCCTTGATGATTTTCTGTCCCTCAGAGTCTTCTATGTTGATCTCTAAACTCTCTTTTGAGGTATTGTGCGACCAGAAATACAAACTGCGGTCGGGATGAGGCTTGTCGTCCATAAAGGGACCTATTTGCCTTTCAGCTGACCCTCCCATGGGTTCAATTTTTATAACTCGAGCGCCCATATCTCCCATGAGTTTTCCCATAAAATGCCCTCTGGCACCGCATAACTCGATGACAGTTATACCCTCAAGTGCGCCTTTTGTTTTCGATGAAGGTGTTTGAGGTGAAGGGATACTCATGCGATACCCTCTTCATATAGTGTTCCAAGTTCCTCAGGACTGACTCCCAGTAGATCCATATATATCTCCGCGGAGTGTTCGCCAAGTAAAGGGGAAGCTTTATTCAGTTTCCACGGAGTTTCTGACATCGTCATTGGAATTGACTCAACTTTTGTATTGCCAAGCTCTGCGTGTTCAACTTCAGCAATGAAACCTCTATGTTTGAGCTGAGGATCTACTTCGGCTCTTTCCATAGGTGTTTGGACCGCACCAGCCGGCACACCGGCCTCCTGCAGAATATCGAATACCTCGTGTGGGGTAAGGTTGATGGTCCATTGCGATATAAGTTCGTCTAAATTATTTTGGTTAGCAGATCGTGATTTCATGGTTGCGAATTGCCTGTCGCTTGCCCAGTCTGGATTTCCGAGAACGGCTACTAGACTGTCCCATTCAGAATCGTTTGTTACCGCTATGACACACCACCGATCCTCACCCTTGCAGGGATATGTGTTATGAGGGGCAATCTGACGGTCCGGCGCTCTGTTGCCAGGAGGCATTCCGTTTCTTCTGAACGGCCGATTATTGACCGTATAGTCGAGTATGGACGTACCGGTCAGACCGATACCAGCCTCGACTTGAGAAAGGTCAAGATGCTGACCTTCGCCTGTCTTATTGCGATGAAGGAGTGCCATCATAATGGCGATAGCCCCGTAAAAACCTCCTGTATGGTCCATATAGGAAAACCCCCATCCTGCTGATTCCTCACCTGGCAAACCAGACATGTAAGTTAGTCCAGAGAGAGCCTGAGCAGTTGGTCCCCATGTAACGAAATCGCGATCTCTTCCGCTATGCCCGAAGCCGGACATGCTGCAGTATATGATGCCGGGATTTAGTTTCTTTTGTTCCTCGTAGCCTAAACCCCATTTTTCCAAAACACGGGAACTGAAGTTCTCTACTATCACATCAGATTTTTCTATTAGAGTTTTTAAGAGCTCCATACCCCGGGGATGCATTACGTTAAGAGTGAGGCTTCTTTTATTTCGGTTGAGTGTATTGAATAGCGGGCTGCGATTTGGAGAGTCTGCCCCACCGCTGGCGCGAATGTAATCCATGTTGGCATCATTTTCAATCTTTATAACGTCGGCCCCAAAATCTGCAAGTATTCTAGTGCATTGCGGGCCTGCTACGATCCAAGAAAAATCGATTACTCTCACACCCTCAAGAGCGCCTTCTCTTACTACTGATTTAGCTTCGGACATGCCTAGCCTCTACTTAAGTGTTCGTAAATTGCTATCGGTTCTATCTTCCCGGTAACCTTTCCGAATAACTTGATGGTTGGTGCAAAAATATATTGGCGGCATTATATACAGTATGCAGATCTTAATGGGATTTTGATGGGTACGAGTTTGTGTGACTTTAAAAGATTTTACTGTTGTATAATTTCGGCTCCGTTGTTGTGTACATATGAAAGTTTCCTTAAACTGTCGTAAACCTAATAAAGTAGCGGGATTTTCTACAAATGAAAATTAGTGAATTCGAGCTTACAGAGCCAGTACCAGAGATGAAGGACACTATAGCTGTCAGCATGCTTCGTCCTTGGATTGACGTTGGTAGGGTGGGGACCCTGTCCCTCAGGGCATTGCAAAGATATTTGGGGGCTAAGGAAATAGGGCGATTGTCTAGACCTGGTAAGTTTTTTGACTTTACTCGGTACAGACCTCGTATGAGACTGGTGAATGGTAAACGGACTTTCACGAAACCCAATACTATCGCTCACTATGCTCACGATGATTACACGGATCGAGACTATCTATTTATTCACGTGAGAGAACCCCATAATTTTGGCGAGGACTATACGGAAGCAATAGTTGAATTGTTGAAATTTTGTAATGTCACAGAGTATTGTCGGATCGGAGGTATGTACGACTCCGTTCCACATACTAGACCGTTATTAGTAACTGGATCAATGAAGGATGATCAGGAACAAAAGGCAGCTGGGAAACTGAATCCCCGCAGAAGTACTTATCAGGGACCAACATCCATAGTTAATCAGGTAAATGAAGACTTGAGTGGGCTTGGTGTGACAAACACAACTCTGATGGCTCACCTCCCTCAATATGTGCAGTTGGATGAAGATCATCTTGGTGCAGCCCGCCTGCTTGAGGTTTTATGCTCCGTATACGGGTTTCCATCCGCATTGGCTGATATGGCCCAGGGGGAACAACAGTACAAGGAGATAGATAAAGCTATCGATTACGGTGGCGAGGTTGGAACTTTGATAAAACAACTGGAGACGTATTACGATCGTGTGCTGTCCCGACCCGAGGAGAAAGCAGATTCTGCACTTCCTGGTTCATCATCTTCCAGTTCTTCCAAGTCAACGGAAGGTGAAGACATAAATCTTTCCCCAGATGTAGAAGATTTTCTTAACCAAATGGGAGAACGGTTTGAAAATAACGCCGGTGGGGGAGGTGCCCCTCCCGAAGACGTTGCCGATGAAAGTGATGGCTCCGACGAGTCAGGAGAGGAAGAAAACTAGGTCCAACCTTCCCCTTTCTATGATTTTCTCAAAAGTACATGTCTTCTGTTAAATGTGTGTTCGCGGACTTCTGTTGCCCATCTTCCTTTATCCACGGCTTCCGACCATCCAGTTGATGTCAATATTTCCGGACTTTCAATCTCGTAAACGGCTGTATGTTTTGGTTGATCCTGTATAACTATTTCCCTTTCTTCTCCACCTATCACCATCCTCAGTGGCTGTGATGTGAAACGAGCTATAGATATCACTCCCGGTACCTCAGATAAATACGGGACGTGTTCCTCATCATAGACTTCGTTAAATAGTTGCTCCTTGTCGGTTGGTATGTCCATTGCTGCAGTAAAAAAATATTTGGAAGCCACGGTTTATCCTCCTAATTGGAAAGCTGATTTTCTTAGCTTGAAAACTTGAATCCTACTTCAAGATTTTTTGACTCAACGAATTCGCTTGCCATGATCTTTCGATCACGATTTATCTGTACCCGACCTATGTCTATAGTTCCACCTTGCAGTGCAATACTGAACGTATCTGAGTTTATACTCGTCACAGTACCTGGCTTTTCAGTTGAACCATCAGGGGATAGTTTGGCGTTGAAAAATGCAAGTTTGTCGTCACCAAAATTTGTGTTTGCACCTGGACTGGGATCACTACCCCTAATTAAGTTGTAAATTGCAGTCGCCGGTTTGTTCCAATCAATAACCGTATCATCTGAGCGACACCAGCCTTCGTAGGTTGATTTTGAGTGATCCTGGGCTATTTTTGGAGCTTCTCCATTTTTCACCAATCCTACTGCCTCCACCATAGCTTTTACTCCCATCGGGTACAGCCTGTCGAAATAAACTGACCCGAGTGTGTCGTCTGGACTTATAGGTATTTCTTTCTGAAGTAGTATTGGACCTGTATCAAGACCTTCATCGGGCCAAAAAATAGATAGCCCTGTCTTAGTTTTACCTTGGATAATGGGCCAGTTTATGGAACTGGGTCCCCTGTGTTCCGGTAAAATAGATGGGTGGTATTGAATTGTTCCATTTGTGGGGTTTTCCAATATCTCCATTGGAACTATGTCAGTGACGAACGCCATAACACAAAGATCAATGTTCAGCGACGAAAACTCTGTTATAGCTTGCTCATCTCTCATGCGTCTATATTGGTAAACTTGGATATCATGTTCAACTGCAGATTCCTTTATTGGGTCAAAAGGGCGGTCCTTTCTATCGGGAGGACACAAAACGGCCGCTATGTCTTCTCCTTTTTCAACTAACGCCTCCAGCACATCTTTTCCAAAAGCCGCCTGGCCAATTACTGCTATCCGCATTAAACGCCTCCTATGAGCCTGTAAGGGATGTGAAAGCATTTATAACACAGTCGGCCAACAGTGAAATATGGTTTAACCTAAAATTGGAGCAATTTTTGGATTGATGAGATATATTCAACCTTGCTGTCGACTCGTCGTGATTGACCACATCTTATCCACTTTCATACCATAGTGTAGTCACATCTGGATTATTCGGTAAAAACGCATCAGGAGTTCAATTTTGTCGTCAGAAGAAACTGATTTTATTTCCCCATTGGCCGGATTAAGGGTGTTGGGAGTCACTGTTTATCTTGCTGGACCGTTTACTCTCGTTAATCTTGCTAGACTAGGGGCTGAGGCTATAAAAGTTGAGGTTCCTGGATATGGTGATCCGACACGTGGGAATGGACCGTTTGCAGATCCTGATGGATATTCAGCCACCAAAGAGACAGACTCACAGCTATCCACGCGGTTTCTTAAGCGTTCCCAAGGTGTTAAGAGTGTTACTCTAAATTTGAAACATCCCGAGGGAAGGCAGATGTTTTTGGATATGGCCGCTAAATCTGATGTGGTTGTCGAAAATCTCTCTCCCGGTGCTATGCGTAGACTAGGTCTTGGCTTTGAAGATGTGCGTAAAGTTAACCCAAAAATCATATACGCTTCTATTTCTGGCTATGGTCAGACAGGCCCACATTCCCACAGAAAGGCACACGATCCAGAGATACAGGGCATGAGTGGAATTATGGACATAAACGGAGATCCAGATGGCCCTCCCATGAGGATAGGATTCTACATTGCTGATCTTGTTACACCAATATTTACCTGTTATTCCATACTAGCTGCAATAAGAAACCGTGATATCACTGGAAAAGGTCAGTACTTAGACGTTTCTATGATGGATACCCTAACTTCACTTATGTTTGTCGAGAACATTGAGGAGGCTTTGTATGCTGGAGAGCCTTTGAGAATGGGAAACGGGATAAGAGGGGGCCCAATGGGCCTGTATCACACGAAAGATAGTGACATTATTATCACAGTTGCTAGTGATGATCAGTGGAAGCGTTTGGCTAAAGCCATCGATGCCCCACACTTGATTGAAGATCCCCGATTCGCCCGATTCCTGGACCGAGGTAAAAACCTTGACGCTGCCCGGTCAGCTGTTCAAGAGATATTGATGAGATTTACTAAGCAGGAAGCATTAGCTCTCTTGGACAAAAATGACGTGCCATGTAGTGATGTTAGATCCGTATCTCAAATTATTGACGATCAACATTTTTGGGATAGAGGCACTCTTAGAGCCATGCGCAGTCAGGCGTTCGATGAGGACCTTCCTGGTATAGTTTCCGGATTTCCGGTGGCATTTTCTGGTGGTAAATTGCCCCAGGAATCGGGTGCCCCTTTACTGGGCCAGCAGAACACAGATATTTATGGGGATCTTCTGGGAATGGACGAGTCCTACCTGAGTAAACTTGAGTCTGATGGTGTCATATAGGAATTCTGGACAGAGCTAATTAGCTACTTCATGAGGTAATTTGGTGAGAGATTTAGCGAAACCACTTCGTACTCTTTTGTACGTTCCAGGTAATAAGGAAGAATGGATTCTAAAAGCTCCGAAATATGGGTCTGATGCACTGATATTAGACCTTGAAGATTCAGTGCTACCAACTGAAAAATCATTAGCTAGAGAGATAGTATCTAGGCTTGTGCCAATTTTGGCTCAACAAAATATAACAGTGTTTATCAGGGTGAATGATCTATCTACGGGACTTACTGGAGAGGATATTTCACACTCTGTTGTGGATGGGTTATATGGGATAACTCTTCCAATGGTCAAAGGTCCGAATGACATTGAATCCCTTGATGCTTTGCTAGAGGCGGAAGAGAGAAAAAAAGGCATTCCCGTTGGGACTGTTCTTATAGATCCAGGCCTCGAGACTGCAAGTGGTATACGTTCCGCATACGATATAGCGGTCTCTTCTAACAGAGTGGCTCATATGGGGGCGAGTGGCGGAAGAGGGGGAGATGTAGCGCGATCGATTGGTTACCGTTGGTCTCCCAAGGGAACTGAGACTTTGTTCATCAGGTCTAAAGTATTGCTTGACTCCCGGGCTGCTGGGGTGCCTTATCCCGTGACAGGACTTTGGCAGGACATTCATGATCATGACGGGCTGAAGTCATTTGCGAAACACTCTAGAGATTTGGGTTACGCGGGTATGAGTGTGATACATCCGTCCCATATTGAAATAGTGAATCAGATTTTTTCTCCCACCCAGGAAGAAATTTCAGAGTGGGTGGGCATTATTGAAGCGATGGATGGCGTTAGAAAGAGGGGGGGCGCTGCTGTTGAATATAATGGGGCCATGGTCGATATAGCACATGAGAAAACTGCCAGAGATATGCTTGATTTCGCAAAAGCTTTGGGATTGGTGTACTGATCATCTTATGATCCTTTGTTATTTAAGTAGCAAAGATACCTCTGAAACAGAATTTTCAATCATAGATACTAAATCTTCTCCCGCTGAGCCATCTTCATTCCAGTGATCAGACCAAGTGTAGATACTATTTGCTAGTACTAAGCCGCCTAGACTCCTGACCATAGGAACCATTCCATACTCGATGCTCAATGAATGATGTGGAGATCCTCCTGTTTGCACGGGCAATACATATGATCCCAAAAGACTCTCAGGAGGCATAAGATCGAAGAACACCTTCAACAGGCCCGTATAGGTTGCCCTATACGTCGGTGAGGCGGGGATGATTAGATCTGCTTCAGTGGTTTTGTCCAAGGCTTGACGTAGTGCAGGGCCTTCGGAACGAAGTAAAAGGTTGTCGGCTGGTACTTCAGATAGATCGACTACTGTGGATGTCCAGTGATCAGGACTGAGTCTATCAAGAATCAAGCTCACAATTTTCTCAGAAGAAGACCCTGAAAATGGACTACCTAGTATGGCGGTGGCGCTACGCATGGGCAGTAACTATGTTTGATTTAAGGTATCTTTTGACTTCATCCTTAAGTAAAGGAATAAGTTCTTTTCCCCAATATAGGGTGTCGTTGTAAGGATCAAAACCCCGTATCAATAAGGTTGTGCATCCAAGTTTGTAATATTTCATCAAAGAGTCGACTACCTGTTCAGCTGTACCTACTAGGGCAGTTGTATTTCCTGCTCCCCCAGCCGCCGCCGCTATAGGCATATAAAGACGATCATCAAGTACGTCACCCTTGGTGGCGAAGTCTACTAGCCTCTGGGAGCCAACGGATTCGAGTCTCTCGTCGGCAGTACCGTGCATCGATCTCTGTCCAGAATTCAAAACCGATTCCAAAGTGTGATATGCCTTATCCCAGGCTTCCGATTCTGTTTCAGCAACAATAGGTCTGGTTGAGATAGAAAACCTGACAGACCTTGGATCTCTTCCTGTCGCTTTGACTCTTTTCCTGAAATCAACGATCTTTTTCTTTACCTCTTTGCGGGGTTCTCCCCATAGGGCATATACATCGCATGACTCTGCTCCCACATTTAGGGCGGCCTCCGAGGCTCCGCCGAAGTAGATTGGTATGTGAGGAGTTTGAAAACATTGGAAGTCACTTTTCGCGTTTTCAAATCTGTAGAAATGACCGTTATGTGTCACAGGGCTTGGCTGGGTCCATAAATCCTTGAGTATTTTGATGAATTCGCCCGAGCGCCGGTATCTGCTATCATGATCCTCGTAGTCTCCGTCTCTCCGTTGTTCTGTTTCCCCACCACCGCTAATAATGTGCAATGCGATACGTCCTTGAGTTAACTGATCGAATGTTGCGGCCTTTCTTGCAAGGATGGTCGGACTCACGAATCCAGGTCTGTGTGCGATTAAGTACCCCAAATTTTTTGTGTGTGCTGCCGCATGCATCGCGACAATGAAACCATCAGCAGAAGATGAGGTATACCCGACCAGCACCTTGTCAAAACCACTTTTTTCGTGTGCTTGAGAAAATTCTGCGATGTAGTTCCCGTCAATACCACCCCCTATGACGTGAACTTCAGCACCCTTCTTTCCCGTTCCCTCTCGCTTGGCCCCTATCATTCCAATTACTTCTAAAGACATTTCTGTTCTCGAAATCCTAAACACTATTTTTTGGTTTGAGTAGTTTTGTAGATTTTACACTTATTGCTACAAGTGGAGTGCGTGGTGTTTTTGGTAGTTGATTCGACTATCTCAGTAACTCATGAATCTCCGTATCTACCCTCTATTCAGATCCCCTAGTTTGAAGACTTCGCAACCTGCGACCTTGTTCCTTCACTGGGATGAACTGCTCAGGGGTTTCACCAAATGACAGTTTAGGATTCACACTTTTTTTGCTTGTTTTGAGTAGTAGGGCATTACCTCATTGGAAAATAAACTAATTGATTTCATAGCCGTGTCGTGATCTAAATCTCCCCATTGAAAAGAGCACATAAAATAGTTGGCACCTGTAGATACATATTCATCCATGTATCTCATTACTGATTCTGGTGAACCTGCCAGAGCCACACCACCTAGCCTAGTAGGGTCTTCTCTTGTGGATTGTTTATCAAATCGTTCTATTTCTGCCTCAATATCCCTTCGTGTTTCTCTATCGGGCAAATCTACGGGTCTGTCTCCGACGAACCCGAATGAACCGTCTGTACTCGACTGAAACTGTGTTAACCCTCTGCGTTCTGCCTCAATTCGTCTAGGGGCGGCAAGGTTCCATCTATACTTTTCCCAGGCAGGCTTCGCTATTTGGATTGCTTCTTCATCAGTCTCGGCCACAACCATATGGACCACCAGGCCGATTTTTGGTTCGGTTCCTTGAACAGTCGGCGTGTTCTTCCCATGAGTAGCTTCCCATACTCGTTTGAACCGTATTGTCTCTGTACGTAAGCTGTCCAAAGTACCTACGACCACGGTATTCATACCTTCTAATGCCGCAGTTTCAGCATTGCGCATATACCACATTGGTGGGTAGGGTCTTTGTACTGGTCCGAGGCGCATTGGGAGTTCGTCAAACTGATGGAATTGACCTTCATAGGAAAGTGAGTTCGTATCTAATCCCTGTTTTACGATGTCTAAAGTCTCCTTGTAACGGAGATAGTTTGTCTCTGAATCCGCTTCCTGTCCCCAGAAGAATGCTTCCATCACTCCGCCTCTTCCGATGCCGATCTCGAGTCTCCCTTTGCTCAAGTGATCTAGCATGCTTATCTCTTCTATTAGGCGTAAAGGGTGATGTAACGGGAGAACATAAACACAAGGAGCTAATTTGAGTTGCGAAGTTCTTTGCGATGCAGCTGCCAGGAAAACATTTTGGGAGGGAGCGAGACTATGTACTGCCGGAGTGTGGTGTTCAGCCAGGTGATAAGCGTAAAAACCTTTGTTGTCGAACTTTTCAATTTGTTGCATTCGTAGGTTGTATACCTCATGTAGAGGCATTTCATCTACAGGTTCGATATGGTCGAACACGCCAAATTTGATTGCCATATTTTAAATGAACCTTTCCCTAGTGGTAGTCTTTGAGGGGCAGTCCATATATTACACCTGAGTTTAAATGAGCTTTCAGGTGGAGGAACCAGAAATTCACGTTATACTTGGGTTACAGACAACAAAACAATATTCTCTGGAGATATGTTAATGGCTCAAGAAGAAAATATTGATCCAAAAAAAGATGAGCAGTATCGGGACAAGCTAACTCCAATGCAGTACGAAGTTACTCGTAATAAGGCCACGGAACGTGCCTTTACCGGTAAATATTGGAATACCTTTGACGATGGTAAATATTTGTGTGTTTGCTGTGGTGCTGAATTATTCTCTTCGGACTCGAAATTTGATTCAATGTGTGGATGGCCAAGTTTTTACGCCCCCATTGTTGAAGAACAGATCGAGGAAGAAACAGACAGTTCCCTCGGCATGGTACGTACAGAGGTTATATGTCAGTCTTGTGGGGCTCACTTGGGACATGTTTTCCCTGACGGACCCAATCCAACCGGACTCCGCTATTGCATAAATTCTGCTTCCATTGATTTGAAGCCAGATTAAAAAGGTTTGTTCTGGATGATACTAATGCATCTGGGCAAATACTGGTTTCAATTTAGATCTTGCCGTGGACTGTTCTGGGCTGTCTTCTGACTCGAATATTGGAAGGTCTTCTTCCAGATCATTACGTAGATCATAAAGTTGGCCTGTTTCATATAGCTTCCACTCGTTATCCCTGACAAATCTGATCTGTCCGATGTCGTTTCTATCGTTCATGGGCTCAAAGTGGAAAAACATCCATTCCCTCGGATTCCCAAGTTCACCTCTTAACTGCGGGAGAAAAGATCTTCCATCAATTAAGTAACCTTCTGGGAATTGAAGACCCGCTACTTCGAAGATAGTGGGTAGGAAATCGGTAGCTTCCACCATATCGACTTGTACCGTACCTGATGGAATTGTTCCTGGCATACTACATATGAGAGGTACATGGGTACCTCGGTCGTTTGTTTTTCCTTTGCCTCCACAAATCTCATTGTGGCTGTGAACCATTGAACAAACATCGTGCGGGCTACCATTGTCGCCTAGGTAAATTATGAGAGTGTCTTCTGATAGATTCTGTTGGGCAAGATAGTCGATAAGTTTCCCTATGACTTTGTCGTGATATTCAACCATGTCTTTATAAAATTTTGGGTCGTCTTCCCATGATCCATCTTCGAGTTCAGCCCATGTTCTTCCGCCTAAAGAGTGATTTGATGGTGGGTCGAAATCATTCCATTCTGGGCTGTCGGGAGTGGGTTCGTGGGGTTTATGGGTAGCTGCCATAGGCCAATAGACGAAAAATGGATCGTCTTCGTCCTTGGTTCTGCCGATGAAGTCTATTATGTAATCGCAGAATATATCTTCTCCATACTGGCCCGCTGTATCTTCTCTGAATTGCCCGTTTTCATAGATAATCGGATTTTTATATCTTGACCCCTTTTCTTCAGTCTGATGTGGATGCCATACGCAGAACTCATTGAATCCAGCGTTCTCTATCTTTTGTCCTTTATTTCTCATCTCCGGGACTTCGTTGGGAGGGTTATAGGAGTAAAGTTGCCATTTGCCGGCTATACAGGTGTTGTATCCAGCGTCGGACATCAGGTGTCCAAAAGTAATCTCGTTTGGCGCAATTAGGCCGAACCCAATGTAGTTACGAAAGTTGTATTTTCCTGTCATGAGCGAAATCCGGGTCGGAGTGCAGAGTGGCATTACGTGGGCGTTCTCAAACCTCATGCCGTCTTCAGCCATTTTGTCTAGTCTGGGTGTTTCATATGAAGTGCCTCCGTTGGCACCTATCACTTCGTATCCCAGGTCATCCGACATAATCAGAATTACATTGGGTTGATTTTTCATTATTGCTTAACTCCTCATAAACTTATGATTACAGGCAGAGGCGTTTCTGTTAATCAATCCGATGATTTTACTATTCGGGCTCACATCTGGAATTCATGTTCCTTAATCTTGACCGGGGTCTTCAAAGGTTGATTGTTCGATTACCCGCATGGTTTTCCATTTACCCTCTCTGTACCTGAGAGTGAATACGACAGCGAGTCCAATGATGTACACGAGTCCAATGGTCCATGCTGCCTCGAGTCCCCATCCCATCACCTCTAACGCGATAAAGGTTGGTAGGATGAGTAAAATTAGGGACAGAACGATGATTGTATACATTGTGAATCTGGTGTCTCCAGCACCCTTCAAGGCCGATGAATAGACTATTCCCAACGAGTCTACTAGTGACCATGCTGCTACGAATTTCATGGCTGTCATTGCGTAACCTCTGATCTCCTCAAACTCCGTCGGATCTGCATTGGCAGCGAATGGATATATGAACATGGAAGGTAATAGTAGATACATGGCTGCAATGCTACCCATGTAAATGAACGCCATTTGGACAGCCGAAGTAGTTGCTCTATCAGCCATATCTTCATTATTTGCCCCGAGTGATTGACCTACTAGGATAGAAACGGTTATTCCCATTCCTATCATTGGCATGAAAGCCAACATACTGACATTCAAAGCGATGTTGGTTGCAGCTAGTTGGGCAGAACCTAATCTTCCAACTATGAGGATGAAAGCAGAGAACGCTGCTATGTCTAAGAAAAAATGGATTCCGTTTGGAAGTCCGTATCTAATCAATCGAAGAAACAGATCCTTTTCAAACTTCCAGCCAGAGATAGTTTTGTACTTGGCATTGTTATCTCCCATGAAGGTCATTATTAACAGCAGAGATAGATTAAACACTTGTGAGATTACTGTTGATAATCCAGCTCCCGAGATGCCCATTTCAGGCAAACCAAAATGTCCAAATATCAATAGATAATTTAATATCACATTCAGGCATGTCGCGACCAAGCTTGCCCACATCACGGGGTATGTTTTCCCTCGTCCGTTAAAAAAAGAAGAAACGGCGGCCATGCATATTGGGAAAAACCCTCCGATTGTAAGATAACGCCAATACTTAGTTTCGAGTTCCCTCACTGATTCTTCGTGTCCTATAAATTGGAAGATCGGTTCTGCGAAGAACATTGCAATGAAAGTTACGATTCCGCCTATAAGTGAGAAATAGATACCCTGCCACATTGCGGGGCCTACTCTGTTATGCCTTCCTGCTCCGGTGTATTGTGCAACGAATGTGCTCGCATAACCGGCGGTGCCAATAAAAAAACTGACGATTGTGAAACTTAATATTCCAGTTGGCATTGCGGCTGCCAAGGCATCTGAGGAGTACCAGGATAGGAACATACGGTCTACAAATTGTTGGATTGACCAAGATCCGGTGCTGAGTATGAGTGGGAATGCTATTAGTAGCACCGGTCGATATCCGTTAGGCCTTGACCAACGGTTTGCTAGCGAATGTCTCGCTGCCGATATTGTCACTAATCGCTCCTACATTGATTTGTCATTTTTGGCGTTGATAGGCCGGCCTTATCGCATGTTTGATTACGTTGTCCTTATGGGCAATATAATTTTAAGGGGGAAACGTCGATTAGGGAACTGGAAAGGTTTCTCCTTTACCTGAACCTTTTCTTAACTTTCATTCAAGGGTTTGGCTATTTATTGTCACTTGTGACGCTACAAATACTGCACGGAACCATCCCCTGTTAAGATTAGTGGAGGAAGTAAAGATCCGTGAACCTCAGTAAAACTTATTTTCGGGTGTCTCCAGGAGCGTGGCTTGCGTCAAATTATGTTTATGACTTTAGCGGCAAGTGACAAGGTGTCCTGCTGGGAGATTGATGGTTCCACGGGAGAGTTGGCATTTCTTTCTGATGCTGAAATTGAGGGGAGGCCAGCGCCTCTAGCCCTAGACCCGGAGAAATCGATTCTCTATGTTGGAAGACGAGATATTCCCCGGGTTTCGTCCTATAGATTTAACCCTGTTGACGGCTCTCTAAAACATCTCTCTGATGGCCCAGTTCTTCAAGGTGATCCTTGCTATATTTCCCTGGATAGGACTCACCAGTATCTACTTGCTGCTTATTATCTCGCGGGAGCAGTAAGTGTTCATGAAGTTGGGGAAGGATCGTTTCGAGGGAGAAGTGATTGGATTCCGACAGGCATCGGGGCTCACTGCGTATATACAGATGCAAGCAATAGCTTAGCTATGATTCCTCACATAGCAGGCGAAAATGGGCTGAATACCATTCGTTTATTTAGATTTTCGGAGGAGACAGGAGAGTTGACTCAGTCAGAGACTTTTGAGTGCGCACAGCCGGACAACAGAGGCCCTCGTCACTATGCAATACATCCGAACGGGAAATTTGCTTTTTTTTCCAATGAACAAGATTGTAGTGTGACTTCTTATGGAATTGATATCGAATCAGCTTCTTTAAGGGAAATCCAAACAGAATCTACCCTTCCCATGCATTACGGTGGTGTAAATACTTGTGCCCAGATACGTCTCACACCTGACGGGAGTTTTCTTTATGCACCGAACCGTGGGCATAATTCGGTGGCGGCATTTTCGGTTGATGCCGAGACCGGAAAAATGAGGCAAGTTGGTAGGTTTCCCACAGAAGCTGTACCAAGGGTTTTAGACATAGATAAGACGGGAAAATTTCTCTATTCGGCTGGATTGGAGTCAGGCCATGTTTCGGCTTTTACTATAGAGGCTGATGGCTCACTTGAATTGATATCTCGCTATGAAGTTGGAAAAGAGCCTATGTGGTTACTTATACATGCTCTTGACTGATATATAGAACTCCTAGTGGCTGCTATTAAAATAACCTTTAATCTCAACGGAAGAGACCGTTGTGTTGAGGCAGATACCCGGTGGACGCTCCTATATTTGCTTCGAGAAGAATTTGGTCTTACCGGCACCAAGCGAGGCTGCGATATGGGTGAGTGTGGAGCCTGTACGGTTTTACTTGACGGGTTGCCAATAAATGCCTGTCAAGTTTTGGTGGTTTCCATTTCCGAGTGCAGGGTAACGACGATAGAAAGCCTATCTAGCAACGGGAATCTCCATCCTTTGCAAGTTGCTTTTCTCGAAAATGATGGGGCCCAATGTGGCTTTTGTACTCCAGGTTTCATAATGAGTGCTATTCCTTTAATGGAAATAGATACACCAATCACTAGAGATCAAATATCAGATGCATTGGGGGGTAATCTGTGCCGCTGCAATGCTTACGGAGCTATTTTGGACTCAGTACATGCTGCGCTTGATGGGAAATCCCATGTCTGAAAACTTAGGATGGGTGGGTACCTCTCCTCCACGGCGAGATCTAAGAGATAAAGTAACCGGGAGAGCTGAATACGCTGCTGACATCAGCTTCGATGACATGTTATATGCCAAGGTTTTGAGGAGCCCTCACCCCCACGCAAGGATTTTGTCGGTAGATACGCTTGAAGCATGTATGTTGCCAGGAGTGAAGGCTATCGTAACGCCCTTTGATATACCTGATGGTCGTGTAGCACCGGACGTATCTATTCTTGATCAGAAGGTACGGTTTGTGGGGGATGAAGTGGCTGTTGTTGCAGCTGATAACCCTTTTACAGCAGAGCTCGCTTTGAAACTAATCAAGGTTTCATATGATGTTTTGTCTTTTTCCAGTACAACCGATGAAGCTTTATCTGATAGTGCTGAGCCGATTCACGAAGATGGAAATCTCATAAACAACGAGCCTCTAGTCGAACAGCGAGGCAACATTAAGGAAGGTTTTGCCGAAGCAGATCTCATAGTGGAGGAATCGTTCACGACCCCAGCTCATAGTCCTGCGCCGCTGGAACCCAGAACGGCATTGGCCAAATGGGATGGTTCCAAATTAACTGTATGGAAATCAAGCAGAGGAATACATGCCGATAAAACCGCTTTATCTCAGGCACTAGGTCTTCCAGCTGAATCTGTGCGAGTTATTGGCCCCCATATGGGCGCCGGGTATGGTGGGAAGGATGAGACCCGGACAGCTGCATTGGCTTCCATACTTTCAATGAGGACTCAGGCGCCCGTGCGGTTGGAGCTTTCTCGTGAGGAGGAATTTGTCGCTGGGCGTCGTCGCCATTCGACACAGACCACACTCCGTATGGGATTAAAAAAAGATGGAGAAATCACTGCTATTCATGCGAAAACCGTGATGGATACAGGGGCTTATTTATCATCTGGACCAGGGGTGGTTAGGCGTGCTGGACAAGGTGCTTTATACCTTTATCGTTGCCCAAATGTTAGGTATGAAGGATATCTTGTTTACACTAACAGTCCCACAGCAGGTTCTTACCGTGCCTTGGGGGCACCGCAAGGTCATTACGCTCTAGAGTGTGTAGCTGATTTGGCCGCAGAGTCCTTGGGGATAGATTCACTTGAATTTAGAAGAAAAAATCACGTGACTATAGAAGGTCAACCAGGTGAGAGAATTACCCCGGTCAACCAAATAGTTGACACTCAGCCATCGGAAGGGGGCATTCCTTTTTCCAGTAATGGTCTCTCTGAATGTTTGGAGCTTGGGGCAGATAGGATAGGTTGGGGCCAACCTGTAGAGGGGATTGATAAATCGGCTAGCAGATCGATCAAACGGGGTAGAGGAATGTCAATGTTTATTTACAGAGGTGGCCCTGGGGGGAAATCACATGCCTCAATTGCCCTAACAAAGGATTCATCGTATTCACTTTCTACAGGGGTTATGGATGTCGGAGAGGGTAGCGCCACGGTTCTTAGCCAAATCGCTTCTCAGGTCCTTTCCATTCCATATGATGCCATTGATTTAGTNATGGGNGATACGGATATAACNCCAGAGGCNAGNATTACAGCNGGNTCTTCCGTTACTTTCTCATCTGGNCTGGCGGTGAAANNTGCNGCAGAAATNCTTNGAGACAAAATCCTANATCAGGCNNCNNNATTTCTGGGNGANNCTCAACANGNNTTAAGNTTACNGGGNTCTGNGGTGACGTCCGATTCGGGNGCNTTNNTNTCTATATNTGATCTTGTNGAGCATAGTGGANCNATNANTGCTGAGGCNACGATNGTTCCGGGNAGTNCNGATTATGTNATNAACTCTTTNGGTGCTCANTTTGTNGAAGTNGAGGTAGATGTNGAAACNGGAANAGTGAATATNTCCCGCTATGTTGCNGCACATGANGCNGGTACGNTNATCAATCCCAAGATGGCTGAAAACCAAGTCAGNGGTGGNGTGTCNCAAATGATGGGNTTTACCTTTTTGGAAGATATGGAAACNGATCCTNNNACNGGAATAGTTGTNAACNGCAATTTTTTNGATCACAAAAGCCCAACTATTTTGGATTTTCCGGATATTGACGTCATTTTTGCAGACATAATTGACCCTATCGGTCCTTTTGGTGCTAAATCCCTAGGTGAACCACCCTGTATTGGTCCTGCACCTACGATTGCAAACGCCATTTATGACGCCGTTGGAATAAGAATTACAGATCTACCCATAACTCCCCACAAATTGCTTGCTGCTATCAAAAGCCATAAGGCCTAATTTCTTATGGACTCCTTTGAGTACCACAGCCCCAAAACACGAGAGAAGGCATCTTTTTTGCTAACTTCTACTCCTCGGTCTCATATTGTTTCAGGAGGCACCGANCTTTTGGGTGAGATGAAGCAGGGAGTGGTACATTCCGAGTCACTGGTAAGTCTGGCCAATGTGAATGGGTTAAAAGATATTCAAAATAATGGGAATATATGTATTTTGGGTTCCATGGTGACGCTGGCGGAAATTGTTTCTAATGAGTACCTGACCTCAAGTTTTCCAGCATTAGTAAAGGCCGCAGCGTCGGTAGCCACCCCCCAAATTAGGTCTATCGGGACTCTGGGTGGGAATCTGTGCCAAAGACCTAGGTGCTGGTATTACCGGAATCCCCTATTCGATTGTTTGAAAAAGGGAGGATACAAGTGCTTTGCAGTGGGTGGNCTGGATAAATATCACTCCGTCATTGGAGGTGAAAGATGCTGGATTGTCCATCCTTCAGATATCGCTGTAGCTCTTACAGCTTTGGACGCCAAAGTAAAAATATTTGGTCCTACTGGAAGCAAAACTATAGAAATAGATGATTTTTTTGCTGGTCCAGAAATTGATATTCACAGAGAAAATATTTTGGGAGAAGGGGAATTTGTTTCCTATATTGAAATAAACTGTGAAGAAGAATCGTCCTCTAGCACTTTCTTAAAGTTCAAAGAAAGACAATCAATGGACTTCGCTCTAGCTAGTGCAGCAGTATCAATTTCATTAACCGGAAGGGAAATTTATCGTGTCGGAGTTGCTGTGGGTGGGATCGCACCAATTCCTTGGCGCCTTCCGGAGATTGAAGAATACATGCTTGGTATGAATATAGAGGACGCGAAACATTCGGACCAATTGCTATCCAAGGTTGATAGTTCACTAAGAGATGCCAAACCCATGTCAGAAAATAATGCCTATAAGATAGACTTGGCTATTTCTTATCTCAAAAGGGCTATGGACCGGGTTTTTCAAGACTTGTGTTGACAGTGTCGATTGAGTCTTATCAAATTTCCTCTAATTTAAATGCAGGTAAAGAGAATGCAGAAATACGAGAAATTATCTTTCAAGAAGATTAATTACACAGGGGTCATAACTTTTAGGCGTGGAGAAGTTATGAATGCACTCAACCGNGAAATCACCCTCGAGTTTCATTCCCTTCTGGAAAAGTTACCCGAAATGTTTCCGGAGATAAGAGTAGTTGTTATTACAGGAGAAGGGAGAGGATTCTGCTCCGGAGCAGATCTTTCCCGTATGGCTTCTCAGGGATCAGAGAATCGAAAACTACCAGGGGACTCCTCTGGACAAAGTGGAAACAGAATACAGGAGCTTGCATCCAGTATTCGTCGTATTCCACAACCTGTAATAGCGGCTGTTAATGGGGCTGCTGTAGGAGCTGGGTTTTCTATTGCTTTGGCATGCGACATTAGGATCGCTTCAGAAGAAGCGAAGTTTTCGGCCATTTTTGTTCGCCGAGGGCTTGTACCCGATACAGCGGTGTCTTCCACCCTGTCAGAAATAGCTGGACATTCTGTCGCAGCCGAAATGTGTCTCACAGGAAGAATTTATGACGCCGAATGGGCAAAGTCGCACGGGTTGGTTAATCACATTGTTAAACCACAATTTTTGATGTCAGAGG
The DNA here is from genome assembly GCA_002696685.1 of Chloroflexota bacterium. The sequence goes on along the minus strand of NZSI01000015.1, from coordinate 28,944 downwards.
CTCTTAAATTTGCTGAGGATATTTCTTCCAATCCTCCGTTAGCTGTAAGAAATACAAAACAACTGCTCAGATCTGGATATCGGGATTGGGTCGATACTGTCTCCGATGAAGATCATTACGGNTCACCCCTTTACGATACTTATGATCAGAAGGAGGCTGTTGAAGCTTTCTTAGAAAAACGCGATCCTATTTATAGAGGGGACTAAGTATAGAAATACCTATCTTTGTTCTTGTTAACGTTCTTGACCTAAAGCACATACGTTCGATGTCCCAAATCTGCCCTCTTTATCATAGAGTGTAATTGTTCCTACGGAAACGCCTGAGTCAGCGCCGTGGTAAAAAGAATCTGTTCCAATCCACATGCCTACTGGGTCACGGTGAAGATATAAACAGACATCTGCGTTAATGTAATTTAGACCATTTGTTCCTGAATTCGCNCCCGGATTAGCAAAATCTGCTACTTGAGCCACTTTGACTAATTGGCTTGGCATAACGCCAGAGACTAAATTATGAGTTTCACGTATCCAGAGCCGTTTGAGTGGCAGAAAATTTTCTTTGGTGCTTACCTCTGGTGAAACAGAATGCCATATGGAGTTTGACTGGGGATCATTTTCTGAGGGATATGGCAAATCTTCGCTTGGCGGGTTAATTTCCCATTCAGGAGGAGTCCAAATATTCCCGGGCGGATTTTTTGATCTTCGGAGAATAACCGCACTTGAACGGGCTATCTCTACTTGGCCTCTATTTGGCACATTAGCCTCAATTTTCACTTCTACGACCTTGATACGTCTCCCAGATCTAACTACCTCATTTCTTACAGTCAAAGCAGACATTGGTGCAGGTCTGAACATGTCTACTGTTAACCGGGCTAGTTGAAGATTGTCTTTGTCAGATTCTGGAATATGGAATCTTTCTACTTCGTAAGCTGCTAGACCAGAAATGACCCTCCCGTGGAGGGTAGTGGGNTCCCAAGGTCCCTTCGATTGAGGAGTAGGGTGAAAAACGGAAGGGTTTGAATTATCGATTTCAAAAAAAGATTTAGGGAAAACTTTGGAATTCATATTGTGATGCACTCTTGGCAGATTATTATATTGCCTGCCACCTCTCCGAAATTTGAAGTCCGTGGGTGATTATGGATAATCGTAGATGTAGTAGTTAAGGATATATCACTGGGTGCCTTTAATGGCCACAAATTATGAAGAAGGATCGAATATGAAGGCGTTATATTTCACAGGGGACTCAATTGTTGATTCAGCAGATATTGAGGTGCCCAGTCCGGGTAAGGGAGAAGTGGTTTTGCAGATGAAAGCCTCCGGGGTTTGCGGGAGCGACTTGAAAAATTTTCGAGCCTCCAAGTTGGAAAAGGCAGTTCTCGATGATTTAAAAGTTCCTGGTCACGAGCCTGTAGGAATAGTTTCAGAACTTGGAGAAGGTGTCACTAACGTAACNGTGGGAGACAGGATTATGATGCACCACTACACGGGATGCCTTCAGTGCTCAATGTGTCTAATTGGGTACACTCAGATGTGTTTGGTTCATCATGAGGTTTATGGTTCCACAGCTCATGGTGGTCATCAGGAATATATGTTGGTTCCGTCGTATACATGTATCCCGATGCCAGACGAACTAGACTTTGCAGCGGCAGCAGCATGTTCCTGTGGTACAGGCACAGCTTTCCACGCTGTGAAGCGAATTCAACCGACGGGATTAGATACTGTTGCAATATTTGGTCAGGGGCCTGTAGGGCTTTCAGCGACAATGTTTGCCGCCCAGATGGGTGCGAGAGTGATTGCTGTTGATATTTCACCTTACAGATTAAGACTTGCGGAGGAGCTCGGGGCTGATGAAGTTATTGACTCTTCAAATGTAAACGTTGAAGAAGCTATAAGGGAGATCACAGGGGGAGAGGGAGCAGATTCTACGTTGGATGCGACGGGCATACCGGAAGTAAGAATACAGGCCGTGGACAGTGCAAAATATTGGGGCAAGGTATGCTTTGTTGGGGAAGGAAATACAACAACTTTTGACGTGAGTCCTCAGATAATACATAAACAACTTACTATATTGGGTTCATGGACTTTCAGTCAGGCTGGGCTCGCAGAAGTAGCCAAATTTGTTGTCGAAAGAAAATCTCCAATGGATAAGTTGATTACCCATAAATATGATCTTAACAAGGCACAAGAAGCATATGAAACCTTTATCTCAGGGGAAACCGGAAAAGTAATTTTAGAAATCTGAGTTGATTTCTTAAGTGTTGAGTTTTTTACGTTATGGACTCGAGTATTTCTGTTTTGTGGGTTTCGGATAAAAGGGGATAGATACCTTCAAATATTTTCCGTATGCTGGGAGTCTGGCGTACCTGGTTTCTCGAGTCGTTATATTCCTTCACGGTCGGCCACTTCTGCATGGTGACCATGACTCCGTGATATCCGAGATATTTTCTGAACACTTTTACTTCAGGCATTCCAGTTGCGATTGTTTCTTGGTTTACTTGTTCCAATAGATCGGAAAGACCAGATGCTCCAGGTAAAGGTGTATATGTTCTCTTGACGATAATCATTTAGGTTTCTCCCTCTGGTTCGATGAATGGTAAAAGGTGTTATATGGTATTGGAGTCTACGCCAACATCTTATAAATGGGCGAATATTGGTCGTAAAGAAAAAAATATGTGTTCTGGCGCCAGATCACGTATAAAACAGTGATTATTTGGAAAGAGGTAGATATGGGATATTTGAGCAAAGCGCAGGCAAATCGGTTACTCGGAGAACCAATTATCTCTTTTCTGACAACCATAAACTCTGATGGGTCGCCCCACACATCNCCAGTGTGGCATCTTCTGAATGAAGATAACTCTCACATATGGGTCGCAACATCTAAAACTACGGTAAAAGCTCGTAATTTAAGAATGGATCAAAGAGTTTCTCTTGTCTCTGCAGCAGACAGGTTTCCTCAGCCCTGGGTCCAAGTTAATGGGGCTGCTTGTATAAAAGAGCCTATGGATATTGATGATATCGTTTCCCGCTTGGCATACCATTACCTAGGTTCAGAACAAGCACCTATTTATTTAAGGGAAATTTTGGGCAATATCGAATTTGTTCTTGTTGATATAAATCCGAAAAAGATCTTGGCATTTGATGGCGAAGAGTGATCTAAAGTTAGATTCTTTTTGAAGCTGTTTGAGTGACTACAGTAAGAGTGCAAGGGTGGTTTTGGAGGGAAATGGCAGAGATTACGGAAAAACAAGTTCTACAGTACTTCTCAGAAGGGATAAAGCTCTCAGGGATGGATTTAACAGGCCTTAATTTAAATAGGGCTGTTATGAGCGGGGTTGATTTCTCTGGATGTGATCTTAGGGGTATAAATCTTCGAGGTGCCAATCTAAGTGGTTGTGATCTCTCCGATTCAAAACTTAGCGAGGCTAATCTGAGGGAAACTAATCTTCGAGAATCTGATTTATCTGGCTCAGACATTAGCGATGCATATTTAATGGAGGCTCGACTGTTTGCAGCTAATCTTTGTGATACCGATCTGACAGGTTCAAATATGAGCGGGGCATTTATGACGGGAGGGGTACGTTTGGATCGCTCGATTCTGGTTGGAGTAAACATGAGAGGAGCCGATATGTCTGGAGGATTGGCTCGGAATGCGGATTTTACGGTGTCATTTATGAGGGGAATAAATATGTCTGATGCTGATTTATCTGGATCAGACCTCAGTGGCGCCACCATAAATGGATCAATTTTCACACGAGCTACTATGGCCNCTATAAAACTAAGAGAATCTGTCCTAGATGGCTCCACGCTCGACGAGGCTAGATTAGACGGTGCAGATCTGTCTAAGGCCAGCTTAAGACGCTGTTCGTTTGTTAATGCCAGCCTTCAGATGGCCAAACTGACGGGNTCATCATTGAATTTTTCTGATTTTCAGGAAGCTGACCTTACTCTTGCTGATTTCACGAAAGTGGATTTAAGAGGCGCCGTTCTTATCGGGTGTAATATGCTTTGGACTGACTTCAGTGACACTGAATTTGATGACGATTCTACAGCGACTTCACGCTAATCGTTGGGGTTTTTGGGGAACAGAACCAGTGTGATGATTTATCTTGGGTGTAAGACATTATGAGTATTGAAGGATCTTTGAAGCGGACNCCATTATTTGAAAGCCATCTGGATTCGGGTGGAAGGTTAATCGATTTTGCTGGCTGGGAAATGCCGGTTCAATATTCGGGAATTCTCAGCGAAGTAAGGAAAGTACGTGAAGGATCTGGGATGTTCGACGTTTCCCATATGGGGAGATTGGAACTTTCCGGCGAAGGTGCACAACTTTTATTAAACCGGGTACTTAGCGTTGATGTGTCTAGTATCAAAGTGGGTAGGGCTAAATATAATGTTATATGTGACGATCAGGGCGGCATAATAGACGACTGCATCGTCTACAGGCAGGTTGACCAGTATTTGTTAATCCCTAATGCATCTAATCGTGAAGCTGTTATTGATTGGCTGACCGCCAATATATCCGATGACATCGAAGTTAAAATAAACGATGTTTCCAGTAATACAGTGATGGTAGCAGTGCAAGGTCCGTTGTCTGCGGGTATTTTATCCAAGCACACTACTACTGATCTAACAAAATTGCGTCTCTTCAGTGCTGTTGATGCTGAGTTTTTTGGAGTAGAAGTTTTTATTGCCCGGACTGGGTATACGGGGGAAGATGGGTTCGAGATTATAGCTTCTTCTGATTATGGATCTTTGATTTGGAAAACCCTTGAAGATTCTGGCGTTACTCCTTGNGGGCTTGGCGCTCGCGATGTTTTGCGTTTAGAGGCGGGATTACTATTGCATGGAAACGATATGGATCGGTCGATAAATCCTTATGAGGCAGGGTTAGATTATTTTGTAAATAATAACCGGCCCGAATATGTAGCCAGAGACTCCCTTGCTTCGATAAGAGAAAAAGGAATTGTGAGAAAAATTGTTGGATTGGTGATTGATGGAAGATCTGTGGCGCGGCACGGCTGCTTTATTTTTCATGAGGGTGAAAAGATAGGGGAGATATCAAGTGGAAGCCCGTCTCCCACATTGAACCAAAATATATGTATGGGCTATATCCCAGTTGACCTATCGAAGCCTGATACCAAGCTTGGTGTAGATATTAGAGGTAAGATGACTCAAGCTACAGTAGTGGAATTGCCTTTTTACAAAAGAGTGAGATCGTGAAACTCTATTCTCAAAACTATGGTGATCTTAATTAGGGAGAAAAACGTATGACCCCGGACCAGCTTAAATATTCAAGTGAGCACGAGTGGATATTTGTAGATGAAAATGGAGTTGGCCTTGTTGGGATATCNCAGCATGCGGCTGATAGCCTTGGAGACGTAGTTTTTGTCGATTTACCTGTAGTTGGAGATTCTGTAGACCAGTTCGGCAAAATGGGAGAGATAGAATCTGTCAAAGCGTTTTCTGAGCTGTTTTCTCCAGTCGGAGGTGAAGTATTAGAAGTCAACAGNATACTTGCAGATGCTCCTGACTTGGTAAATGAGAGNCCTTATGAAAAAGGTTGGATGATTAAGGTAAAGGTTAACGATACAATTGAGATAGAGAACCTGATGACTTTGGCAGAATATGAAGACTTTGTTCTTGAATCAGAGAGTAACTGATGCCCTCTCCTTTTACGCCCAATACCGAAGAGCATCGAAAAAAGATGCTGGATGCTATTGGCATGGACTCTGTAGAAGACCTTTTTGCAGACATTCCTGAGAAAGTTCGTAATCCCGATTTGAATTTGCCGAAAGCTATGTCTGAGTTAGATCTTAGAGCCTTTGCTTCTGAACTTTCTTCAAGAAATGCTTCCGCTGGTGAGTACACTTCCTTTTTAGGGGCAGGCTCTTATTGGCATCATATCCCCGCAGTGGTGTCTAGCATCGCCAGCAGGGGCGAGTTCATGACTGCTTACACTCCTTACCAACCGGAAGTGTCACAGGGGACTCTTCAAGTGGCCTACGAATTCCAGTCTATGATTTGTCAGCTGACCGGCATGGATGTGGCGAATGCGGGGATGTACGATGGATCAACTTCATTGGCAGAGGCTGCCCTCATGGCTTGCAGAGTAACACGCAAGAATAAAGTGGCTATTCTCGATTCCACATCTCCTCTGTATACAGATGTTCTGGATACATATGTTCAGGCCCCTGGAATAGCCTTGGAGCTTGTAAAGGCACACAATATTTCTCTNGGGGAAGATACAGCATGTCTGATCGTTCAGCAGCCTAATTTTTTTGGATATCTGGAAGATATGCAGATGCTTTCTAATATTGCGCATGATGCGGGAGCGCTCTTAGTCGTTTCGGTTGACCCTGTTTCACTAGGAATGTTTAACCCTCCATCGGAATATGGGGCAGACATAGTCGTTGCCGAAGGTCAGGGGATAGGCGTTCCTATGAGCTATGGTGGTCCATATGTAGGCATATTTGCCTGCAGGCAGGAATTTGTTCGGCAAATGCCAGGAAGAATTGTCGGCAAAACTCTCGATACACATGANAAGGAAGCATACGTTTTAACCCTCCAAGCTAGGGAACAACACATACGCAGAGAACATGCCACGTCCAACATATGTACCTCCGTTGCGTTAATTTCCTTGATGTCCACGGTATATCTGGCATGTATGGGAAGACAGGGTATGAGGAAGGTTGCTGAACTTTGTTACCACAAGGCTCATTATGCCGCCTCCCTGATTGAGAGCATTCCTGGTTTTTCAATCGTTGAATCTGGTAATGGTGTATTTTTCAGGGAGTTTACAGTTAGATGTCCAATTCCCCCTGAAGAGATAAATCAACTCCTTTTGGAGAAAGATATTATCGGCGGTCTGGATGTTAGCAACTACGTAGAAAACGGATTACTACTGTGTGTCACCGAGATGAATTCCCGTGAAGATATAGAAAATCTGGCCGAAACACTCAGAAAAATTGGGGAAGCCTAATGACTTCGCCACTCTTATCCCAGTTACAGCAAGAGTCTCGAAAGCTTCTGATGGACCGGAGCGTTGAGGGGCGTGTTGGGGCGACACTACCTGATCTTGATGTTCCGGAANGTGAATTGCCCCCAACCGATCTGATTCGTGATGATTTGCCACTGCCAGAAGTAAGTGAGGGGGAAATAGTTAGATATTTTTCCCAGATCAGCCAATACAATTTTTCTATAGACAATAATTTCTATCCTCTTGGGTCTTGTACGATGAAGTACAACCCTAAGGTGAATGATCTTATTGCCTCTATGCCAGGCTTTTCCAATATTCATCCTCTCCAAAATGATTCCACAGTGCAAGGAGCACTACAGGTGGTTTGGGAGGTACAGGAGTATTTAACAGAGATTACCGGGATGGCGGGAACTTGTCTGACACCTATGGCAGGGGCAGACGGAGAATTGGCGGGTATGTTGATGGCTAGAGCGTATCATCTTGATCGCGGAGAGGATCAAAGAAAAGTAGTTTTGATCCCCGATAGCGCCCATGGGACGAACCCTGCCTCAGCTGTGATGGCGGGATTCACTGTGAAGACATTGCCTTCTGATAATGAAGGAAACACGGACCTTGATGCCCTACGGGAGTCTGTGGGAGAAAATCTGGCCGGGCTAATGATTACCTTACCAAGTACCCTTGGATTATTTGATAGGAACATTCTGGAGGTTACCCGAATTGTTAGAGATGCCGGAGGAATCGTATATGGTGATGGTGCTAACTTAAATGCTCTTTTGGGACGAGTAAAAATGGGGGATTTAGGATTTGATGTGATTCATTCCAATCTTCATAAAACATTCTCAACCCCGCATGGTGGGGGCGGCCCAGGAGCAGGCCCTGTTATAGCGGGGTCCCGATTGGTTGATTATTTACCAAGCCCGCTGGTCTTTAGAGAGGANGTAGACGGTAAAGTCACCTTTAAACAGTCAGATCCCGAAAAATCAATAGGCCGAATGGGAGCGTTCCAAGGTAATTTTGGTGTTTTGGTGAGGGCTTTTACTTATATTAGATCTCTAGGTGGAGAGGGCATTAGGTCTATTAGCGATGATGCGGTAATTAATGCCAATTATATTCTCGAAATGTTGAAAGATAGTTTTGATCTACCTTATGAAAGGGTTTGTATGCATGAAGTGGTTTTTTCGGCTCGCAACTTAAAAAATAATTGCGGTGTTTCAGCCCTTGATGTAGCAAAAAGACTGATAGATTACGGAGTGCACCCACCAACCATGTACTTTCCCCTGATTGTGGAAGAAGCGCTGATGGTCGAACCGACTGAGACAGAATCCTTCGAGACTTTGAATACCTTCATAGATATTATGAGGACCATTTCTAAAGAGGCACACTCAAACCCAGAACTTCTGCATGAAGCTCCTCATTTCACTCCCAATTCCCGCCTAGATGAAGCCCGAGCGGCGCGTTATCCGGACCTGCGTTGGCGTCCATCGCATGGAGATTCAGCGTAGAAAGTATCGAAATGATCCTTTAAAAGTTCCATGTCGATGGAACGTGAACTGCAGAGGAGTTAATATCTGAGACTCTTGTGAATCCGCAAAATGCCATTGTCCTGTCAAATTCTGATCGCAGAATATCTAGCATCAATTTGACTCCGTCAGCTCCATCGTAGGAAAGCCCCCAGAATAGTGGACGACCAACAAAGACGCCTTTTGCACCAAGTGCAATTGCTATAAATGCGTCAGACCCTCGGCGTACCCCGGAATCTAAATATACTTCTAGTCTGTCCCCAACAGCTTCTGCAATGGATTGGAGTGTTTCAATTGAAGAAAGTGTTTTATCAATCTGGCGTCCGCCATGGTTGGATACTACTATCCCATCTACTCCGTTTTCGGCGCACATCACAGCATCTTTTACAGTTCTAACACCCTTTACAACAAGAGGAAGACCAGTCAGTGATTTTAGCCATCCCAGTCTTTCCCAGGTTAGACCTCTAAAACCGGTTATATCCCAATCTGCAAAATCTCTGGGACCTATATCTCTTCGGCTTGCCCATTCCGGATTGTCTCTGAAACTACCGTTATGCAGATGACTGACTCTCCTAAAATCGTTGCGTAGATCCTTTTCCTTTGGTCCTGCTGTTGGGGTATCTATAGTCAGACAAATAGCTTTATATCCTGCGTTTTTTGCACGTACCACCAAATTTTCAGTGATTTCATCTGCTGAGTGGTATAACTGGAACCACAAAGGCCCTGAAGCCACATTTGCTACTTCTTCAATGCTATAGCCGGAAGCTGTGGGGAGAGCATAAAGCGTTCCAGCCATTCCTGCTCCACGTGCTGTTGCAAGTTCTCCCTCGGGGTGATGCTGACGTTGTCCTCCCGAGGGCGCAATCATTATAGGGAAATCAATTTCTTCTCCCAATATTGTGGTTTTCGTACTCCTTGTTCCAATATCAACCAAAAAACTGGGATTTATAGAAAGTTCTTTAAATTTTTGCTCGTTACGCCTCTTAGTAACTTCATCAAAGGCTGCACCATCAATGAAGTCCCACATGTCTTGGACTGTTCTCTGTTTGGCGATTCTCTCTAAGTCCCGCAGACTCACTACTTCCATTTGAGTTTCCTTCTTAATTAAGTTCGTTATGTTCCCAAATATAGCTCTTTTGCACACTAAAGTAGCGCTAGAGAGCAAGCTTCAAGCACAGCCGATTTTGATGCTCGATGGTACAGCAAAGAAAGCATAAATCAAGATATTTAAAATGGATTCGTCATGCCGTGCTGAGGGCAAAGATGACTGTGAATTTGATCCATAGAGAAATTCTGAGTCATTAGCTTTCTATAATTGTGACCGATTTTATCGCATCTCCTGGTGCGCTAGCGGAACCTGGATCCCTGGTTGTAATTCCTAAAACCACATCCATTCCGTCACTCACTCTTCCAAATACGCTGTGGTGNCCGTCAAGATGAGGAGTTGGGGCGAAAGTTATGAAGAATTGACTTCCATTGGTTCCCATTCCATTCCTCACGCCAGCGTTAGCCATCGACAATATTCCTTCAGAATCATGTTTTGCATCATCGTGAAATTCATCGTCAAAGTTGTATCCAGGACCCCCTGATCCAGTTCCGGTNGGATCTCCTGATTGAGCCATAAACNNAGGTATTACTCTGTGAAAAGTGATGCCGTCGTAATAACCATCTTTTGCAAGAAAAACAAAATTGTTTACTGTTATTGGCGCTTCCTTTGCGAGGAGGTNTATAGTGATACTGCCTCCCTTATCCATTTCTATAATGGCCTGGTAACTTTTTGCACTATCGATAACCATTTCTGGTGGTTTGTCGTATTGACTTGACGTCACTTCGTTCCCCTTTCTGGTTTTAATTTAAGTGTTTAGTTTGGCGTTTCGCCGGTGTTCTCAAATTTTTCTATTATTGCCCTTATATCATCTGGTATACGTCTGGATTTAGCTTTAGAGCTATCGAAGTTGACCGAAATTCTTTCTCCTGTCACGAGAAGCTCGTCAGTACCGGATCTATATATTTCTGTGCTTTCGACCATACTAGATCTCCCCATGCTTGCTATTTTCATGTGCAAGTCAATAAGTTCATCTACTTTTGCCGAACTTTTGAATTCCAACGTCAATTTAACAGCTGCAAGGTCAAATTTCTTTCTGGGTTCCTCTTGAAGGGTATATATTCCTAAATTTCGAAAATATTCAGCTTCTCCCACTTCTATGTAGTCTAAGTAACTTCCGTAGAAAGCTATGCCTTGGATATCACATTCTTTCCATCGGACCCTAAGTGTATGGATGAATTTGTAATCAGATTTCGCCAATTTAGCCCTCTTATTTACTATTGACTGGTTTTATGAGTTAGCAAGTAGGTTTTAAAATGGTATCAAAGAGGTTCCGAAACTGATATCAGACATTAAAGCTACTCCAAATAATATGCTGGCTGTACCTGCCAGTCCTGAGACAATCTTGTTGAGTTTATCGTGGGAGCCGCTCATGGCAAAAGGTGCACTTAGCGCTATCGTTACCAGGGCCATAGAAAGGATGGTGCCGACNCCAAATAGCAACAGATAGGCTAGNCCGGCCATAAANGAATCTATTGTCGGTANCAAAGCCAACATAACNGCCGCGCTTCCAGCNAGTCCATGGATNAGNCCGATAATAAAAGANTTCATTCTAAAAAATGGTTTTCCAGGGTTAAACATTCCATGTTTTTCCTGTACGGCAGGGGTCTCTTCTTCAGGATGAGTTCCATGTATGTGAAGATGGTCNTCACCATCGTGGTCGTGTTGGTGCACATGGAGNCGTCCCCTTTTTAAGGTCCAGTAAACTTGNAGTCCNAGAAATACNAGCATCAGTCCCACACAGAATTCGAAATAATGAGCTATGCCNTCATAGGANTCCAGGACCACTTCCTTNAAGGTCAANATNANGATTCCCAATATCAGNAGCGGTACAGTATGNCCTAGTCCCCAGGAAGCTCCTATCCAAANCGCTCTGAAAGCATTTTTGAACTCATTTACTATCGTTGCTACAGCAACCACATGATCTGCGTCGGTTGCGTGTTTCAGACCTAATAGAAACCCTAGGATTATGGCAGCCAAAGCTCCCGAACCAAAGTCCATTTATAATTATTCCTTTCTTTCTGCTATTTCAAACAGGTTGCGCAAACACCGTGAATTGTGAAGTGGTCTGTATCAAGAGTAAAGTCATAATCTTTCATGAGCGATTGAGCAAGGGATTCCAAGTATGTGTCATCTATTTGAACTATGGCGGAGCAATTCCGACAAATAATATGATGGTGTTTATCCTGATCAATCCATTCATACTGGGATTCTCCACCGTCAATCCTTGTCTCAGATACAAGACGTAAGTCTCGGAGAGTGGTTAAATTTCTATACACCGTTGAAACGTCGATGGTAGGGTAGGATTCACGGACTCTACTCCCTATTTGTGAGACAGTTACATGCCCATTAGCATGCCGAATAGCCGATAGAATCAACAGGCGCTGCGGGGTCATCCTATGGCCTGTATTTTTAACAATAGCGATAGTAGTAGCTTCGCAGCTCATGGACTCTCCTGCAAATTTTTGCAAGAGCCATACTATTGCGATAAAAGAAACCTGTCAAACGCGTTTAGCCATGGTAAGCACTCCGTAGTTTCATCCCATATCATGTTTCCATAAATTGAGCCTCCCTGATACATTGATGAATATGAGTGAACGCGTGCGAAAAAGAAGTAGGATGCGTGACATGACCAGGGGGAGCATTCCCCGTAACCTCTGGCACCTGTCATGGCCTCAGATGGCAGAGAGTTTTATTAGTGTAGCTGATCAGCTAGCGGATCTATTTTGGGCTGGACGAGTTGGCTATAAAGCAATTGCCGGGCTTGGTGTCTCACAAACATACATAATGATCTTGATGACTGCTCGTATGGGTCTGGATGCGAGCATGAGGGCAATGATTTCCAGAGCCATAGGAGCGGGTGAGACCTCATACGCTAACCATGTACTAGCTCAGTCTATAATTCTTACCCTTGTGTGGAGCTTGGTTATCGGTATACCGGGGATCATTTTCACCGACTTTCTACTGGGCCTAGTGGGAGTTAGTGAAGAGGTAGTCGACATTGCTTCGGGGTATATGAAATTACAGTTTATTGCAATGTCTATCATGTCTTTCCAGAGACTTACTGGCGGAGCATTACAGGCGGCCGGGGACAGTATCACACCTCTTAAAGCAGCTACTGTGAGTAGAGTAGTGCATCTCGTCACTTCTCCGTTTTTGATTTTTGGATGGTTCATGTTCCCCCACATGGATCTTGCGGGTGCAGGCATGGCCAATATAATCGCGCAGGTTCTTGGGTTATCTATCAACTTGTATGTACTTTTTCGGGGGACTTCAAGATTAAAATTAAGCTTTTCGGGATACAAAATCGACTTTTCATTAATGTGGAGGCTAATAAGGATAGGCATGCCGGCAGCCTTGACTGGAATGCAGCGATCTTCCTCCCAGCTTATTCTTCTTATAGTAGTTGCTTCATTCGGAGATGGTCCCGCAGCTGCTTTTGCCCTGTCCCGTAGGGCTGAAAATGTTGTAAATCATACGAGTCGAGGATTGGGTAGGGCGGGAGGTGCTCTTGCGGGTCAGAATCTTGGGGCAGGCCACATTGAGAGAGCAAAAAGCTCAATATCATGGGCCATAGTTTATTCAGCAGTGCTTAGTGCTGCAGCCATGGTTGTTTTCTTCGTATTTCCCAGCCAAATTGCTGAATTTTTTAGCGAATCCCCCGAATTTGTTAGTAACACTGCAACCTGGATATGGATATTGGCTTTCGCAACGTTCCCTATGAGCTCGGTCCAAGTTTTTACACAAGGTATAGCAAATACAGGTGCAACGATGGCGCCCATGGTAATTACACTATCAACAATGTGGGTACTCGAAGTCCCAATTGCAATCCTTTTGGCTCATCAAACGTCGCTGGGAGCCCAGGGTGTGCCCTGGGGTGTAGTTATCGGTAACAGCGCTAGGTCTATAGCGTTTTTTGTTTACTTTGCCCGAGGAACTTGGCTTAAGCCTGGAGTGATGTAAAACTTATTCTCCATTGATCATAAAGTCGCTTATTCGTTCCCCGATCATCATGGTAGTTACGTTTGTATTAGCCCGTATGCAATCTGGCATGACTGACGCGTCAGCTACGCGTAGGTTTTCTAGGCCGTGCACTTTGCCATACTGATCAACGACCGCCATGTGATCCGTTGATGGTCCCATTTTGCACGTTCCAGATATGTGATGACCAGTAGTCGCCTCTTTCATCATCCATTCATCTAGGCTGTCATCCGAATCAAATGCGGAAGAATATGGTTCGACTACTCCCTCTACTAAATCTCCAAATTTAGGATGCTTTGCCAAATCCAAACATTTATAGATACCTTCGCGCATTCTCTCTCTGTCAAACGGATCGTCAAAGTAGTTGTAATTCAAGAAAGGTTGAACGCTTGGGTCGGAAGACTGGAGAGTTAGTTTGCCCGCACTTTTTGCTAAATAAACGGAAAGGGTCATTCGGACCCCAAAACCATCCATCCGTGATCCCCCCCGGTCTACTCGGTCGGTCGCGAAAGACTGCATGATAATTATCATGTCGTTTCTTAGATCAGATCCAGAAGCTGTGTATCTAAGAACATACTGATTGCGAGGGGCTAGTCCATCGAGTTCCACATGTGATTTGGTCTTAAAGCTTACTGGCACGATAGGGTGATCTCTGAGATTTTCCCCAACTCCAGATAATTCATGCACTACATCTATACCGTGTTCTCTTAAATGATCTGGTGGTCCCACGCCGGAAAGCATGAGTATTTGTGGCGAGGCAATAGATCCCCCACTGAGGACGATCTCATGGCCTTCTACTGTAAATACCTCACCAGCGCTCTCAACTTCCAAACCGTAGGCTTTTTTCCCTTCGAATAAGACTTTACGAACGTCGCAATTAGCTCTTATTGTCAGATTTAAACGGTGGCGTGACATTGATAGATAGCCAAGGTTGGTGCTCCACCGTATCCCGTTGGGATTATTTAATGGGGTGGGACTTATTCCTTCAGAGTCGGGGTGATTTAGATCTGGGCTTTCTAGGTGACCGGCATCTAAAGCTGCTTCTCTAAAAGCTACCTGAGCGGGGTGCATATCTGTTGGCTTAAAACGACGAACTATTATTGGACCAGTCGTGCCGTGGAAATCATCGGAAAAATCTGTATCTGTTTCTAAATTTCTGAAAAATGGGAGGAGTTGTTCGTAACTCCATTTGTCATTTCCCCATTCCGCCCAGGTGTCATAATCTTCTGGAACACCTCTCAGGAACATCTGCCCATTTATCGCGCTGGATCCGCCAGTGACTTTTCCTCTTGGGACCATCATAGGCTCTGCTATAGGTGTCGGTTGCCCAAGAAACTGCCAGTTGTGATCACTCACCATAACATCAGTCCCGGTTGCGTATCCGTATCTGACCTCATCTGGGAGTTTTTCTATTTCGTCGTAGTCAGGGCCAGCTTCAATAAGTAGGACAGATTTCGATGGGTCTTCGGATAGCCTTGTCGCTACAATTGAGCCTGCTGACCCCGAACCCACAACAATGACGTCATATTTCATTACCTATCCACCTCCTGCAGTAATCCTGCAAACTATGCCGTTATCTCTTTATAACTCATGGCGTGCTGACTTTACCTGAGATGAGATATTTTGTCAGTCTTAAGATTTTTCAAGAGGCTAACTTCACATAGCCGATTGATACATCGGCTGCGTTATGATCCATAGACTTGCTATGGTGTAGAAAATCATTAGCGCCAGCATAGGGTATTGCGACTTAAATGCCTTGTGTCGGTCTCGTATCGTTTTGACAGCTATTAAGTGAGATACAACTACTCCTATAATATGTCCAATCACTATGGATGTAACAGAAATGATCCAGAAAAATGTTGGACTCATTATTTTGAAGTTGAGGCGATAGTTCGCAGTACCGAAGAGGTCCCATCCTTGGCCAAACGGATCTGATATCAAAGGTACCATTAGTTGACCCTGTATTAGTAAAAACAGTAAAAAGTGCGCTACGTGATAGGCCAATGCTATAGGTATTAGGCTAGTGACAAAATTGTTTGCAAACGTGAATGTTCCGTAATTTGCGCCGCTAAACGATTTCATTAAAAAGCTGAAACAGAAGTACAACCCAAAAAAAACCACAGAGACTAGGATCAATCCCAGGGACCCTACGACTAACAAATTGGGAATATATTCGAGCACAGAATTTTGGAGGCGCATCCAGATCATGGTCCCCATTAAGCCGTCAAAAGTAACGGCACTTAACAGCAGCAAAACGAACAACATTTGCGAAGTAGAGATCGAACCTATTTCAATAAGTCCCGATCCAGGAAACCTTAAATTAATCTTTCTCTGGTTGATATTGGTGGTTGAGCTTGTGTTGTATCGTACCTCTAGCGGAGAGAATCTAGCCAAGAAACCGAATGCTACTGTAAAGGCTTCTCCATTGCGGAGCCAAATCTCTTTGCCGAACATCATCATCCCACACCAAGTGATAGCCGAGTAAATAATTATCATTTGTCCTAGGCGTATTGGAACGACGGATTCGTGATAAACATTCTCAGCCCAAGCGAAGGCAAAAAATATAACGAGAGCAGGTGTGATACCGATCCACTTCGGGTACTTGAGCAACGGTGCAATAGTTGTTGATGGAGTCCAGGTTAAGAAAAGTTTTTCCCCCCAATGAAACAAGGAGTGCCAAGGATTAATCAACCTCCATAGGTCTCCTACAAAGGCGGATAGATACGCTAGTCCAACCCACCATATTACCCATATGAAAGTTGGGGCGATGTTATAAATTGGGTTGTCACTTCCCCAGAAACAGGCGTAGATAATAATAAAAAATATGGAAACACCTGTCAGTCTAAAAGCATTTAAAGTTGGGATGCTTGAAAGTGCTCTAGTAATTTTCCAACGTGATACGTCTAATCGAAAAGATTGAGATCTTAAATTCAACTTACTGCTGAAGATCGCAGCTAAGGCAAACGTGAGAATGATGGTTATTGCAGCTCCAATAAGGCAGAACATGAGAGGAAGAGGAGGAGTGAATGGTTCCATATAAATATGCGTCAGAACTGACAGGATAGAAATGTCTGGATCTAAACTTGATGACATAATTAATAGGTGCCTAAATAACCCTTGATTTGTGGGAAGCAATTCTATGTGTCATATGGCTAGGTTCTGTACTTTAAGGCCTATTGGGTCTTAATAATTACTTCGCTGCGCCCTATATGAACATGTTGGAAAGTGATTCCTTTGTCTGTGTTGACAGCAGGTTTTTCAATCCCGTCAACGAGTACTTTTACACAGCATTCCAAGGCATATTCACCTCCCGATAGCAAGGAGCTAGGGATTCGAACTGAGGTTAGTGATTCTGTTCCGGAAGGTCCAGCTGCTGTGAATTTTACTTCTTGCGTATTGCTATCAAATAGTAAATCATAAATATTTGATTTAGACGTGATATCCAACGCCTGACCAGAGTGGTCACCGATGGAGAATTGATATTCAACGTCAACTAGAGGAGTCAATATCGCCCTATATAATTTCCTCTCATTTTCTTCAACCGTATCACTCCTATTGGTTTTTACCGCTACCACGATCAAACGACCTGTGGCATCAATCTCTAGGGTACGGTCTTGGGCGAAAGTGCCTCCGTACATCGAATGTCCCGTTTTTGTTCTATCTAGACGCAGCTCATTTAGTAGTCTTTCCTGAGCAGAGAGAGTTTTTGATAAATCTTGGAGTAGTGGGATGTTAAAGCTTGATGGGTACCAGTGTTCAGCACCATCTCTGGTACTGTACAAGTCCTCTGCTGTTATGGCGTACAGAACCAAAGGATTTAGAGGGTCAATGGCCATATCAATTACGGGAGCCTTAGGAATACCAGTTGAGTATTTGGACCAAGATTGGGCTCCGTTGGTTGTTTTGTATATTCCGCTTTCAGTAGCCGCATAGAGAATATCTGGATTTATTGGGTCCATCTGCAAGTCATTTGTATAGGGATCTAAGCCTTCGTTTACAGGGAACCAAGATTGAGCTCCATTGGTAGTTTTGTAGATTCCAATCGCCGTTTCTGTTTCGTGCAACGTTGTCATTGCGTAGGCCACTTCGGAGTTTGTTGGGTGCACCACTATAGAATTTATAGAGGTTTTAGTCTCAATTGGGAATCCCTCAGACATTTCTGGAAAAGTTTGCCCACCATCGGAAGATTTCCAAATATGAGCACCATGCAGATTGAAAGTGAGATTTGGATACACGGTGTCGTGCACCGATCCTACGTAGACTGTGTTTGGATCGGAGGGAGCTACTGCTACGCCGTGGATATGAAAATCTGTGCCGCCCTCGGTTCTGAGACCAAGTTCTCTAGTTCTTGCGCTTAATCCGTTTTCCAATTTGTGGGTGAGGGTATACCAACTTGCACCTTCGTCAGTGCTAGCTGTTAGTTCTCCTGTTCTCAACCATCCGGTTGTATATATTATAGTAGGGAATTCATAGTTGAATGCGTAAACCATCGGGTAATGGGACGTTATAGATGGGGAGAAAAGCCAGCTATCGCCACCATCGGGTGAATAGAAGTTGCCGCGTCCCGATTCCCCTCCTACCCATGTGTTGAAAGGTAATATCGGGTGAGCACCTATTTGCGCAGTTTTGGCCTCAACTATGCCAGTGTCACTTCTAGACCAATGAATCCCACCATCCACTGATTTGTAAAGGCCTTGACCATCATGCATGCCATTATTCTTATGTTCTGGATGTATTGTGTAGATTTCGCTTGTAGTACCAGCAAATACAATATTTTCATCTTCAGGGTGAATAGCAATCGGAGATAAGAACTTAAACTCTAAACCGTCATTTCTAGCTGTCCAGGACTGTCCAGCATCATCGCTTCGATAAATACCGTTATGGCTGGATAGGTAAACTACATCTGGATTGCTTGGAGAAAAGTGTAGTTGATGAAGTTTGGAAGTCTCGAGTCCTGAATTGCTGTGACTCCAGGTATTTCCAGCGTCGGTACTTCTAAATATTCCATATTCACTCGTTGCTGCCAAAATTATGTCCGGTTTGGCTGGATGAATATCAAGGCCTATCACCTTAGGCATATTTGCCATGGCATTGCCCCACGTTTGAGCTGCCACTTCCTGTAAATAGGGTATTACATTTCCACTCCAGGTCTGTCCCCCATCTTCACTTTGCTGAAGCCCTCCCTCAGAAGCAACCCATAAAACATTTGAATCAGTACCGTCTATAACTATCGTTTGTATAGAAGAACACGTTTCGCAGGTTCCAACATGAACCCAGGTAGAACCAGAATCGGTGCTTTTATATATGTCTGATGGTTCGGGAGGCCATATACCCCCTCTGGTGCTTCCTCGTAGAGCAGCGGTGTAAACAATATTTGGTTGTGTGAGGGAAAAGGAAATGGCCGTAAACGGTTTGTTGAAATTCATGTCGCTTGGGCTGGAACCCACTACAGGAGACCAACTGTTTCCTCCGTCGCTAGTGAGCTGGACAGGTGCCTCAAGATTCGTATATAGGACTATGTTTGGGTCTATGGGACTAATCGCCAATCCCGCTGCATGGCCTGTCACGTGTACTAGGTCCCAGGTGGCTCCTGAGTCAGTACTTCGATATGTAGTCATATCGTTAGAATCGGTGCCGGCGTACATGATGTTTGGGTTGGTGCGTGATATCCGAATCTGCACGAATTCGCCTGCCATAAGATCAGAAACCTCTTCCCATTGCAGCTCGTTACATGATTCTTCTTGGAATGATTGACAGGCTTGGCTCGGTACTCCATATTTTGGGCTTGGTAATTTTGCTCCAATTAGTTGACCTAAGATGACTCCCGGCTCGGGGGGGATGGGTACTAAATTACACTGGGGTCCAATAGGCATTCCGGAGTCATCCTTGTCATCACCTTCACAGTTGGTGGGCTGGAATCCCCAGTCAGGAAGTATATTCTTTTGTTCGCTTGGCGGTGAGTATTCAGGCTTGTTTTCTTTTTCCGAATCACCCTGATCGTAGCCGCTTTTTATACCCGAGATCTCACAGTGAGTAATCTGATTTAGCTCCTGATCAGTAGCAGGTCTTCCTCCATCTATTATTTCATTTACCGTAGCCGTTCCAAGAATATATCTAATGCAGTCAATATCGTGGGATTCTTCGTCTACATTACTTGTGGCTGTACTAGAAGACTGATTCACGTTGCGATTTTGTGATGATCCAGCTGGTTTGTCTGTCTCGTGCTTGGGGGGTTTATTATTCTCGCCACCCATTGACAACTTACAACGTTGTATTTTGTCGAGCTCTGCGCCAGTTGGAGGGCGTCCCTCTTGTACGATGTCATCTGTCGTATCCATCCCAAGAACATCGTCGATGCAGCCAATATCGTGGGTTTTTTCGGTTACAGTTCCATTCACAGATGGTGAAACTGCGATCGGTTTGGTCGACGAGCTAGCATCCTCAGTTTTAGTAGCAGTTTTGTTGATGGGAGTCGCTGTTGGGGGTTGTGAGCCGATTGGTGTCTGAATAGTGAGGGACTGAACAGTTGGTGCACTAGTATTGCGAACCACGGACAACTTACAGCGTTGTATTTTGTCGAGTTCTTCACCAGTTGGAGGGCGTCCCCTGTGTATGATGTCATCTGTCGTAGCCATCCCAAGAACATCGTCGATGCAGCCGATATCGTGGGTTTTTTCGGTTAATGTGTATTGATTAAGAGATTCTTTACCAGTAGCTGGCTCCTGACTGGTAGCTGGCTCCTGAGCGCTCCCACATGTACTGAAGGCCAAAGTTAAGGTTATAACCACGATAATGGCAGTGAACGGGAGGCCGTATCTATTCAATAGGTATTCGAGCATCAAAATTCCTTTGTTTACCATAGTTTCTTCATGGAATAATTCTTGAGTCTCAGGCCGATTATATTCTAGAACGCGACCAAGTTGGCTGGGAGACTTTTCAAAATTTAGGATGACGATGTAACAGCAATAGCCTTTAAAGACTGAATATCTTGATTGATTGACGGTTATCACTGGGTCAAATAGTGTTGACCATCTGAATAAACTGGCTATTTAAAGAAGACTTGCGATAATAATTCACTTGATAGTGGAAAAGGAGATAGTTTATGGAGGCGGCGTTTTACGATGGAAATGGGCAAATGATTATTCAACAACACCCGGATCCGGTTGCTGCTGAAGGTGACGCTATCATTCAAGTCAAGGCTACTGGAATATGCGGTTCTGACCTTCTTATGAACAACGATAAGGAAGAAGCCGATGAGCTTCCTGCTGGCCATGAAGTGACAGGGATAATAGTTGATGTAGGTGCTGCGGTCGACAGAGAAATAGTAGGAAAAAGAGTAGCAATAGAAACAATAGGTCAAGGCCTCGCCTGCTCAACATGTTGGTACTGTCGAATGGGTCAGTATCGACAATGCCAGAATAAGGTACAAGCAGAGGGAGGAGGGTTTGCTGAATATATAAAAAGAAAAGCTATTGGATGTTATGAAATATCAGAATCGATGACCTGGGATGAGGGGGCATTGGTTGAGCCTCTGGCGGTTTCTATTCATGGCATAAGACGAGGAATGATGAATGGTGGTGAAACGGTTGCAATTCTCGGAGCTGGAACTATTGGATTGACCGCTGTCGTAGCTGCCAAACAACTAGGTGCCGGCAAAATATTTGTTACTGCCCGACACGAACAGCAGGCAGCTATGGCGTTGTCTCTTGGTGCTGACTATACATGTAGTCCAGAAGGAGAGGAATTTGAAAACCTAGTGAGAAGTCATACTAACGGTCGGGGTGCTGACTTAGCTGTTGAAACTGTGGGAGGGAAAAGCAACAGGACACTGATTCAATCTGTTGAATCTACTCGTATGCAGGGGAGGATAGTCATCCTTGGAGGATTTAGAACCCCACTCCAGTTCGATTGGCTTGCACCTTTGTTGAAGGAGCAATCCATAATCTTTTCTTCATGCTATGGGATTCTGGATGGTTATCATGACTATGAGATGGCAATCAATTTACTATCAAATCAGTCAAATAGTTTGAGCGATATCGTCACTCATAAATACCCCCTTGAGGAGATTCAGCAGGGATTTGAGTGCGCCTATGATAAATCGACGGGATCAATAAAAGTGCAGATACATCAGGACTAACCGAAGTCTCCAAGTTGGAGTTTATGGAATGAAAGTTGAATGGATGAGAAGAATATCAGCACGAGATAACGCCCCGACAGAGTTCCAGTGACTGGAACTCATCGGGGCGTTTTAATTTTGCTCAATTCATTAGAATTGGTACCTGAGGAAAACTAACGCTTAATTCCTGATAAGCCATTTTTCACACCTTCTACAGCCCATACGGCCCATGGCATCGTGAAGAATTTGAATCCCTTGTCGACATAGAAATTGGGGTCCATATCTGGAGGGATAAAATACATTCCAGGGACTACACCGTGGTTTTTGCAAGCCGCGGCAATAGTATCAAGTCCTTTTTGGTATGTATCACTTGGATAATCAAGGGGCACACCTAGCTCAATTGACAGGTCAGAAGGACCAACTAGAAGTACATCTATTCCCGGAACGCTCAGTATCTCATCAATATTATCGATGGCTTGTTGTGTCTCAATCATTGGAACGATCAAGAGATCTCTATTAACTGTATCCAGGTAATCTCGGTAATCCTTTGTCTCGCCCCATTCACCCCGCACACCAGCGTTGCTGCGATCGCCTTCTGGGGAATATTTGCAAGCCCTTACCATAGCTTCCGCTTCTTCTTTTGTGTTAACCATAGGAACCACTATGCCCCGGGCACCGATGTCCAGAGCAAAACAGATGAGATCGGCACTATTTGCACTGACACGCACCAGTGGTGATGCCTGGGCGCCACTGGTTGCCTGCATCGCTCTGTTATATTGCTTGACCTCAACCGGACTATGTTGAGTGTCAAATAGTATGAAGTCTAGACCTGAATTAGCCAACATAGACATATTGTCTTCGAACACTGAGCCGGCGGTTCCGACCACGGTTTTTCCTGACTTCAAAAGTTCTTTCACTCTATTCATTTTTAAACCTCTATTTCCAAATTAACATTTGCAACTTCACGTCCAGAAACTAATCAGCTTGAATAATAGCATTTTGGGCGAACTGCGGTATTTATCGAAGTAAAATTCTTAAATTGGTGTGTTTTATAAAAACAATGGATTGTTGAGGATATTATTTGACGATTAATATGAATATGTAATATTTATAATCTAATTAGACTAACTATTTATTAGACCTAAAAAAGGAAGGTGCGTATATGGCAGATATAACTCTTGAAATCAGAAGGATTCCTAGGCCAGGCAAGAGATTTGAAGTGGTTCAGTCGGTGATTACAGCCATTAAGAACACTGGCAGGATGGGAGTGGTTACAGGCTCAGTGATGACTCCACATACTGGTGATCAGGACGTTGTTTCCGCTCTGCTGTTTTCCAGCTGGGATGAACTAGAAAAAATGCATGATGGAATTATGGCTGACGGAGACTTTCAAAAGCAGCAATCTGAAATAGCAGAACTTTGTTCCAAAACGACAATCCAGGCGTTGAATGTCTTAGCGCGAGGAGACCTGGGTATAGCACCTAAATATATGAGAAGAAATTTCTTGTTCGCTAAAAGAGGTGAATCAGCTGCTGTCGCCGAGACTCTTCTAGAATGGCGCGAGGCTTTCCCTGAAGGCAGGCGCCCGACAGTTCAACGACCAGTGTCCGGCACCATTGATTTAGTTCGTGTGACTGCTACGTTTGGAAGCTTGAATTCACTTATGGAGGCTTCAACTGACGTTGCTACCAATCCTGCCTACGCCAAATTCCGGAGTCAAATTAATAGTCTTACGGATAGGGTTATGGGATACAACAGCCGAGTTATTCACAGAAACTCCGGGTAACTTATCATCATAAGGTTGAGTTAGTTGATGCAGCCGCTGCCTAGCCTCTTCTAGGAGCTTGGCAGCGGATTAAATTCATTGTTCCTTATGGGTTGGGTAGGTTTAGGTTTTTAAAGTACGTTCACACAAATCGGTTTAGTGCCATTCACCTCGTAACCTAATTCATTCCAAGATGATTCCTTCGGCTGGAGATTGCCCATCTTGTCTTTGGCTCTAGAAATTAGAGTGTAGTGACCCTTATTTGGGTTGGTCCAGGGGAAGGTCCACTGACGCCAAGAATATTTGTCAGAGGGCCCTACAAAGTTAGCTGGATTCCAGGTGGATCCCCCATCCGTGGATACTTCTACCGTGTCTATTTCTGCATTACCGGACCATGCAAATCCACCTATGGAGTGGGGAAATTCCTTTAGGTTTGTACCGCTGCTTGGCGAAGTGATAAGTGATTTCACTCGCATCACGCTTACAGGGCGTTCATAGTTTTCTTCGGATCTGAACATATATTTGTGAGTTTGGAAATAACCTTCATATGGTGTATTCAGTACTGTGATTTTTTGTAACCACTTTACGGACGCCATTCCATACCAACCGGGGACGATCAATCTTAAAGGTCCACCGTGTGCCACACCTATTGGCTCACCATTCATCTCAAAAGCAAGCATCGTGTCTGGATGTGTAGCAACCGCCATCGGTAAGCTACGTTGAAAGTGTTGTGTGTTTTCCTCTGGTTCGGGTTTTCCAGAATCTGCCCCTTCAAACAAGAGTTCCACAGCATCTGTATCGATCTTAAAGGAGCTTATTACTTGGGATAGGGAGACACCTGCCCATACGGCGGTACTTACCGCTCCAGATTCAAATTGATTTCCAGGTACTTTCGGTGTCAGATCTGTTCTGTTATTTCCAGCGCATTCAAGTGTTACGGCAAGAGTACGCTTTGGAAATTTCGACAGATCGGAAAAGCTGATATCCGCCGGATTTTCAATGGCACCTTCCACGTGGATAGTCCAATCGGTGTCTTGGAGATCTGAAATAGCTGGGGAATCGAAGTGATTTCTGATATAGAAAACTGAGTTGGGGGTTAGCCATGAATCGAGCGCTGAATCCGGGGTTTCGCCTATTAAAGGTGTGCTTTCTACAGGCTTAAGAGTTCTATTTATTGGCCGGGCTACCCTGGGTGAATCCATTATTTGGGGGCCCCCGGCCTTACTACACTTGCAATGCATCTTCTGCCTCCTACGAACTTGTGAAAATTTTAGATTTGGAACTTTACAAAAGTACCGCGCCCACTCTATAGGAAAGGATTGCTGTGATTCAAGGTGTTCATAAAGGAAATTACCCTTGAATTTTGTGGAGGTAATCCTACAGCGCCAAGTTAATAGTTGATGAATCTTTCAGCATTAGAATTTATCTGGGCTATTTAGAGTATATTAAGGGACAAGAAGTAATTACTTTGCAACTGGTTACAGAGATTCTGCTAGTGATGAATTAACATCAAAGTTGGATTTGTAACAGCGGGGATACCTTTGGTAGAAGAGAAAATTACAGAAGTTACCATAACGCCTATCCCGTCCCATTATCACAAAATGGTGGGCCGGCCTGCTTTTGCTGATGATATCGGTAATCAGCGGACCGAATGGCTTGTTCGAGCACGAACCGATGGTGGGACGGAAGGCATGACGATAGCCAACCGCTTCATGCAGCAGTTCCACGGTTTTGATTCCGCAGATGGAACGATTCGAGGGCTTATATCTTTGCTCACGGAGACTTTCATGAATCGTCGCGTGGACGAATTTTTGGATGTGTCAGATGGCCAAGTGGTGGGCGTATCGGATATTCACAGGGAAGCTTTCTGGGCGCATGGTTGGATGAGTATTCTAGCTTTTGATTTGTTGGGTCGAAAGCTAGNTATCTCTTGCATAGATCTTCTGGGNGGTAAGGTAAGAGATCAAGTTCGTGCTTATGACACTACCCTGTTTTTTCAGGATTTTCTTCACCCTGATAAAGGTGCTAAACAGGTCGCATTAGAAGCTAAAAGGTCTCACAGTGACGGTTACAATGCCTTCAAAATTAAGGTTGGNAGGCCAGGTCGTTGGATGTCNCCCCAAGCCGGTCTTGAAAGGGACATAGAAGTTGTAATGGGTGTTCGTGAAGCTGTTGGACAAGATTCCCGTGTCATGGTGGACGCCAATTTTGGCTACGATGGCAGGCTTGACCTATTAGAAGATTTTATCCGCGAGACGTTACCTGCNAACTTATTCTGGATGGAAGAGATGGTCAATGCCGATGTGGGCGATTATCGTATGATGCGTCATGCTAGGGATCGAATCGGTTCCAANGCAATGCTGGTATGTGGAGAAGTGGATATAGACCCTCCGAGTCCGGTGTTTAGAGATTTAGTAAATGAAGGACTTATTGATGGGTACCAGCCTGACACTGTAGTTGCTGGGTATTCTCGGTGGCAGGTGCTGGAAAAATGGTTGGAGCCGACCGGAGTGATAAGCCAGCCTCGAAACTTTGGNAATTCTAACTTTGGTAACAGGGCAACTTTAGTATTTGGAGCATCTTCGGAAACATTTACTATGTTGGAGGATGAGCGCTATCTTCCCAACGTGTACAGACCTGATGATGTTCAGTTTACGGGTGGAGCTTACTCCCTACCTTCGGGCACAGGGCTAGGATTGGAAATTGACGAGGATCTGTATCAGAAATATTCGGGATATAAAGTGTCGATCAAATAGATAGTAATGCCAAAGTATATCTATTCACGTTAGTGTAAATAATTATCTGAGAGCCTATTGATTGTATTTTTCGTTGGTAAATAGCGATTTGGCTCGCCTAGATGTTCCAGTCTCAAAACGGGTAATACTAAAAGGTTCTAGTCCTGAAGTATTACCCGTTGCAACATACTCACTTACCAATTCAGCGGTGGCAGGGCTACAAATCATTCCAACGTGGTCGTGTCCAGATGCGATGCTCACTCCAAGCCATTCGGGTATTGGACCGAGTATTGGCATGCCATCGGGTGATCCTGGTCTGACCCCCGCTTTTGCAGAGACGAATTCTGCATCGTTCAAAGTTGGGAATATCATCTTGGCGGCAGACACCATTTGGGAGATTGCTTCACCCGTGATCGTATGATTAAAAACCCCTTCTTCTCTTGTGGCAGCTGAGAGAATCGACCCATCCGTTTGCGGAACAATGCTTTGCACTGTGCATTTCGGGAGAAANCCTTGTTTTCGGAGGATAATTCTTTGTCCTTTTATGGGCCGTATTGGGATTGAACTCGAGAACCAGCGTCGCGAAATTCCGCTCCATGCGCCCGCAGCTATAATCGTATGGTTGGCATGGAAGGTACCTGACTGTGTTTTGACTCCTATAACTGTGTCTCTGTGGGTTTCTAATCCGGTTACCTCCAACCCTTCAAGATAAGTCGTGCCTAGTCTGGTGGATGCGTGCGCTAGGGAATTTGTATAAGCAGCACCTTTTATACTGGCGTCTTGAGGTGAAAATACTCCTCCCTCTGCTCTATCAGTTATTTCTGGTTCTCTTTCGAGAAGTTCTAGTTTATCTATCCAACGGACGCCAATTCCAAGTTCTTTTTGCCATTGGAGATTGTCTCGCAAGAGGGTATTGGTATCTTCGTCCAGAACGATCTTCATTCCTCCATTCTGTTGGAATTCCGGATCTATTCCAGCCTCTTTAAGTTCTTCCACAAAACTTGGAAATATTTCTAAGCTTCTCATNCCCATGTCNAAGTAGGGCTTNATTGTGTGATCTAAATACCAGATGGGTCCTATAATTCCTGCTGTCGCACCAGATGCTCCTGAAGCCAGTTTGTTTTTTTCAAACACTGTGCTTTTAATCCCTTTTTTGGAAAGTTGATAGGCGATAGAACATCCGATAACACCGCCTCCTATGATTGCAACATCCGTAGTGTGGCTCACAAATTCCTCCGTCAATATGTTCGTGATCAGGCCCAGATATTATCATCTGGTAAAGATCAGTTAGCTTGGAAATTACACTGTCCTTTAAAGTATCGTGTCAGATGGGAACAAGTCGATCGGATTAGTTTTAATATAGACTTCAGAAATCGGCCGATATCGATGGGAATAGGGTTTTATCTGGGAAAGTTTATATGGAATATGGTTTTGTTCTACCCAAGCTGACTGATGGAGA
Source organism: Chloroflexota bacterium (assembly GCA_002696685.1). Next base: position 1,291 of record NZSI01000015.1, on the reverse strand, counting down.
GAGTCTTAGTAAATTTGCTAAATCTGTCGAAGAATTTGGTTTCCACTCAATATGGGCAGCTGATCACATAGTTCAGCCCATTGAGGAGACCAACCTGTATCCGTACACAGATGATGGTAGGTTTACTGCAAGTGCTGAAGATCCACAACTAGACGCTTTTACTTTATTGAGTTTTGTGGCATCCCAGACCAGCCGAATAAAGTTAGGTACGTCTGTTGTAATTGTTCCTTACCGGAATCCGGTGGTTCAAGCCAAGATGTTTTCATCGCTTGATGTTTTGACTAACGGTCGAGTTATTTGTGGGGTCGGAGTAGGTTGGTGGAAGGAAGAATTTGAAGCTCTAAACGCTCCCTTCATAAACCGGGGCCTTGCAACAGACGAATACCTTCAAATATTTAGAATCCTGTGGAATTCTGAGATCTCGGAGTTTAACGGAGAAACCTATCAGTTCTCAGGAATTGCTTTTTTCCCCAAACCGGTGCAAAAACCTGATGGGATTCCAATCTGGGTAGGAGGGCATACTAGACGTGCTGTAAGGAGAACCGTTAAATATGGGGATGTATGGCATCCCACACGACTTAGTCCTACACAAATAGAATCGATGCTCCCATATATTAAGGACCAATGTGAAAAATTTGATAGAAATATCAACGAAATATCCATCTCACTAAAGCGGACGCTTCATTTCACTGATATAGGGATCGAGACAAATTCAAAACTACGCTCTCAAGCTGCTTTAATTGAATCTACATCGGTGATAACTGAAGATATTAAGAGATGTGAGCAACTGGGTATCAGCCAATTGACCTTCGACTTTCAAACAAGCGAACTGAACGAATGTATAAGGATCATGGAGCACCTGGCTGATATTAGAAGTAATTAGTGACGGGAATATATTTCTTAATTTTTTAGCGAGTTCTAGACTGAGGCAGATTAGTTGATCCATTGGTCTAACCATCAATGTTTTCAGTTTTCCGTCCGATCTTCAAAGTTAATTTAGAGGCGACATATGCGAGAGAAGATTCGGGACAAGTCAAGAGATGATTTGGCTTATGCTTTGAATCTGTTTGGTGTGAAAGTTAAAATGTCTGATCGAGGGCGACCGGAGGAAAAGGTTGAGAATTCCTGGTATCAGAGGTCACTTGGGGTAATCGATATCTCAGAAGGACCGATCAGATGGATAAATATTCTCAAAAGAGACAGAAGTAAGGACAGTCCACCAAAATGGTGGGTGGTGATGGGGATTCCAGATACGATCGACATATCCAGATCCAAAGAGATCAAGATCAAA
>NZSI01000014.1:31839-35602 GCA_002696685.1 Chloroflexota bacterium | reverse complement strand
GTTGTCTTCCGTATAGATGTCTCGTTACTCTCTGTTCTCCAAAATGCGTCAATTCAGGTGGAGAAACACTGTCTACATATGGATTTTCACTCCAATGGAAACTAGATTCAAATGACGATATCGTACTGAAAATCCTGGGCGGCAAGGGGTCTGTAGACCACATCTGCCCCACGACTGGTTCTATAGGTATATTTGCGCCTACCATTTCACCAATATTTTTACACCAGGCCCCTGCAGCAATAACAACGAACTGTGCCTCATAATTCCCATTATTTGTCTCAAGATCCCATACCCCATGGTGTGATCGCATACCAATTACCTGAGTATTTGTTTGCACTTTAGTGCCTGCATTCAAAGCAGCTTCCCCAAATGCCCGCGTTGTCTTTAGAGGATCAGCCTGACCTCTCGTAGGGGAATAAACATATCCAAGCAAATTTGGGTTCAATTCCGGCTCCATCGACTTCGCCTCGTAAGAACTCAATAGCTGCAGGTTAAAACCATCTTTTTGAGATTGTATAACTCGGTTCTGAGCATACGAATATTGCTGTTCATTATGTATTGCCGTAAAAGACCCTGACTGTCTAAATTCCAGGTCGTAACCCAACTCAATCTGAAGCCGCTTGAAAATGTTCAAGCTCCCCATTGTTAGGTATTCCTGTAAATTAGGGGAATTACCCCATCCCGCACCACCAAGTCCTCCCATGTTGACTCCAGATGCCTCCCCGGAAACCTCCCCCATATCCAAAAGCAAAGTTGACATTCCTGATTCAGACAAGTGAAAGGCTGCAGAACAACCTGCGATTCCAGCGCCTATTACTATCACATCGGCATTCAAATTATTTTACTCCCCATTTTGATAACAACAGAACTATATCTTGGGAAAATTAAGTCGTCCTTGTCGTTCAGTGAAAGCTCGTAACAAGAACCCATCCCCCGTTGTGACATACAAGGTCGATAAATCCTCACCTCCAAATGAACAATTGGTTGGCCTATCAAACGGCGTAGGATGTGTTTCTAGTACTTCTCCAGAAGCAGAAAATACGTATATCAAAGGTCCTGGTCCACCGGCCTTATAGCCTGCTGCAGCGACGATATTTCCATCCGCATCAAGGACCATCCCATCTATGCCTCTGTGTTCGCCAAAATCATGGATCACCTCATGGCTCCCTAAAGAACCATCCGAATTGACCGGGTAAGCTCGCAGCTGTCTTTCTTCCTCCGGTAATCGCCCACTTTGAGCCACATACAAGGTCTGGTAATCTAGGGAAAACAGAAGACCGTTAGGCCGGGTAGTATCCTCGGTAACTCTGCTGACAGCCGTTGACTTCCCATCTGTCATGTCTATTCTGTAGACAGAGTCGTGGTCCAGCTCTTTATTTGACCTATCTTCACTCCACGGGCCACCTGCGCCTTCATAAAAAGGATCTGTAAACCAGACCCTTCCCTGAATATCTATTGCTAAATCATTTGGAACGTTAAATCTACTGCCTTCATATGATTCCGCTAAAACCTCTGTTGAGTCACTTTCATACCTGACAACTCTTCTCCCTCCTCCTTCACAAGCATACAAGTTTCCAGACTCATCAAACATTAATCCATTTGCACAATTAGTATTTTCTCTAAACACCTCAGTAGTGCTGGTTTCGGGATTAAATCTGTATATTTTGCTTTCAGGAATGTGAGTGAATAAAAGAGATTCACCGTCCCACGCCGGACCCTCACTGGTACCCCCAAATGGCCCCTGTACTGCTATGAAATCCCAACTCATTATTTCTTCCTCCTAAATTACTTCTTCTGATTCTCCTACCACACCAATGGCCTCACCACCCAGTTCAGATCCTACTGACCTTATTTCCCCAAACTCCTTTCTATACCCATTATGCATAGTTCTAGCATCACTGGAATAAAGAACAAATCTTGCCCCTTCTCGAAGCCATTTTTGAGTCAATTGGACTGTTTGGTGATGAATTAAAACCGGTTTACTGGCAGCTTCACTTTTTGCAATTATTTCTCGTAGTGCGGCTTCATAATCAGGATGGTCATATTGGTCTGGTATCCCTAGGGTTATTGTGAGATCGTTTGGCCCCACAAAAATTGCATCAATTCCTTCTACTTTGAGTATATTCTCCAAGTTTTCAATAGCTGGAACACTCTCGATGCCTATTATGCAAACATTATTCTTGTTTCGGTTTTCGAGGTAGGCTCTCGTTGCCTCGCTTGGTAATTCCCCGGTTTCAATCACTTTATCAGCTAAAGCACCTTTCAGTGGCCTCCACCGAGCAGCAGCAACAACTTCCTTTACTTGGTCTACTGTCTCACAATATGGAGCAAGTACCCCCTGGGCACCTGCATCGAGATACATAGTCACATAATGGGACGCAGGAATCGGAATTCGTACAATGGGAACCACTCCACTGTATGTGAAAGCTGCCAAGAAATCTGCTACTTCAGCCCTACTGCGAGGAGCGTGTTCCGTATCAATAATTACGTAATCTAAACCAAATGCTGAGATTGCTTGTGACCATCTAGGGTTACGTCCCGTGCTGAGCATAGTTCCATAAACAATACCTCCACTGCTCGTCTTTTTTCGTAACTGTTCTCCGTTCATTATTAAGTCTCCTGATGCTTTTATGGTTCTGACGACAGCATTCTACATAGCCAGAGTCATATGGTCTAATAGCGTCAGGGAGTATGCAGGAAACTGTAATGTTTTAAAGCTTTTTACGACTCCCTATCACATATCCCGCTGCTCCAGTGAGCGCCCCTATTCCCACAATCAAAAATGCAGATGCAACGCCATAGACTCCAACTACTGGTCCCAATATGAAATTTCCACCCGATGCCCCAACATCCCAGGCTTGCTGGAGTGTGGCTAAAGCTGAGCCCCGCTCTCGAGCAGGAACACGATCAACAACCAAAGAATTTATTCCTGGATATATAAGACCATAGCCAACTCCGTGTAGAAATGCAGCTCCCAAAAACAAACCAACTGAGCTAACCTGAGACAAAATCAACATAGCTAGACCCACAAGCAATAATCCTGGAACTATCACAGAGCCTCTTCCCAATCGATCCGCAATCCGTCCACTTATGAGCGTAGTAAGCATTGTCATACCCGACATGACAGTAAAATAAAACCCTATATTGAAATTCTCGGGCAGGCCATTATCTGACGCCAGACTATACAAAAACACACTAACTGGGGCCATGGCAAAGGCATAGGTGAGAAACACTAACGTGGGAAAGATGGCAGCCTTGCTTATCAAAGGAGCACTTTGCTCCCGGTCTTTTTCATCCTGACCTAGGACAACTGAGTCAGGAATCCTGGTTTTTGAATCAGAAATCAATGCAGCGATCAATAAGGCTACAACCCCAGAAGCTGCCGCAACTATAAATGCAACACTGAATCCAATTTTGTCCATAAGAAACACACCTACCACCGGCGCATAAAGTTGAGCAATTGATATGCTGTTGCCCATGTATGACATTCCTTCCCCTCGACGCTCCTCGGGCGCGAGATTTCCCACGATAGTGCTAGTGGCAACTGGAGCCATTGCTAAACCAACACCTTGCACCATCCGAACTGGAACTATCCACCATTCGCTAGGAAGGGGAATGTAGAGAATCGTTGAACCTATAAAAAGACCTATGCCAAACAACGCAACTTTCTTTGGTCCTGAATTGAGAATCCACCTACCAGCCATGGGCCTTACGATCACTCCCGCCAACCCAAAAGTAGCAATTATGATNCCNGCNTCCCNNA
>NZSI01000014.1:0-31834 GCA_002696685.1 Chloroflexota bacterium | reverse complement strand
CCTCCTNGGAATTCTATAAANGCGGGNACTACTATAAAAAGGGAGAAAAAACCTGCNAGCAAAAAATGAGCAACCAGGAGATTAAGGAAAAANTCCTTGGTCCAAAGNTTGTTAACTTGAAAAGTGTCATCAACTGACTCTGTTTTCATGAACTGAAGTCTCCTAAGTATCCATAATTCTNAATAGTGAANAGAAATACATGAAACATTTGATTGTATTAAAGGCCGGTGCTAGAGTTTTTTTGCCCTTGTTCTGAAAACGCAAGGTCAGTGGTCAACACTATGGAATTGGATCAAATAAGGCCAGAGATATTTCTACAAAAANCCCCATAGATTCCGGTTCGTTAGATCGTAAAGCGAGCTCTCTCAGCCTTTCCACTTTGCTAGATTCGCTATCCTACAGAGATTTTCGCTGGATATGGATGAGTTCGTTTGTTTCATTCTTGGCGATGAATATGCAAATGATCACCAGAAGTTGGTTAGTTCTTAGGGTAACGGATGATTCACCTCTNGCATTAACCCTNGTAACACTCACATTTGCATTACCCATGACAATNGTATCCCCTTTAGCTGGAGCTTTGGCAGATAGATTTTCAAGGAAAAAACTGATCGTATTCAGCCAGGCTTCAAATGCCTTACTCACCATAATCATGGGCGTCTTGGACATTACAGGATTAGTTTCTTTTTGGCACATTATGGTTATTGGAGTTTTCAATGGCTCGCTAATGGCTGTGAATATGCCTAGCAGGCAGGCCATAATTTCCGACATAGTACCCGACGACAAACTTATGAATGCTATTTCCCTCAATAATTCCAGCATGAATTTAACCCGGGTGGCTGGTCCAGCGTTGGCCGGATTTCTAATTCTTCTCGTAGATACNGCAGGGGTTTTCTTCATAGTCTCGGGCACATACTTATTTGCAGCTCTGACATTAGGGCTAGTGAAATACGCTCCCACGAGAAAAACTAATGGCAGCAGCACCGTCGGTGGGGATATAAAGGATGGTCTTTCATATGCTTTCAGTGAGCCAGTATTAAAAGGTCTCTTCATCATGACCTTCATTCCAGTACTATTTGGGTTTTCATACTATGCATTAATTCCGGCATGGGCTAGAGAAGCATTGAACGTAGAATCTGACGGATTAGGGATACTGTTAATGCTCATGGGGATAGGAGCCACTGTTGGGACTATTACTCTGGCAGCGGTTGGCCACTTGAANCACAGGGGAATGATTATGCTGGTGTCCTGCTTCGCTTGGGGAGTAGCTCTTGCTATATTCTCTCAAACTAATTCATTCACTTTAGCTGTACCATTTCTAATATTTATTGGCCTCACAAGTTCCGTTTATATGTCAATGAATATGACCATGGTTCAGCTGCATTCAAATCCCGAAATGCGAGGTAGGGTTATGAGCATTTCAATGATGACTTTCGGCATGATGCCATTAAGCGCAGTTCCTTTTGGAACCCTTGCACAGCGGATAGGGACCGCAGATGCCTTACTTATAAGCGGNATCCTATTGGCAGCCTTTACAATAATCTTTACCTTTTTTAATAAAACATTCAGAAACTTGGATTAATATTTGGCCCACCAATTAGGAGATATATCATGACGAACCTCACTCAGAAGGGAAAAATCCAGACCGTCTTAGGAACAATAGAGCCCGATGAACTCGGACCCACTATGACTCATGAACATCTACTAATAGACTTTGAGGTTATGTTTAATCCACCGCCAGAAGCCACAACCCAGCAAATGGCTCACGCACCTGTGTCTCTGGAAAATCTTGGTTGGATTAGACAGTACTGCTACAGCAACCTCGACAATTTAAAAGTTTTGGACGAGGAGACGGCAGTAGACGAAGCTCTACTTTATCGCCGGCACGGGGGCGGAACCATCGTGGACGCAACGACCATTGGTATTGGAAGAGACCCCTTGGCACTGGCCAGAATATCTCGAGCTTCAGGGGTAAATGTAGTTATGGGTGCAGGCTATTATGTTCACGCAGCTCANACNAATACCTTAGAAAATACTTCTGAGGAGCAATTAGCTCAACAAATTATCCNAGAAGTACAACAAGGAGTCGGAAATACAGGTGTAAAAGCCGGCATTATTGGAGAAATAGGTTGCACGTGGCCCCTGGAGGAGACTGAAAGTAAAGTTCTTAGAGCTTCTGCCAGAGCACAGGTGGAAACAGGGGCAGCGATACTAATACACCCAGGAAGGAGCGAATCCGCACCTTTGGAAATTTTAAGCATACTTTCGGAGTCTGGTGCAGACATGTCTCGTGTCATTATGGGACATCTTGATAGAACAGTTTCCAGCCTTGAAACTCTTCAAGATATTGCTTCGACTGGATGTGTCATGGAGTGGGATCTGTTCGGCGTAGAAGTTTCCTTCTATCAACCTTCCGATTTCGACATGCCCAGTGACGCCCAGCGCATGAACATCATACGAAGCATGATTGATGAAGGAATGGGTAAAAATATAGTTATAGCCCACGACATATGCACCAAACATCGACTTGTAAAGTACGGGGGCCACGGCTACGGATACATCCTCGAACACATAGTCCCAAGAATGCGCTCCAGAGGGTTTTCAGAAGGCGAAATTCTTGATATTACTCAGAATAACGCATCCCGCCTTCTAACGATCTCTTAGACCAGAACTCCAAAACCTGACTTCGTGCAAATTTCTATTCTGTTGCCTTCAGGNTCGTTTATAAAAAACACTCTTTGCCCGTCATTGCGGGTATTTATATCTGTGGTTTCTACGCCCGAGTTTTGTACAGATTTTTGGGCGGCTTCAATATCATCGACTTCAAAGGCTCCATGATGTGAAGGAACTGAAGGGCCCTCCTCAGTTTCAATAATNTGCACCATAGCTCCGCTTGGTATTTGNAGCCATATTATGTGATCGGAGTCGACTTGGCTCGGAATTCGCTTAACTCCAAGTACATCTTCCCAAAACCGTAGCGCAGCCACCTTATCCCTTACNTTGTATGTGACGTGGTTAACCGCCTTTAGCCTTACGTTATCATCGCTTAACGCCATGATGCCCTCCTTCTGTTACTATGCTCACTGCAACCGACCTGCTTCGGAAACACATGTTAACAGTATGTTAGACATCCCAACATGAATAACCAATCGTACCGACCATAGGAGAAAAACTTGAGTAAGGTGGAATCAAGACTCGAAGAACTGGGTATATCACTGCCGGATTCACCAGCCCCTATNGCCAACTATGTTCCTGTGGTAAGAACTGGAAACCTCATATATCTATCTGGAGTAGGGCCTACAGCAAAGCCAGATGGCTCAGCCTATATTGGCAAAATTGACAGCCAATTAACCATTGAAGAAGGATATGACGCAGCCCGTCTTACAGCTGTAAATATGATCGCAAGGCTGAAAGGTTATCTCGGAGACCTGGACAGAGTAGTTCAAATCGTAAAAGTGCTCTCCATGGTTAATGCAGACCTTGACTTTACTGAACCTCCCGCTGTGACAAACGGGTGTTCTGACCTGTTGGTGGAGGTTTTTGGTGAAAGCGGGAGGCATGCAAGATCGGCGGTAGGTGTGGCTACTCTTCCAGGGGGAATGCCGATAGAAATAGAAATGATAGTTGAGATTTCAGACTAGGCTAAAACCTGCATTCTATAGTTTGACCCAAGCAAATTTCCTGTTTTAAACCTGGAAGCATTGAGACGGGAAACGTCAACTGATGTGGATTTTCCATCGACCACGATTTCTGACATAACTTTACCTATCATGGGTGATANCTTAAACCCATGACCGCTGAATCCAACAGCNCAGTAAAGACCTTCGATACCATCTATCCGGTCAAGGACAGGATGCCAATCTGGAGTTGTAGTAAAAAGACCCGACCATCCCCCTATGAATTGGGCCGTTTCCATCGCAGGAACTCTACGAATCATATTTGCCATTGTTTTTTCCACTACCGGCATATCAACGCCTTGGTTGAAGCTATCAGGGCCAGCACTTTCATCTTCCCCAACCCCTATCATGGTTAACCCGCCAACATCCGGTCGAGCAGATAGATCAAGTGTCACATCTCCGATTATAGGATGGGTGGATCGAAGTGCGTTGGAGTGTTTTAATAGGACAACTTGATGCCTTACAGTAGCCAAGTCAATTCCTGCATCCACTGATTTTAAGAGTGGTCCCGACCATGGTCCGGTAGCAACAATAACAGTATCGCTGGAAACCACACCTTTATCCGTAACCACACCTTTGACACGTCCCCTCTCAACGTTTATGGACAAAACCTTTGTAGAAGCCTCTATTCTTGCTCCGAGGTCACGAGATCTAGATGCATACCCAGTGGTCACCAGATATGGATCGGCATATCCCGAATCTGGCTCCCAAGAGTACGATTCATTCTCATAAGTTGCGACCATGTCGCAAAGGCTAGAAAGGTCCTCTTGAAAAACTTCTGTCGTATTGATTCCTATATTTTTTTGCATAGCCACATTTTCTCTCATAGGTTGGGTATCTTCTCCCGAAACAATCAATAAATATCCTGTCTTTGTATAACCGGAAGGATTCCCTACGAGTTCCTCAAATTCTTTAAAAATCTTTAGGCTCTCCCATGCCAGTCTGGCCGTCACTTCGTTTGAATAGTGCATTCGAAGGATGGCCTGAGANCGACTCGTAGAACCTGATGCAAGCNCATTTTGTTCCAGAAGCAAACTATCTGTTACTCCCTTTTCAGCAAGGCCATGTTGAATCGAACACCCCATAACCCCACCACCGACTATCACAACCTCTGAACTATCTGACATTAATTCGCTCCAATCCACCNTAATGGGTTACATTTAAAGTCCAATGCGAGGAACTATAATGACACATCAGGACCAAATATGAACAACTCACCAAGTTTGGTTGCCCTTGTAGGGGGAGAGGAATTTTCTTCGTATTGTGTCGAGATGGACACTAGGATTTTGTCACTAATAAAACCTTTGAATGGCAAACCTAAAGTAGCAATAGTTCCAACAGCAGCCGCCTTCCAGCGGCCGGATCTCGCCGCTGAGAATGGAGTAAAACACTTTAGATCTTTAGGGGCAGATTCCTACGCTGTAAACATACTATCCAAAAGTGACGCAGAGGANGACAAATTTATCCCAGACTTAAAAGAGGCCAACTTAATCTATCTCACCGGCGGAGATCCTAACCACTTGGTAAGTGTTTTTAGTGATTCCCACATATTAGAACTAATAGGGACGCTGACAAATCAAGGATGTTTTTTGGCCGGTTCAAGTGCAGGAGCAATGGTTTTGGGCAATCAAATGTTTCACAGAAACGTGACAACAGGTTTGTCACTTATTGGAGACATAATAACCTTGCCACATCATGAAAACTCAGATCCGGCATCAATCCACAAATCTATCGTTTCCAAGTTACCCAAGGACTCAAAAGTATACGGAATCGATGGCGGGACCGGATTGATTTTTACAAAGACAGAAAGTGAAATANTGGGAAAAGGATCCGTCACTTCTTACAGCCAAAATGGATGGACCGTAAGCACATCAAGACGGGCTACCTAAAACTTAACTTTTCAGATCGATCCTCATTCCTTCGTTAATATGATCTTCAGACTTTTCGCCTTGTACAAGATGCTTCTCGATCACTTCTTCAACATTTTCTGTATTGACCACATACCATGTTGCTTCAGAGTCAGGTCCATATACAATCATTGAGCATTCTTGCATGTCACACAGCCTGTGCTGACTCGTACATCCCGCGCTTGAAACATAAACGCTACTTCTTAGCCCAAGTTTAGACAATGTTCGAATAACCCTCTCTTTTACCTCCGCGCCTCCTTTATTTCCGCAATGTGCTCCATCATCTCTCTCAACATCGCAAACCATGATATGACTTTTGAAAGTAGGCATATACATTCTCCTTCCTAAAATTTGATCTACACGGGCATGATTCTAACAGCGTTAGTGAAATAACTGCACGATAACTCATACAATGATACGCAGCATGTACCGTTCGGGCTGATATTTAGTCATTGAAAATTAACGGAGAAAATAGNAAATGACATCCCAATCAGGCAAACTCACGGATAAAGTGGCATTGGTTACTGGAGCTGGTTCTGGAATTGGAAAAGCGTGTATTGAAAGATTCAGCAAAGAAGGAGCCACTGTAATAGCGGTAGATATTAGTGAGCCTTCAACAGAAGGTATTCAAGGACCCATTTCATCTTATACTTGCGACGTTACCGACAGTACTTCTGTTCGGAAAGTCATCGATAACGTCTCCAGTGAATATGGTGGTCTTCACATAGTGGTTAACAGTGCTGGTGTTAGTGCAAGAAACGCCTTATCTGGCACTGCCGATATTGAGCAGATATGGGATCGGGTCATAGAAGTAAACTTAAAGGGAACTTTCCTAACATCTCTGCACGCNGTACCCACGATAGAGAAATCGGGTGGCGGAGCCATCATTAATTTGGCCTCCACTATGGGAATCGTAGGATATCCGACTGGCCTTAAAAACGGATTTAGTGCATATCCACCGTCAAAAGGAGGGGTGGTGCAATTCACAAAAACTCTGGCAGTCGACCTCGCCGACCGGGGAATAAGAGTGAATTGTCTGTGTCCAGGGTTCGTGGAAACAAGTCTAACTGAATCGTTAANCACCGATGAGAAAACCAATAATTACTTAAAAAGCCTTCATCCTATGGGGAGACTTGGAAGAGCAGATGAGATTGCTAATGCGGCTCTATTCTTGGCATCTGAGGAAGCTTCATTTATAACCGGATCTTCGCTGGTTATAGACGGTGGATACACCGCCCAGTAAAAACCTTTCTAGGACACAGTTAAATCGAAGGTTCGGACTCTACTTTTAAATATCTCTCTGTGAATTGTCTTAAGGGTCTCCTGGTTTGGACTATCTATCGATAATAGTCTGGATGAAATCTTGTCCTCCATGATCTGAATNGACTTACATCTCTTCCTAAACCCGTTCAAAATATGCTTGTCTCCACCTAAAAATATTTTTGTGATATCAGTTTTATGAGGTTCCAGTAAATTTTGAGCGACACTACAGGTCTTGTCGTAAAGTTCTCGTATCAATCGTTCGCGACTTCTTTCAAATCTCCTTTGCGATGACCCCCCGGCTTTATGGCGATTCTTAACATAGCGCCCTTCAGTTTTTGTAGCTATAAGCTCCTCTCCGTGAAGCACTGCAATAGCGTACCTACCAAGCCTCAACAATAAGACAGCGATTGTGTGGGGTTCAAGAAAAATATCTTCAAGCAACAAGNCATCTTGTCCCTCCATGATGGCATCCATCGGAATCGGTAAAGGCGGTTCGACAACCTCAAAATTAGCTTCTCTCCTAAAAATCACGTAACCATTTTCCGATTTTCCAAGATGCCTTATAAGAGGAACAAAAGCAGGCCCTGCTAAAAGAGCAGTTGCGGAATCTTCGGTTATCGAAGTGGGAGTTACATAAACGGTCTTATCTGTCCAGGATTCAGATTCCATCTTCTCGAGATGTGAAAATAGAGAAGACCTGTAAAGATAGCGGTCACCTGTCTGAGTTATTTCCATCCCTACGCTAATCTACTTCAAGGTCCGATAATATCGTCATATCTAAAAATAGCCTTTTCGATTATTCCATCAACGTCTTCTTCCAAGATATACCCCTCCGAAACAAGTTCAGATACCGAATCCTGAACCTTTGATATATAACTGTCTCTAGATTCATATAATTTCTCTATTGATGGCCGAGGGTCCCCTGACCTGTCACTCAGTTCTTCGGTCGTTGGGAGGGGTATGGTCCATCCGGCCAAACCTCCAGTTATCCCAATCAATAACTCCTCATTACCCACAGAAGCGTCCCTGGGATTCCAGCCTGTATTGGTGGTAACTGGTACTGCTACATCGGGAAGTCTAATGCCAGCCACCTCATTAAAAGTTTCGTCTACGTCAGAAACAAACGCAGGATACTGAGCCAACCTTTCGGCTGGTAATTTAACCGTTCGTCCCAGATGTTGTTCATCTCCATAATCAAGTCTCATTGGATTGAGTGCTCGTTTAGGAACCCTGACTCCGGGCACCTTATCAAATCGGTCAAATAGGGTATGGGACTCAACCGCTGTTCCATCTGAATGCTTCGGATGCCTGCTCTCGGGAGGTTCTTTCCCAGTCTTAATCCACTCATCAATATTATTGAGACAAGCTTTCAAAATNGGTGAATAGTCAACTGCATTGAAAGGTAGATGACCCTTGATCAGGTCAGATTCTCTCCGCACAACAGGAGGATACGTTCCATGTCCGTGCTGGGTACCCGCAAAATGGTATCTCCTAACATTAGGATGTTCCGGGGCATCTCTTGGGCCTTCCAGATCGGTATGAATCAAACCAGCATCCCCACGCCAGTATTCCGCAGAACAATTAGTGAACATTATTTTGGGTACACTATTTTGCTCAACGGCCAAGTCCAATAGTCCTTCATGTCTACCGGTTTCTGGATCTCTCTGTGGTAAGTCGGTAAAAGGGAAAAGTTCCGGCATGATGAAGCACACATCTTTGGAAGGTTGTCCAAACCTGAGATTAAATTCCCCCCTCATTCCACCACCCACGTGAGCTATTACTCCATCCATCGCTTTATTACCACTCTCATCCGTGTTCATTCCCGTATGAAGGTACTGGCGAAGAAAACGTCCTGTCTGTGACACTCCATAGGAAATAGCGGCATCCAGCTCTCCTGCAGATGGATTCCCATCAGAAACAGATCCGTATTTCATGAACGAGCAAATATCCCTCATCGACGCAAATCCGAGACCTACAACCCGGCTACCTCTGGCGGTGTAAACCAACTGGTATATCCTGCCAAGCTCAAATCCTTCCTTCATATATAAATGTGAAGGATCAGGCTCTATTTCCTGATCCTCTACCCTTATTATTGACCATTCATTTGCAGGAACCTCTTCAAAAGTTCCATTAGGATGGTCTCCCACTAAAAGCTTGGCGTTTTCAGTGTTCTCATATACCGAGGGATTCACAACATGGTATCGGTCAGCCAGGGGAAATATGTTTCTTTCCTCGTTCGCTTGATATTGATTTAGAATCTGGCCCTCCAGAGGCTTGCCATTTTCTAAGGCAGAAGGAGCCTGAAGACCTATAAGTCCCGGTATAGGTGGCACATCGGCCTGCCAACCGCAAAATACTACCGTGTACCCCTCTTTCATCAAAAATCCATTACCAGAACTGAATGTTGTAGCAAGATGATTAGCCCTTTCTACATCATTGAACCGAGTAACCACTGTCCGGTTGCCACGATTAACTACATCTAACAACATAGTTCGCCTTCCGGCATCAGGATCTGTGGGTTTTAACATTGAAAAGTCGGCAGAAAATTCGACTTTACCAGCGGGGTTTACAGGAGCTAAGTCCAAATCCGTTATTCCGCTGTTAGCTTCATGCGATGGATCTAACTCAAAATAGGCCTTCCCTTCCAAATACGTATACGAACCCACCTCCCCAAAAGACTTACCAAATTCAAATGGTGCACGGTGATTGATTTCTAATNTTGAAACTGACATTGGATTTCCTTCTTCACTTAATTATTGGTCGCGATTCTATCACTGCGTCTTTCCGTGAATTGACGAACTTCATATAGCAAACCTAAACTCTACGTCAGTACCCCATGGTTGTTTACAATTTTAAGAATAATTAAAGTAGAGACCAAAAGTGAAAATTGCAGTAGCAGCTGATCACAACGGATATGAGCTAAAATCAGAGGTTTCCCTACTCCTTCAGAATCTGGGGCATGAAGTTGTAGACGTGGGCCCGTATTCCCATGATCCGCTCGATGACTATCCAGACTATGCCAAACTACTTGCAGAAAGTGTTTCCACGGGTACCAGCAAAAGGGGAATTATGATTTGTGGGAGTGGCGTTGGCGCCTCAGTAGCCGCTAACAAAGTAAAAGGCATCCGAGCCGCAGTATGCCATGACATATATTCTGCTCACCAAGGTGTGGAACATGATGACATGAATGTCTTATGTCTGGGCTCTCGTATAGTAGGAAGTGAAGTAGCACAGGAACTAGTCAGGGCATTTACAGGGGCAGAATACACTGGAGAAGAACGTCATCAGAGACGGCTTGATAAGGTGTTAGAGATGGAACAGGACTTCAACTAACTGAGAGCCGACACAACTTAACTAGACATCTCTAGATTTTTATCCCTCGAAACCCATCGTCCAGTACTATCTCCAGGTTTCAGCATTATCTTTGGGTATATATCCTATCTCTTTTCGTGAGTTGCTAATGTCCCAGAACCTCCACTTGTTGTTTGACACCCCGTAATAGATTCCGAATCGAATTGAATCTGGCCCTTTAATACAGGCTTTGACGAGCCTGACTAAATCACCATGAGTAAGCAAAGTAGCGAACTGTCTCAAATTCGTGGGCCTGCTCTCAACATTCAATGTCCCTATCCGTAAGCACATAACCGACAAACCCCGCTGGTCAGAAAAATATCGTCCTGTAGCCTCTCCGAAAGCCTTCCCTATACCATAAGGGCCGTCAGGCCTAATCGCCATTTCTGTATTAAGTAAGTCAAACGATCGCGGAATTAATTTTTCGTATTGTCCAGCCACTATTTCACGATAAGGGCTATCATTCTCATAATTCCCCGTGGCATGGTTGGAACTCGCGAAGATAACCCTCCGAACCCCTGCCATACTAGAGGCTTCAAATGCATTGTATGTGCACCTCAAATTGTTATCATAAATTACATTCCACGGGGAAAAATTGCTTGGTTCGCTAGCAAGATCTATCACAGTATCAACACCTTCGAATGCTGGTGTTATTTCGTCTAACTTAGTGGAATCCGCCACCAGTGTCTGCACGTCTGCACTATCTTTGAGATCTATACCGGTGACATCAAATTCTGACTTAAGGCCTTCCTTTAATACGGATCCAACCAACCCAGTAATNCCGGTTATAAGAACCTTTTTATTCTTCATGATCACCATCCTTACTCTAATTCTGTCATATGTATTACTTTGGAGACACTTTTTTCGTTTCTTTCTACAACCTTAAAACTTCCAGAACGCAAGATTCACATATTTGACTTTAAAATGAATGCAGATTCATTAAGCTATGGGTTGTTCACTTTACATCTATCTCTATATAATGCCGGGACGCTCCGCAGTTCCATTTCGTAAACCCAAAGGTTTGGATCCTAGGGTAATTGAAATGGGGTTCGGCAAATACCTTGGAGGCCTCCTGTAATGCAAGCTTACTGTCTTAAATGTAAGGGTCAACGTGACGTCGTGGACCCTATCGAGAAAACGTTAAAGAACGGTCGGGCAGCTACTGAAGGAAAATGTGGAGAGTGTGGGTCTAAAGTATTCCGCATTGGTAAGGCGACCTAAACTGTTGTCGGATACCAAAAATAAATTGGCAGAGGTCGAGTGGAGGTAATTCTATGGCTACTAAAACCATTTCAGGTGAAAGGCTTGAGGAACTAAAGCAGAAAGCAGCTGAGCATTTCTGGCCGCATGCCCGTCAGACAGAGGATATGTTTGGCGAAGGTGGAATCACTTTGGTTGATCAGGCCAATGGAGTGTGGGTGGATGATGTCGATGGAAATCGCTGGTTCGACACCTTATCCGGCATGTGGCTTGTCAACATTGGCCACGGCAGAATGGAGATTGCTGATGCTGTTTATGAACAGATGACAGGCATATCTTACTCGCCAGGCGGGACCATAACCCCAGTAACAGCTGACCTNGCTGGTCGAGTCGCCTCACTAGCTCCTGACAAAAAATCAAGGGTGTATTTTGTGAGTGGGGGATCAGAAGCGGTTGAGACTGCTTTAAAAATGGCGAAAAATTATCAAAAAAATATTGGGGAACCTACCCGATACAAAGTTATTAGCCGCAGGGGCTCCTATCACGGAGCGACACATGCTTGTATGAGCCTGGGNGGCGGTGGAATAGCGGCTCCCACCAACTACGGTCCATTAATGCCAGGCAATATACATATTGAGCAGGTAGATACCTACAGGGGAAGGTGTTGNGGATCCGAAGGTGGTTGTACTCTTGAATGTGCCAAAGATTTGGAACGGGCCATATTACACGAAGGGCCCTCGACAGTAGCGGCTTTTATAGGCGAACCTATTTCAGCAGCATCTGGAATACATATTCCTCATCCAGAATATTGGCCCACTGTGAGAGAGATATGCGATAAGTATGGAGTTGTACTAATTTGCGACGAAGTAATTAACGCCTTTGGAAGAACCGGAAAAATGTTCGCAACGGAACATTGGGGCATTCAGCCTGACATAACCACCGTTGCGAAAGCTCTAACCAGCGGCTATTTACCAATCGGCGCTGCAATAGCGAGCAAAAAAATCGCCTCTGCCTTTGAGGGTGGAGAAGATGACACATTCAAGCATCTCATAACTTTCGGTGGCAACCCAGCCTCTTGCGCGGCCGGAATAGCGAACCTGGACATAATGGAAAAAGAAGGCATCGTACAGAATTCTGCCGAAATGGGAGACTATATGTATGAAAGAATGCAGGGTCTCTATAGCCATAATATTGTAGGCCACGTAAGGGGAGGACTCGGGCTACTTAGCGCGGTGGAACTGGTAAAAAACAGAGAAACAAAAGAAAAATTCCCCAAAGAATCTGGTATCACCGAGAAAGCTTCCGCAATACTTAGAGATCATCACATACTTGGAAGAGCTGGTGACTCCATCCCTGTAGCTCCACCTCTTTGCATAACAAGTGATGAGGTTGACCATTTCGTAAATCAGCTAGATTCGGCTATTTCCAAGATCGAAAAGACCCTTTAGTTATTGGCTAAACCAGATCATCCAGATATATGCGTTGTAGGGGGTGGCATCGTAGGTCTTAGCTGCGCCTACTTCCTCGCACAGAATGGACACAGTGTCACGATATTAGAACGCGACTCTGTTGGAAGCCATGCCTCTGGATTTGCCTATGGCAGCTTAAGCCCCCTTGGTGAGGCCGGACTGGCTCAAGATATATTGCCCGAGCTGGCTCTGGCTAGGCAGGCAATGTCTATCCACACGGAATGGGCAAAAACTCTGCCGGAATTAACAGGGGTGGATACACAACACAGATTCAGACCTGCTTTGGATATAGCGTTTAGCGAAAAGGAAGTTGCATTAGGAAAATCCCAGGTGGAATGGCGTAGCAAAGAAGATGGATACAGATCGGAATGGCTTGACGGAAACCAGGCAAGGGAAATAGTACCTGAGATATCTAAAGGTGTCGTAGGGGCTGCTTATACCGAGGGGGTCGCAGATCTCGATCCTTACCGACTAAGTTTAGCACTCGCACAAGCATGTGAGTCGATGGGAGCCTCTATAAGACACGGAGAGGTAATTGGCATGGATCAACCTAATGGAAAGGTACTGACCATACTAACCGCCAACGACAGGATCCAATGCGATTCATTAGTTTTGGCTATGGGACCATGGTCAGGAATAATTTCCAAATGGATCGACGCAAAAGTCCCGATTAGACCTCTCAAGGGTCAGATATTAAGACTGGATGCTGGAGATTTAGAAATTAATTGCTCTGTTGGATGGCNAGGTANTTATGCTTGCACAAAGCCTGATGGATTGCTTTGGACCGGCACGACAGAAGAAGACGTGGGATTCAACGAAACTCCT
Source organism: Chloroflexota bacterium (assembly GCA_002696685.1). Next base: position 18,145 of record NZSI01000014.1, on the reverse strand, counting down.
ACCCCAAGNGGAAGAGATTCCGTCATTGAATCATTGACAAAAATGATTCCGAATCTTGAAGAAGCACGTATAGTCGAACACACTGCCTGCCTGAGACCCTTATCGGCTGACGGCAAAGTCATTGTAGGTCCCGTACAAAACAAAACCAACGTATTCATAGCAAGCGGAACTGGCAGAAAGGGAATATTACTTGGCCCAGCCTTGGGGAAAATAATATGCGATTTAATTACGCTTGGTCAGAGTCATCTTGATATTGAGCCCTTCAGACTGAGTCGATTTCAAAATTAAATAAAACTGACCTTAGCAAACTCTAGAACTCGTTACTGCAGTGGAGAAAAGTCATAAGGCAGCAGTATTTTGTTCTCCTGAGCAATAGGTGTTGCGGTATTTCCAGGTGGCGGCCAAATTCCTTTCTTTCGGGTCTCTGCCCTTATCTTCCCCCGTTCCTCAAAAGATTCATATGCCCACATGTGCATGAAACGATTTAAGTTACCTATTTCAGAGTACCAACATCCAACTAAGGGAGAGTATTTTTGACGCTCCTCAATAGCATCAGACCAAGCTTCCAAAACCTTTGGAATATCCCCAACGCCGTATGTATAAATCCTAAGTTCGAAAATAGGGCCTACCTTTCTAGGCTCTAAAGGAGGCATAAAAGGAGCAGGAATTAATACTTCAGAATTCATATTGACCATGATGTCAGAAGAATTGGGAGGCCACGCCCCATCAGCAACTGCNCGTGAACGCACATCTGCCCTGTGGTTGGCATCATCATAAGGCCATATATGTACAATCTGGTTTAATGGACCCATCTCTGTATACCAAAAACCTCCAAGGGGTGAATATTCAAGTCGGCCATCCAACATTTCGCGAAGTCTATCCCCCATAATATCGACGGTTCGGGGCTTTAAATCGTAGGTCCTCATCTCGTGAATCATCTAGTCTCCCTTATGCGCTCACACATTCAAATTGCCTGCAGAGGGGCAAAGGCTAGCATTAAACAGGGACATTTGAACAGGTCTGGCGCTAAAATAAGCCCAGTGTTCCATTTGCACTGATATCACTCGATTGTGATGGCAATTTTGGAGGGTAATCAAAAGTGAAAGTTTTAGTGACTGGGGGTGCAGGGTACATAGGCAGCACAATATGTTCGGCTCTGGAAGATAATAAACACNTCCCCGTAATCATCGATTCACTGGTTACTGGCAATAAAACATTTACAGAAAGAAGAATTTTTTATAAAGCTGATATTTCTGATTCAAAAGCTCTGAAAAAAATATTCAGCGACCATAAAGATATCGAAGCAATTATCCACTGCGCCGCCCTTGTGACAGTTCCGGAATCGGTTAAGAAACCTTACCTCTACTATCACGAAAACGTATCCAAATCACTGGAATTGTTCAAATTCGCTTCTGATTCAAAAATCAGAATCATATTCAGTTCCACTGCAGCGGTTTACAAATCCTCCAAAGATCAAATGGTTACTGAAGATTCCCCACTAGGCCCAGACAGCCCGTATGCTCGTACTAAAATCGCTATAGAGATGGCACTTCAGGACTTCTGTAATGCCTATGGCACCAAGGCAATATCTCTTAGGTATTTCAATCCAATAGGAGCCGATCCCAAAATGCGTTCTGGACCCTCTGCAGATGCACCCACACATATATTGGGGAAATTACTGTCTATATTCGACGGGAAGGAGTCCGCTTTTAGGATAGCCGGAATTGACTGGCCCACTAGAGATGGTACAGCTATACGGGACTACATACATGTGTGGGATTTAGCAGAGGCACACATTAAGGCATTGGAATCATTTGACCATTTGGTAACTGATGGAAACCCATACTCAGTCATAAATTTAGGCAGTGGCCAAGGTACAACAGTTCTGGAATTTTTAGAGGCTTTCGAAGAGGTTTCCGGAGCTGAGATAACACGAAACGACAGTTCCCCACGCCCAGGAGACACAGCGGGTGCATACGCAAATGGCGACAAAGCCTGGGATAATTTAGGCTGGAAACCTAGAATGTCAATTGAGCAGGGGATTGCCGATGCAATCAAATGGAACAGAAAGGTGAGTTGATGTTATTGCAGTGACTGAAATGTTGACAGAGACATCAACCAATGTGACAGTAGCGAGTGAACATAACAGCCTNGACACTAGGAGAATTTAGACTTGGTAACTCTTGCGAATTTATTAGACGATCATCCATCAAACAAAGATTCAATAATTATCCCTGGTGCAGAAGCCATCACCTATGGGGGATTNTCTGATGAGGTAGAGAGAATAGCCGNACTGTTGGCTGGTAACGGATTAGAAAGGGGAAAAGCAGTCTCAATTGTTTTAGGCAATGGCTTNGAGTTTATGGTGACATTCCTCGCAGTTGCCAGGGCGGGTGCGATAGCCGCTCCTCTGAACTCTGCTTATACAGTCGATGAATTCAAATTCTTCATGGAAGACGCCGATGCGCAGTTGGTAATAGTCAGCGAAGACTCTGATGCAGCTATCCAGGCGGCGGCAAATCTTGAAATCCCAGTAGCAACTATCTCCGGGAATCGGATAGGAGAACTTACCCTTTCCAAAAACGGGACTGTACTTTCTCAGAATATTGACGTTGCCCCACCTACGCCTGAGGATATCGCACTGTTCCTACACACTTCAGGAACCACGAGTAGACCTAAGGGCGTTCCTCTAACACATGGNAACTTAATGGCATCTCTCTCAAATATTGTTGGAACATATGACTTAAATGGGGATGACATTGCCTTGGTGGTGATGCCACTTTTTCACGTTCACGGTTTGATTGGTGTATCCCTTTCTTCCCTTAAAAGTGGCGGAACTATAGTGATTCCACCCAGATTCAGTGCCAGCACATTCTGGAAAGATCAACGAGACACCCAATCCACATGGTACTCTGCAGTTCCAACGATTCATCAGATACTCCTAATGCGGGCCGATGATGATAAGGCTCCTGACAAATCCTTCCGGTTCATTCGGTCATGCTCAGCTGCTTTGGCCCCAACCGTATTCAACGACCTTGAAGCGCGTTTTGGGGCACCNGTTCTTGAGGCATATGGCATGACAGAAGCTTCGCATCAGATGTCATCTAATCTATTACCCCCCGGATCTCGAAACCCGGGTACAGTTGGAATTGGCACTGGAGTGGAGATAGGTATCATGGNCGACAGGGNCATTTTAGCAACTACAGGAGATCGCGGTGAAGTGGTTATTAAAGGTCCAAACGTTACACACGGATATCATAATAACCCCGAGGCCAATGCTGAAGCATTNACAAAGGGTTGGTTCAGAACTGGNGATCAAGGTGAGCTTTCAGGTGATGGTGTGTTGACCTTGACCGGCAGACTTAAAGAACTCATTAACAGGGGCGGAGAGAAAATATCACCCTTGGAGATTGATGCNGCGTTAATAAAACACCCGTCGATCTCCGAAGCAGTGTGCTTTGGCGTTCCGGACGAGAAATATGGGGAAATTGTCCAGGCAGCCGTAGTGCTATCCTCAGATTCTAATGAGGGAGCAATCAAAGCATTCTGTGAACAACAGTTGGCCGGCTTTAAAATACCTGAGCGAGTATACATAGTAAGCGAACTACCTCGAACGGCCACAGGTAAAATTCAAAGAAGGCATGTAGCGGCGAAATTCGCGGAGTAGATTAATGGCTAACACTCATCCGCTCTCTCAAATAAAAGCTTTAACATTTGATGTTTTTGGAACAGTGGTCGACTGGAGAAAAAGTATTGCTCAAGAAATAAAGAGTGTAGGCATTGCAAAAGGTTTCATACTTGACTGGAATGGATTTGCCGACGAATGGAGAGCCGGATACGGCCCTTCAATGAACAAGGTCCGGACGGGAGAAATGGGATGGGCCAATATAGACACACTGCATAGGATGATCCTCGACAGTTTGCTTGAGACTTACAATATCAGTTCTCTGAGTGAGTCAGAGACGCAATGTCTTAACAAGGCCTGGCACAGGCTAGACCCATGGCCAGATTCTGTGGAAGGTCTTACATATCTAAAGGAAAATTACATAATAAGTAGCCTTTCCAATGGCAATGTGGCACTACTGGTCAATATGGCTAAATACGGCGGGTTACCATGGGACACAGTCCTTTCTGCAGAATTGGTACGACATTACAAACCCGACAGAGAGACTTATTTATCTACATCTGAATTCTTTGGTTTACCCATCGAAAAAGTCATGATGGTAGCTGCGCATAAGAATGATCTCAAATCTGCTAGAAGCACAGGTATGAGAACGGCTTACGTGCCCAGACCATATGAGCATGGCCTGGATGTTGAAGTCGATCGAGAACCAGAAGAATATATTGATATCATCGCCGATGACTTCGTAGATCTTTCAAAGAAATTAACTGAGGCCAGAGAAACTGGTTTTATACCTGAATAAGTAAATATGAGCCTTGGCAATATCCTGATAATGCAGTCAGGCGGCTGTACAGCGGTTATCAATCAGAGCCTGGCAGGAATCATTACTTCCTATCAAAAAATTGCTCCTCAATCTCGTATTTTTGGGGCTGACCATGGAGTTGAAGGAATCCTGTCTGGAAACATCCCCGATATCACTGATATCTCAAATGAGACCATAAAATCTCTTGGTGCGGCTCCTGGCTCTGCTCTAGGGTCCACGAGGAGAAAACTTCGACCATCCGACACCGAGGCTATTTTTAATCTCCTCGACAGGCACAAGATCAAAACTTTCCACATCATAGGGGGCAATGATTCCGCAACAACTGGACTCACATTTCAAAGAGAAGCTGAATCCATGGGATACGACTTAATCGTTGTAAACATACCCAAAACGATCGATAACGATCTTGTCCAAACAGATCATTGCCCTGGTTATGGTTCCTCTGCTCGGTTTGTTGCTCAAGCAACCCTGGGCGCCGGAAGAGATGCATTGGCCATGGGCATTTCGTCACCAATTACCATTATAGAAGTTATGGGTAGAGACGCGGGATGGCTAGCAGCATCAGCAAGTCTTTATAAAAGAGATGATTTTGATCCCCCTCATTTTATAGGCGTGCCAGAAATACCATTAGATGAAGAAAGATTCCTAATACAAATGGAACAGGCCTATAGGAGNCATGGCTACGCAGTTGCCGTATTAGCTGAAAACGTGAAAGGTACCAATGGAACTATAGGGGAACAAACTGAGCCTTGGTTCACGGACGACTTTGGGCATGCTTACTACGAAGGTCCATCACGGTACCTGGCAGAGCAGGTGACAAGAAAACTTGGAGTGAGATGTAGGTACGAAAAACCTGGAACTATACAAAGATCACTGATGGATTCAGTCTCAGATATAGATTCAGCTGAAGCTTTCAAAATAGGCCGAGAAGCAACTTTGAGGGCGGAATCGGGACAGACGGGAATCATTATGAGTTTAGAGAGGGAGCCAGGATCAATCTATGAATGTTCACTAAAAACTGCAACACTCGAAAATGTGGCAGGTAAAGTTAGACTTATGCCTGGAGAATTTTTGGATATAGAACTCGCAGGTGTAGGTAATACAACAGATAAATTTAAGAATTACCTGGAACCTCTTACTGGCTCTCCTTTAAATATTCCGAAACACTTGTTCAGAAATTAGCCTTATAACTTTAAATCAGTCACAAATGGGCAAGCAAGAATTNTTCTACTATGATTCCTATCCTCAGACTTCATATTTTCTTGACGGTTTGTTCGTCACTCTAGTACCATTTTTTGGTTAACAATTGAATACAAATACTCTTATTTCGAGTGGCTGAGGGACTGGCCCTTGGACGCCCGGCAACCGACTCCTAATTTTTTTAGTGAAATATAGGAAAACGGTGCCAATTCCAGCGGATAGAACATCCGGAAAATGAGGGAAGTTATGAGCTGATTTTTTTGCGGGACTTCTCTTTGATGAGAAGTCTTTTTTTATAACGCAATGTGACAGTTTTGGAGATATTTGGTTGATAGATATCATGTTTATTGGAGGTTCCGGCCTCTACAAACTGGAAAGCCTCGAACAAGTTGAAGAGGTCAATATTCCTACTCCTTTTGGGGGTACAAGTGATCCTATTATTACTGGCTCGCTGGGCGGAATAAAAATTGGATTCATGCCTCGACACGGCAAGAATCACTCCCTATTGCCAAGCGAGATACCTTATCAAGCAAACATATTCGCTATTAAAACCTTAGGTGCAGCTAACATAATATCTGTTTCCGCCGTTGGTAGCTTGAGAGAAAATATCAGTCCCTTGGACGTGGTAATTCCAGATCAATTAATCGATAGAACTACAGCCGTTTCAAGGGGCAACACTTTTTTTGGGGATGGAATCGTTGCCCATATATCATTCGCGGATCCTTACTGTCCCAACTTGAGAGCACTTATCCGCAGATGCTGTCAAAACATAGACGCCACCTTCCACAACGGTGGAGACTTAGTGGTAATTGAAGGTCCTCAATTCTCATCACGTTCAGAATCAAATTTGTACAGATCATGGGGAGCTGACATTATTGGAATGACAGCGCTGCCTGAGGCAAAACTCGCTAGAGAAGCAGAAATATGCTACGCCACACTAGCAATGGTGACAGACTATGATTGCTGGAGACCTGAAAGAGAAGAAGTCTCAGCCGATCTGGTAGTGGCTAATTTAAAAAAGAATACCTTGATATCAAACTCTCTAATTAGGCTAATATGTGAAAACATAAACACTGTTGAAGTGCCTTGTAACTGTAAGGAAAGTCTAGAAAAGGCCTTGATAAGTGAAATAAATATAGAAACCGCTTCCGTACGAAAAATACAACCAATAATCGAAAAATATATTCAATGAAACTGGAGGGATAGAGGATGCCAAGGCAAGTAGAGGGTGAACCATATTTCAGGATCAGCGTTGATGAAGCAGCTGACTTACATGGAAACGATGANTATGCATTTGTTGATGTCAGAAGACTGGACGAATATGTGGAAGGNCATGTAGAGGGGGCTATCTTTATAACAGTAGANGACATTCTAGCTAGAATAGACGANCTACCTGAAGATAAAAAACTTCTCTNTATATGTGCCGCTGGAGTGAGAAGTGGATTGGCCTGCGAGATGGCCGCCGCAATGGGTATAGAAGCAGACCGGTTGTACAACATTGAGGAAGGCACTCCAACTTGGATTGAAAAGGGGCATCCAACCAGCCAAGGAACTGATATTTAAAGGTGTCTTTGCTCGTTGTTGGAACTGTCGCTTATGACACGGTCTCTGCAGGAACAGAGTCCCGAGTTGATTCGTTGGGTGGATCGGCCACATATTTCTCCATCGCAGCAAGTTTCTTCACCCAAGTTGCCGTAGTGGCAGTGGTAGGTCAAGATTTTCAAGATAGTGACAGACAGTATCTATTATCAAGAGGCGTCGATATCTCAGGAATGGAAACCACAGCCGGGGAAACGTTTAGATGGTCAGGATCATACGACCCCAATAACATGAATATGCGGGATACTCTTGACACTAAACTGAATGTTTTAGCTGAATTCACTCCTGTTATAAGTGACAACCATAGAAATTCAGACTATCTTTTTTTAGCTAACATAGACCCACTTATACAAATGAATGTTCTAGAGCAAATGGATTCCAGACCTAAACTAGTGGCTATGGATACAATGAACTTTTGGATTGATGACCATGTGGAAAATCTCCGCGAGACGGTGGCTTTGGTAGATGTCTTATTTATGGATGAAAATGAAATTAAGAGCTTTACAGGGAAACGGAGTGTCATAGCGGCCGCAAAGTCAGCTAGAGAAATGGGTCCCAAGGTAGTGGTTGTTAAAAAGGGAGAGCATGGAGTCTTGGTATTCAACGAGGGAGATACGTTCTCTGCACCTGCTTTTCCCTTAGAAGAAGTTAAAGATCCAACTGGAGCCGGGGATTGCTTCGCAGGGGGATTCATGGGATACCTATCTGAATCGGGGGATTTGTCAGCCGAAGGTTTCCGACGAGCAACCGTAGTTGGCTCAGTAATGGGTTCTTACGCCGTCGAAAATTTTGGTAGCGGCAGATTTGAATCTCTTGTATCGAATGAAATTGATGACCGGTTCAGAGGTATAGCAGGAATGACCTACTTTGACCCGCTTTCCAACGAAGACAAATTAATCGACGACCATTAAGATTTTAAATTAATAGGAGAAACGCGTTGACAACTAATTCTCATTCCGGCGATGTATTAGATCAATCTCTTGCCGCCGCCGGAATAAAAAGAATCAACTGGGCTGCCCGGGAGATGCCGGTTTTAAGACAGATACGTGCCCGCTTTGCTGAAGAAATGCCTCTAAAAGGATTTAAAATTGCTGCGTGCTTACACGTCACATCCGAAACCGCAAATTTGATGCTCGCTCTCAGAGATGGAGGAGCAGAAATTGCGCTATGTGCAAGTAATCCTTTAAGCACCCAAGACGATGTTGCCGCAGCACTGGTCTCAGAATATGGAATCAAAACTTTTGCGATTAAGGGAGAAGACACAGAAACGTATTACAACCACATCAACAAAGTATTGGAAACAAGACCACATATGACTATGGATGATGGCGCAGACCTAGTGGCAATGCTTCATGGAGATCGTAATGATCTCTTAGAGAATGTGATAGGAGGAATGGAGGAAACAACAACGGGTGTGATACGCCTAAAAAGTTTGGCTGATGAAGGAAAACTAAAATACCCAGTTATAGCAGTCAATGACGCAGACACAAAACATTTTTTTGACAACAGATATGGAACAGGCCAAAGCACCCTGGATGGCATTACGAGAGCAACCAATATTCTTTGGGCAGGCAAAACGGTGGTTATCATTGGATATGGATGGTGTGGAAGGGGAGTGGCAATGCGAGCCAGAGGGATGGGCTCAAACACGGTGGTTTGTGAAGTCAACCATATCCGAGCATTAGAAGCAGCAATGGACGGTCATCAGGTAATGAAGATGGAAGAGGCTGCGAAACTGGGGAATATCTTCATCACTGTCACTGGAGGTATGAAAGCAGTTGATTCAAAACATGTACAGGTTATGAAGGACGGAGCTGTTCTCGCTAACAGTGGACATTTCAATGTGGAAATCGACATAGAAGGGATTGAGAAACTGTCAGACAGTAAAACAGAAGTGCGCCCCTTTGTTGAGCAATACACGATGTCAGATGGGCGTCGGATAAACTTATTGGCAGAGGGAAGGCTAATTAATCTTTCCGCCGCCGAAGGGCATCCCTCGGCAGTCATGGACATGAGCTTTGCTGACCAAGCATTGTCAGCAGAATTTGTGGCTAATGAATACCAAAACCTTGAAAAACAAGTATATGTGGTTCCGAGAGATATTGATAACGAAGTGGGTAGGTTAAAGTTACTTTCAATGGGTGTAGAAATAGATGAATTGAGCGATGAACAGGAAAAGTACTTAAACAGTTGGGACGTGGGCACTTAGACAGCGCCTAATATCAGCAACCATAACCCCAATAAGCCAGGAGTTGACCCAAAATGAGTTCCAGTTTCATGGAGTCCCCCTCGTTCCTTTTCACCTCTGAATCAGTAACAGAAGGACATCCTGACAAAATCTGCGACCAGATTTCAGATGGAGTCTTGGACGCTATGCTTAAGCTAGACCCAAAAGCCAGAGTAGCCTGTGAGGTCTCCTGTACAACTGGACTGGTAGTTGTAATGGGAGAAATCACCATAAGGGAAGGATATGTAGACATCCCCTCTTTAGTAAGAGAAACAATAAGGGAAATCGGTTATACCGACCCTGCTTACGGATTCGATTACAAGTCCTGTGGCGTCATGGTCGCCATAGACGAGCAGTCTTCTGACATATCTGGTGGTGTAACAACCGCCCTAGAAGCCCGAGAAGCCAAGGCCGCCGAAGATGAAGTAGAAAGTTTGGGAGCTGGAGACCAAGGCATGATGGTTGGTTTTGCATGCGACGAAACTCCAGAATTAATGCCTCTGCCAATGGCACTCTCCCATCGACTTACCCAAAGGCTAGCTGAGGTGCGAAAAAATGGAGAGCTAGAATACTTGAGACCAGATGGGAAGTCTCAAGTTACAGTGGAGTATTCAAAGGGCAAGCCTAAGAGAGTACACACAGTGCTTCTAAGCAATCAGCATTCTGAAGAAATAAGCAACAGTGAAATTGAAAGAGACCTAGTTGAAAAGGTTGCAAAGGTAGTAGTTCCGAAGCATCTGTTAATTGACACCCGGTTCATAGTCAATCCATCAGGGAGATTTGTCATTGGCGGACCAGTTGGAGATACAGGGCTAACCGGAAGAAAAATCCTTGTGGACACATACGGAGGTATGGCACGACATGGAGGTGGAGCCTTCTCTGGAAAAGATCCTACCAAGGTGGATNGATCGGCCGCTTACGCCGCCCGATGGGTCGCCAAAAACCTAGTTGCGGCAGGTGTGGCAACCAGAGCAGAGGTACAAATATCGTACGCAATCGGCGTATCTGCACCTATCTCTGTATCAGTCGAAACATTTGGAACCAATATCATCAGTAACGAAGATATTGACAACATTGTAAAAACCCACTTTGACCTACGTCCAGGAGCGATTATCAGGGACCTAGATCTAAGACGACCCATATATAAGCAGACTGCTTCCTACGGCCACTTTGGAAGGACAGACTTAGATCTACCCTGGGAAAGAACGAATAAGTCAGATGCAATTGGCAAGGATGCGGGCCTATAGCTAGAGTCCGATTAAGATAGCTGGTAGCCACAATTTAAATAGGAGCGGAATGTGTCTATCCGATTCGGTACAGATGGATGGCGGGCAAAACCCGAGGATGACTTCACGGTCGAAAACGTAAAGTTATGCACACAAGCTGTTTGTAACTACTTGAAGTCCCGTGAAATCGCAGACAACGGCCTGATGGTCGGCTATGACACAAGACTCGACTCAGCCGCCTTCGCTGAAGCTGTTGCTGAGGTAGCAGCAGGTAACTCAATACCTGTTATCTTATGCGACCGCCCTGCTCCGACTCCAGTGGTGAGCTATAACCTGGTAAGGCGTGACTGCGCAGCAGGAGTCGTTATAACTGCAAGCCACAATCCTTATGACTGGAACGGTTTTAAGTTTAAACCTGGTTACGGGGGAAGCGCCTCAGAAGAGATCATATCTGAGCTAGAAACATGTCTTAATGCAGTCTTAGCAAAACAGCGATATTTAAGCATCCCAGTCTCCAATGCTGAAAAAATCGGTCTTGTTGAGAGGGTTAATCCAGAACTTTTATATCTCAATCATGTGGCTGGTTTGGTCGACTTAAGAAGTATTAGAAATGCAGGGCTCAATATAATTGTAGACTCCATGTATGGAGCGGGATCTGGCTATATTCGTCAACTCGTCGAAGGAGGAACAACTCACGTTACTGAAATCAGAAATGAAATAGATCCAACCTTCCCAGGTATGAAGCAACCTGAACCAATTGATCAGAACCTCGAACCTCTTAAGGAAAAAATCTGGGAATCTAACGGCGATGTAGGTTTAGCCACAGATGGTGACGCAGACAGGCTAGGTTTGGTCGATGAAGATGGGAACTACATATCAACCCTCCACACATTCGCTTTGATATGCCAACATCTCTTGGAAAATCTTGGGATGCAAGGGACTCTTGTTAGGTCCATTACCATGACCTGCATGATAAATAAGCTAGGGGACTTTCACAAAGTCCCGGTAATAGATACTCCAGTGGGATTCAAACACCTTGGCCCTGTAATGATAGAGGAAGATGCGATTGCTGCTGGAGAAGAAAGTGGCGGATATGGCTTCCGAGGACATATACCTGAAAGAGATGGAATTCTATCCGCGCTAATGATTCTGGATATGATGGTAAAAACTGATAAAAACCCTTCTGACCTAGTGTTGGACCTTATAGACCTGGTTGGGCCCCATCATTACAACCGAATTGACCTCACTTTCCAGCCTGAAGAGAGAAAGCAAATTGAGACACGTTTGGCTGAAGCAAGACCAACAGAAATTGGGGACATGATTGTAAAAGATATTGATACCAGAGATGGTTATCGATACGTATTGGAGAATGGGTACTGGGGACTGATCAGATTTTCTGGAACAGAGCCACTGCTCCGCCTTTACGCGGAGTCTAAATCTCTTGATTCGGTCAACGCCATTTTGGCAGAATGCCGAAATATCGTAGGAGTATAGAGTGCGTGTGACCACGCATTCGAATGAAACGATTAGAAAGGTAATCCTGCATTGTCAGCAGCTATCCAATACTGTCCCCAATAAACCTACTGTCGANAACATAATCTCTGTTGTTTCAAAAATTCGGGCTCTTCAAATTGACACGTTACAAATGGTTAAAAGAAGCCATTTTCTGGCTCTTTGGAGCCGTATAGGGACATACGATGAGGAATTACTAAATGACCTGACTTACAGCAATAATCGTGGGTTTTTTGAGTATTGGTACCACGCTGCTTGCATAATTCCCCTAGAAGAATTCGAGTACAGAATTCCGATAATGCGGAAACATTTTCAAAAAGAAACGAGGCGCTGGCGTAGTTGGCCCAATGAAAAAAATAATTCGACTGCGATCATTGAGGTTTTGAACAAAATCAAATCGAATGGACCGCTCAAGNCCTCTGACTTCGACGACACTAAAAAAAANCCAGGTTCNTGGTGGAATTGGAAACCCAGTAAAAGAGCCTTGGAATATCTGAACGACTCTGGGATTACAGTGGTAGTGGACAGAATTAACTTTCAAAGAGTGTATGGCCTAACCGAATCCCACATCCCTGATAGATTCAGAGACAAAAATTACAGCGAGCAAGATACTCTTACCCACGATCTTGAAATGTCCTTAAAGGCGACTGGAATTTGCAGCCCTAGCCAGGTTGGTGACTACACTCACATGAGACAAGGAACTTCCAAACCTCTTGTTAGGGAAATGATTCGATCAGGTAAGGCTGTCGAAATAATGGGTCTGGATAAATCTGGTGAAGAGATATGTCTGTTAATCCATAGAGACAATCTTCACTTTTTAGAATTGGCAGACAATGGTGCTATGAATTCTGATAGAACCACTTTTCTATCCCCTTTTGACAGTCTCTTCTGGGCAAAAGGGAGAGATAAAAGGATTTTTTCATTCACTCAAATACTGGAGTGTTACAAACCTAAAGGCCAGAGAAAGTGGGGGTATTTCTGCCTTCCCATCCTATACAAGGGATCTTTGATAGGAAGATTTGATCCGAAACTTGACCGAAAAACGAGCACTATGATTATAAAATCACTCCATCTCGAGTCGGGAATCCGATCCGATGAACAAATGATCTCTGAAGTTGCTGCCTCTATGAGAGATTTTTTGTCCTTCCACAATACACTCGAAATTAAATTTGAAGATAATGGAAACTTAGAATTTAAAAATAAACTCCAACAAGCATTGTAGAATTCGCCATGCATCTTGAATAAGGAAGGCCAAATGCTAGACAGATTGAAAATGTCAGAAGATGATCAGATTAGAGTAAAAGGAAATTCNCTACGTTCCACAGTGAAGCAATAGAGTGGTTCGCTGAAATCACATCTATTAAATGAATCAAAATGNCTATGTATAATTGCCTCATACAGGATCGTTATTTATTGGGGTAAATGACTATGAATACCCGTTCATCCGAAATTCATCTGAATAATACTTCCGGTGAAAACTTGCTAATAGTCATTGATGGCCACGCCCTTATACACCGCTCATTCCACGCCATCCAACAACCTCTCACAGTGAGTTCTTCAGGGGAAGATGTTCGGGCCGTTTACGGATTTATTAATGCCTTTATAAGATCTTTATCCGACTGGAATCCATCCCATATAGTCATTACTTTTGATCTTCCCTCACCTACGTTTCGACACGAAATGTTTGATGAATATAANGCTCACAGGCCACCAACACCTCCAGAATTGAGGGGGCAGTTCGACAGGGTTAGACAGCTCATGTCCACATTCAAAGTCCCAATATTTGAACTAAAGGGTTTCGAAGCTGACGATTTAATAGGAACTATCAGCAAACAAGCTGAGGAACTAGGAATAAATACTCTAATATTGACCGGTGACTCTGACACCCTGCAACTTGTGACAAACAAAGTAAGAGTTTTGATGAGCTCAAGTGTACAAAATAGATCCTTGTATGACATCCAAGCCGTGAGAGAAAGATTTGGAGGACTAGGCCCAGAATTTGTGGCCGAAATAAAGGCATTACAGGGGGATTCTTCAGATAACATACCGGGCGTTCCCAGAATTGGCGTCAAAACCGCCATTAAACTTTTGACCGACTATGGATCATTGGAGGGAATATACGACAACCTCGAAACTGTTAAACCTCCAGGAGCAAAAAAGGCACTAGAGGAAAATAGAGACCTTGCTTTCAGAAGTAAAACATTAACTACTATCGTAAAAGAAGCCCCGATAAAACTTGATCTGGATTCAGCATCTTTCGGTGATTACAACAGAGAAGAAGTAATAGATTTCCTCCGTGAATTAGAATTTCTGTCCGTGATTCCACGATTACCTGGAACCCTACCCCCTGACTCCGACACCTCAGTCGATCTTGGCCCCGGACAAATGTCATTATTTCAACAGCCGACTACCGAAGCCACGAAATTTGAGCTGGCAACAACTAATGAAAACCTTCAACGCTTGATAACAGAAATAAATTCCGTTAGTGGATTTTCTTTTGATACAGAAACTACCTCCACGGATCAAATAACCTGCCAATTGGTAGGAATATCTTTTTCTACCGAACATGGANCTAATTGGTATCTGCCGATAGGACATAATGAATCAGGNCAACTGCCTAAAGAAGCCGTGCTGAATAGTCTGAGACCCGTCTTTGAAGACCCTAATATTCCTGTCAGAGCCCATAACGCCAATTTTGACGTAACAGTCATGGAGCAAGCAGGGGTGAAAGTCAAAGGACTCCAATTTGACACCATGATAGCCGCACATGTGGGTGGACGGCGCAATATTGGGCTAAAAGAACTTGCCCTAGAGTGCTTTGGTGTTGAGATGACNCCCATAACAGANCTTATAGGCAAGGGGAAAAACCAAATCACCATGGCGGAAGTTCCGATAGAAAAAGCAGCTCCCTATGCTGCTGCCGATGCCGATTTCACACAAAAACTTTACGGCGTNATGAAAGAAGAACTTGAAAATAAGAATATATCTANGCTATTTGAGGAGGTAGAAATTCCTCTCATCCCTGTACTNGTCCAGATGCAACGTAACGGAGTATCCCTAGACACGAAAATACTATCNGAGATGTCTATCACCCTNGGAGGTCAGCTTCANGAAATCCAAAGTNCTATGTTTGANCTGGTAGGACATGAATTCAATTTAAACTCTCCCAA
Source organism: Chloroflexota bacterium (assembly GCA_002696685.1). Next base: position 2,766 of record NZSI01000014.1, on the reverse strand, counting down.
ACAGCTCAGTGAAATACTGTTCGGAGAACTGAAACTACCTCCNACAAGAAAAACGAGAAGTGGATTTTCGACCGACGCTCAATCANTAGATGATCTGAAGGGATTACTAGACCGGGGNNAATCCNTAGATTCAGATCCAAGATCCTATGAAATTTTANACAGAATTNTGGANCACAGAGAACTATCTAAACTCAANTCAACATATATNGATGCACTCCCNAACATGNTGAACGNTGACACAGGCAGAGTTCATACCTCATATNGACAGACAGGAACTACGACAGGCCGTCTATCAAGTAACGANCCTAATCTGCAAAACATCCCAGTCCGTAGCGAATTGGGAAGGCGCGTTAGGNNAGCCTTCATAGCAAGAGAAGGACACTCACTTGTGGCCGCAGACTATTCCCAAATTGAACTCCGAGTACTGGCCCATTTTTCAAAAGACCCAGGTCTGACAAAAGCTTTCCACAATGGCGAAGACGTACATAGCGCAACAAGCGCTTTGGTAAATGAAATCCCTATTGAAGAAGTCAAACCAGAAATGCGGAGAATTGCAAAAATACTTAACTTTGGAGTCATCTATGGGCTCAGTGCCCACGGCATATCCCGTCAAACAGATTTGACACAAAAAGAAGGAAAAAAATTCATAGATACTTATTTTGAAAAATACCCTGGTATTCAGAAGTACCTTGATGGGGTAAAAGCAGGTTGCCGAGAATCCGGGTATGTGGAAACTCTCCTAGGAAGAAGAAGGTACCTGCCAGATGTAAACGCTCGCAACTTTAGAATTAGAAGTCAGGCCGAGCGTGCAGCGATCAACATGCCCATACAGGGTACCGCCGCTGACTTAGTTAAAGTAGCAATGATTAGGATTCAAAAACAACTTCAAGAATCCGATATGCAGTCACTTATGATTTTGCAGGTACACGATGAATTGATTTTTGAGGTTCCTGACGAAGAAATTCCACAATTGGAATCGGTTCTATCCGAACTAATGCCTTCATCGATTGAACTTGATGTCCCTGTAACAATTGAGATAAAAAAGGGTAAGGATTGGGGAACACTAAGATAATTTTTTATAAATGTCTTGGAATTTCTCATAGAAAAGCCGTAATTTACCTGGCAACCAGCGGGAGATAATATGGAAAAAATAGAAGATAACGAATTAGAACTTCTATCACACCTGATTAGAAGAGCCGGCTTTGGGGCGACTCGCCGCGAGTTAGAAGATTATGGAAAGTACTCATACGAAGAGGTTGTAGAAACTTTAGTAACTCCCAAAGAAACAAATTGGATGGGAGACTATCTGGTGAGACGATTCGATGGCGAAGCCTCGGGAATGATAAACGCCCCAGGCTCAGCCAGGCGTTGGATATACAGGATGATGAGTTCTGATACCCCTTTAAAGGAAAAAATGACTCTTTTCTGGCATGGAATTTTTGCAACTGGGGTGCCCAAAGTTATTAATGGAAGGGTACTGTCAGACCAAATAGAGATGTTTAGAGATCATGGATTAGGTCGCTTTGATGATCTACTCCTCCGCCTGGCCAAGGATCCGGCAATGATTGTCTGGTTAGATAACCAAGAAAATCACAAGAATTCAATAAATGAAAACTGGGGCCGTGAGCTATTAGAACTTTTTTCCATGGGAGTAGGAAATTATTCAGAAGATGACATAAAAGAGTGCGCAAAGGCATTCACTGGATGGACAATTGGGAACACCGAATACATGATGGTTCGTTCCAAAAGAGATTCAGACTGGCCCTACGGCCGAATAGCCTATCATTTCAAGTATCTACCTGACGATCACGATGATCAGACCAAGGAGTTTTTGGGCCATCAGGGTAATTTCAACGGAGAAGACATTATAAAAGTCATATGCAATCGGGAAACTACAGCTAAATTTATAGCAAGACATCTTTACCACTTTTTCGTTGCAGATGAAGTTCCTGTTCCTTCCTGGAATGAGGTACCACCCAGGGATGAGCAAGCTATCGACGAATTGGTTAAGGCCTACTTTGACACAGACCACAATATTGCAGGAATGCTTTCTTATTTATTCAATTCCGATTATTTCAAGTCAAACAACGCCAGGTATAAAAAGGTAAAAGGCCCAGCTGAATTTGCAGTAGGCCTCCTAAAACTTTCAAGAGAATTTGAGATACCAGACAGAGATATGATTCCCAGGTACAGGCAGATTGGATGGATGGGACAGGAGCTCAATAACCCACCAAGTGTGGAAGGGTGGCACGAGGGACAAGAATGGGTTAATACCGGCTCCTTAATCGAAAGAATAAATTTTGCTTCAGAACTTTTGGGAAACCAAGACAATGCGGGAATAAAGGAACTAATAGATACGGTTGAAGAAGTAATCGGTGAAAACTCCACTCCAGAAGAGATTGTGGATGAATGTCTAACACAATTGGGATTCCTAAGGCTCTCTGAAAATTCCAAGACCGCAGTTACAGATTTCGCATATGGAGTGGAAGAAGACCGGGAAAAAATATCTGGTGTAATAAGGTTAATAGGTTCAACGCGAGAGTTTCAGATGTCCTAAGACCATAGAAAAGCAAATATTCAATTGAGCTAAAAAATGAAACCCGTACAAACCATCCCTCTAGATTACTATTTAACCCTCGGCATAGTTGCTATGGAAGGTAGAGGATTCGAATATCCTAGTGATTCCTTTGTAGCTGAAAATGACAGAATTTATGTCACTAATAAATCTCGAGACTACGGCGAAAGGGGTGTACGAGTAACTATTCT
>NZSI01000013.1 GCA_002696685.1 Chloroflexota bacterium | reverse complement strand
ATTAACTGACCTCCTACCTTGGGAGCGACGAAAAAAGGTGTCTTCTTCCCAATAAGTTCTTTCCCGCTACGACCAGTAGCTGTTGATGTGCCCAAAATACCAATGGCCAAAAATGTAGTAAATCCAGCTATAAGAATTGCCAATAAAAGAATAATAAGGGCTTTTATTTTTATTGGGTTTCTCTGCATTGGAAATTTCATCTTGTGGCACTAACTCAACATACCCTGACGGATACAAACACACTGCAAAATTGTCTCAAAGACCACCGACTAGAGAGAACAGCGAGAGGAAGCCTTTACGGCTTCCTCTCGCTTTATATTACATGCATCAAAACAGCTCTAAAAATTGGAACGCCGATCTTCCAAATTAGAGTGAACATCTATCAAAACGGTTTTCCCTTCTGCATTCAGTTGTTTAGCTTGTTCTAGAGCCCCGGCAACATCTTCAGGTTTAGTAACCGTGATTCCAACAGCACCCAACCCTTCTGCAATTTTAGAATAATCACCTGTCATATAGGTTGTTCCAAAAGACTCCCGGGCTGTGGGATATCCACCAGGATAAGTCGCCATACCACCGTTGTTTAATACGATAGTCGTGATTGCTGCGCCTGATCTCACTGAAGTTTCAATATCAAGACCTGACATACCAAACGCTCCGTCTCCCATGATATTCAGGCAGAATTTGTCAGGGCAGGCTATTTTAACTCCTGTCATCAACGGAATACCGTAGCCTAAATGAGTAGTTTTACCCCAACCTACATAACTATGAGGAACTGTGCCCGGGTAAAAAGGCATGATAATGTCGCGGGGAGCCCCTGCATCGTGGGTCACGATACTGTTTTCCTGGTCCAATACCTTGATGAGCTCTCCCACAACCCGATAAGGGCTTATGGGAGTTTCATCAGTTTCTAATACATCATTCCACTTCGACATCCAATCATCGTGAACAGCTTTTATTTCATCCTGCACACCTGTGGAATTTTTCCTCCCCTCGTTGCCTATTTGAGATTTCACTTCTTCAACGAGCATTTTAAGAGTTATCTTGGTATCGCCAACAAGGCCACAATCGACGCTGAAATCCTTGTTGAGATCAGCAATAGTCTCAGTATTGTGAATCATTATTTTGCCATCTGGAATTGGTTGACCGTAACTTGTTCGTGTAAGACTCGTGCCCACACCAAAAAGTACATCTGACTCCTGAAGCCAAGTTCTAGCCTCAAGACTTGTCGCTCCACTACCAGATCCCAGGGACAGTGGATGCCTCTGGTCAAAACCCGACTTCCCAGGCATTGTGCAATAGACAGGAATATCTGTTAATTCAGCAAATTCTGTGAGTTCAGCTGAGGCATCAGCCATGAGAGTTCCCATGCCTGACCAAATCACCGGTTTCTTTGCAGAAAGAAGTAACTCAACAGCTCTAGTTACATCTTCAGATGCTGGGGCAGATCTATACCTCCTTGGAGGGGTGTACGCCGAAATTATGGCGTCATCAACATCCATTTCCCCCACATCTGCAGGTATCTCTACAATAACGGGGCCAGGTCTACCATTCCTCAATGCATGAAAAGCACGTCTCATTACCGATGCTACTTGAGCTGGTTGGTACAAAACTTCAGCAGAGACTGAAACAGAAGCGTATGTACGTGCCGGAGAAAAATTCGGCTTCACCGATCTCTGATCTACTGCGGGTCCCCCAGGCAAATAGAGAATTGGAACATTATCTGCATAGGCCTGAGCTAAACCGCCCATTGTGTTTTCCGATCCCGGTCCACCTTGAGTTATTAGAACACCAAATTCTTCCCTGTTTCTCATGCGGCTGAAACCATCAACAGCCATTGCTGCTCCGCGTTCTTGCCTGAACATGATCGGATTAATACCCGCTTCGGCAATAGACTCAATAAGATTGTTTGAAGGAAAGCAGCCCGCCCACTTTACTCCTTCTTCGCGAAGAATACGCGCCACAGCATCAAGTACTTTCATCAGAATTCCTCCTAAAGCTATCAATATATAAGTCAGCGCTTTGCTAAAAACATTTCTGTGCCTAAACAGGCACAGACACAAGGCGCAAACACCATTGTAGATTGCACATTTATCCTTAGCAAGTTCGACAACCTGTTTTATATCAAATGATGTGTTAGCATCCGACGGCAATATGTGTGAAATTGATAAAAACATTATCGGATTGCTCCGACACGATATGGTCGTGGATATCACCACACGAGGCAGAAAAACAACCCTTGCTAGGCGCATAGAAATTTGGGCACACTACCTGCAAGGTAGAATTTTTATAGCCTCCAGACCAGGTCGCAGAAGCTGGTACGCGAATCTGATTGATAATCCTGAATTTACATTCCACATTAAAGAGATTGAAACGATCGATATCCCAGCGATAGCTAATCCTATACTTGCGAAAGAAAACCGACACCTAGCGTTGGAAATTATTCAAGATGGAACTGAATTTCAAGAAAGAAAAAATATGGTGATTGACGATTGGGTATCGGGAAGTTGCATTGTAGAGGTATTTTTAACACCTAATAACGCCAACGAATTACCTGAGACATTTTCTTGATCATCGGTCGTGTTATCCACCACATTAATGAGACCGGTTCCACAATGGATGATTGCCGTAACCTAGCCCGAAAAGGCGCTCCTGAAGGAACTGTTATATCGGCCAATCATCAAGGGTCAGGAAGAGGTAGATTCCAAAGAAGTTGGGTGTCTCAACAGGGGACAAATATACAAGCATCCATACTAGTCCGGCCGAAAATGTCACAACTTCCGTCCCTCAATATGATTGCAGCGCTAGCAGCTTCCGACACTTCGCAACAATTATCGAGTACCAAAGTAGAGATAAAGTGGCCCAATGACATACAAGTATTTGGCAAAAAACTTTGCGGGATTCTTATCGAGTCAGAAATATCTGGGTCGGACGTTGACTTTTCAATAATAGGAATAGGGCTCAACGTGAATATGGATACTTCTGAAAATGCAGAAATCTCAGAAATCGCCACTAGCCTTAGGAATATTCATGGGCGAAATGTGAACAGGAACTTCACTATTAGAACCCTGTTGCAAAGAATAGACCATTACTACTGCATGTTAAAAAAGGGACAATCACTGACAAAATTGTGGGAGACACGCCTAAACACTATCGGAAAGAACATAACTCTTTCTTTTCCTAGCACCAATAGACCAAGTATTAAAGGAACAGCAAAGTCTATTAATGAAAATGGATCTTTGAATGTGATGTTAGACGATGGTTCAGTATTTGTTGCTTCAGCGGGAGAAGTAACTCTTCAGACAATAATAGCGACCTAACTTAGGCAAATACTTTAGACACTAACGTCCTAACTACATGAAGCAAAATCAAGGCCACAATAGGCGAAAAGTCAAACGTGCCGGTCCGGGGCAGCACTCTTCTTATAGGACCCAAAATTGGTTCTGTAACCGCGAATACAAGTCTCAAAAAAGGCATTAAAAAATTATCGGGCCCAACTTTTATCCAAGATAAAAGAACCCTTGCCAAAATTCCAAAGTAGAGAATAGTAGCAAGTATATTCAAAAAATGTCCTACAAACTGAATACCCACCTCCTATCCACCTAGTTCAAGGGATCGATCATAGGCAGCTCTCACACCTTTTATCACTGAGGCTCTGAATCTTTCATCTTCCATTGAAACTAATGCTTCAATAGTGGTTCCTCCTGGAGAAGTAACCATGTCTTTTAATTCTGCAGGGTGTTTGCCACTTTGTTTAACCAACTCCGCACTACCCAAAACAGTCTGTAAAACTAGCCTTCTTGCCATATCTCTAGACATTCCAAGATAGACACCAGAGTCTATAAGAGATTCGATAAATAAGAACACGTACGCCGGCCCACTTGCACTCAAAGCAGTTGCCATGTCAACAAATTTCTCGTCCTCCACATACACCTCATCTCCAAGCGTGCGTAACATTTTGCCTATGAATGATTTGTCCGATTCCGCGACACCACCTGTCGAATACCAAACCGACATCCCCTCTCCAATTTGAGCGGGAGTATTTGGCATTATCCTGACTACGGCATTATGTGACAATCCTTCTCTTATCGTCATTGAGGTAGCACCAGCCACAATCGATGCCACAGACCTAGCATCAGAAATCTTCCCACTTAAATCTAACAATACATAAGGAAGAATCTGTGGCTTAACAGCAAGGATTACAATTCCATTCCCATCAACAATAGAACTATTTGACTCCACAGTGTTTATCCCATACTCAGATTCTAAATAGAGTCTCCGTTCNNCCAAGGGATCACTAACGGTCAATTCACCAGGATTCGAGAGGNCAGNATTAANTANGCCCTTCANAAGNGCCTCAGCCATAACACCGCCACCAACAAATGAGATATCCATACTTATTATTCTACTACTCNCTTNTTTATTNCAAATACNNCCTAAGGNAGAATTTCATCACTCGCTATCGACATAGCTACCTTTATTGATTCCATCATACTNANGTGATCTGCTACTCCTNTACCNGCAATGTCAAAAGCGGTACCATGATCAACCGATGTCCTAACAAAGGGTAAGCCGAGATTAACGCTCACACTTCTCTGCCAATCATAAACCTTGATAGGAATATGACCCTGATCGTGATACATAGCTAAACAGACATCAAATTTCCCATCTATGTTTTGATTAAAGACAGTATCTGCAGGAACAGGGCCCACGGCGTCAATGCCTAAAGCCTGAGCCTCCTCAACTGCTGGAGTTATTTGGAGCTCCTCCTCATCTCCCAAAAGACCTCCGTCACTCGAATGAGGATTAAGAGCAGAAACACCTATTCTTGGATTCGACCAGCCCCACTTTTTGAAGTACTCATTAGTTAAGACTAACTTCGCCAGTACATTCTCTTTAGTTACATAGTCACAGGCCACTCTAAGAGACCTATGGGTCGTAAGGTGTACAACACGTAGAACACCCGACATCAACATGGTTGCAACTTGGTCAGATCCAGTCTGGCGCTGAAATATCTCCATATGGCCTATATCTTTATAGCCAGCAAGGCTGCAAGCTTCCTTGTTAATTGGTGCTGTACTTATCGCCTGAACGGCCCCAGAGGCCGCAAGCTCACCCGCTTTTAGGATCCACTCTACTGAAGCTCTGCCTGAATCAGCCGAAAGGGACCCGTATTGAATATCGGCAAAATCTAGATTCCCAAGATCTAGTACGTCAACAACACCATAGTCTCCATTGATCTCTTCAAGTGATTTTGCAGGCCTCGCCTTTATCCCTGAACCAATTATTTTCAAAGCGTCATTCATAGCTTCAGTATTACCGACAACAAAAGGACGACACTTTTGATATATTTCCTCTTCAATAAGAGTCTTTGCGGTAACCTCCGGACCAATACCTGCAGCGTCCCCCATGGTTATCGCAAGATAAGGTCTGTCCCTCATGAAAATTTCTCCTTAAGTTCGATTGAACAGATAATTTGAGTAAATTATAAAGGGGTCACTCTCAGGAATAAAACGAGAGTGACCCCTTTATAATAGACAATAACCTCTAGACCAATAGATAATTATTCACATTTGTTGTAGCCACAGTCAGGACAACTCAAACAACCCTCTTGATGCAATAAATATCCAGAGCATTCGGGACACTTAGCCCCTGTAGGAACATTAATTGAATCGCCCCTGTCGTTATCACCATCACTAGTCGATTCTACGGAAGAGGGAAATAATCCTAATTGAGACGAACTTCCTGCCATGGTGGTGGTGCCACTACCTGCTCCCTCTTCTAGCAAATGCCTACTCAATGCTAACGCAACAGCATCTGGGGCTGATCTAACTAAAGTTCCTCCATCCCATGCAGGATCACACGTTATTCCTTTAAGTTGATCAACAATCTGGCCAGGATCAATTCCAGACCTTAGTCCCAACGAAGCCAAACGAGCAATCGCCTCTAAATAAGCAGAATCACATCCACCTGCCTTGCCCAAATGAGCAAAGACTTCAAAAGGATGTCCATCATCATCAAATGTTAGATTTACAAACATTGTCCCGTGGCCTGTTCTAACTCTATCTGTTACACCCATGACAGAAACAGGTCTTTGACGAGGAACCTTCAAATGATCCTCTTGAGTCTCTTCATCTTCCCTAGACGCCCCTGTCTCCAAAACCTGCATCGACTTAGATCCATCTCTATATACAGTTACTGCCTTACACCCCGTTTCCCATGCAAGTCTGTAGGCATCCTTAACATCTTGTACAGAAGCCGAGTTAGGTAAATTAATCGTTTTAGAAACCGAATTTGTAACATGTTTCTGCCATATCGCCTGCATCTTGATATGTGCTTCAGCAGAAATCTTCATAGCAGTCCGATAAACTGTGGCATCCAATCCATGATCACCCATAATTGCTTCTGCGTTATCTGGATCTTCAATGATCTTTTCGAGGATTCTCTTAGCTTCATCTTCCGTACCAAGAGCCTCTTGCAAACTCTGGAAAACAGAGGATGGAGAATCGAGTAACTTAGAACTCGTACCTTCGTGATCAGTCCAAAGTATATTAGACCACCATGCCATAGCAAAATGAGGCTCTATGCCACTTGAGCAACCTGCTATACGACTTATAGTTCCTGTCGGTGCTATAGTTATGACACTTGAGTTACGTACAGGTGGCATCCCCCATTCTTTCAATGCAGAATTCTCATACTGCGGAAATGGCCCACGCTCTTCCGCAATCCTCGCTGACTCATCCCATGCGGTGGAGTTAAGAAAAGCTCCAAGTTTATCCGCGAGCTGTAAAGCTTCTTCTGAATCATATGACAACCCAAGACGTACAAGTGAGTCAGCCCATCCCATTACACCAAGCCCTATCCGTCGTGTATCAAGATTGACCTCCCTCAGCTTATCCAAAGGAAAAGAATTAACCTCAATCACATCGTTTAAGAAACGAACAGCTGTCCGAGTAGTATCTTCCAATAATTCCCAATCAAAATCAGTCCCATTTATATGAAGATCCAAGTTTATCGAGCCAAGACAGCAGTTACTATAATTTTCGAGAAACTCTTCTCCGCACGGGTTACTAGTCTTTATTTTTCCCATCTGTGGATTGGGAGCTGTCTCCCACACCCTATCGACAAAAACAACCCCTGGATCCCCGGTTTTCCACGCCGACTCAGCTATATCATCCCAGAGATCCTTAGCCTTCACGGTAGCGACTACTTCGTTTACAGGACCTCCTCCAGTATCCCGAGGTGTGACTAGAGCAAAGTCCTCATTATTATCCACAGCTTTCATAAACTCATCTGTGATTTGAACAGATATATTGAAATTCTGAAGAGTCTCGTCGTCATCTTTACAATGTATAAATTCTTCTATATCAGGATGAGAAATTATCAACTGACCCATGTGAGCTCCAAGTCTAAACGCACCTTGAGTCAGAGTTGCCCCGACAGATGAATAGAGTTTCATAACAGCTATAGGGCCACAGGCCTGACCATGTGTAGTGGAAATCTTATCTTTTTTGGGACGGAGGTCAGAGAGCCCGAACCCTATCCCACCTCCCCATTTCTCAATCATAGCCGCGTCATTAGCAACTTTCATAATTGACTCAATGTTATCCTCAGGAGAAACCACAAAACAGGCAGAAAGGCAACCTCTTCCTGTACCAGCATTCACTATAGTCGGTGAATTCGGCAAAAACTTCAGTGTCGACATTTTTTCATAATAGCGTTGTTCGTACTCTGCTCGTTTAGTCTCCGGTTCACCCAAAGCAATTGCTCCGGAAACCCTCCTGAACAACCTCTCAACATCTTCTACAGGCTCTCCATCATCACCTCTACGAATATAACGTTTTTCGATGATAAACCTAGCGTTTTCAGACAAGGACAATCCGTCATCAATTTCCTCATCCACAACCTCTATACCCCCATTTCTTAAGTTATTGGTAACAGCGGCTGCAACATCACCTGTTACACCCGCGGACTCAAGGGCTTTAACCACCTCGTCGATAACGTCCCCGCTTCCATCACCAAAAATCGTTTCTTGAGCCATAAGCTCCTCACCTCTCTACTATGTTCTTATTTACTACAACTTTCAGGTACTAAAGATTTAGACCGTAAAATAGAAGGTAAGACTACCAGATTTAGAACATTTGTACCAAACAATCTGTAGCTCACCACTGTTAGTTCCCAGGATCAGTAACCTTTCTCTTTGGCTTCCTTCCTCTTCGCCTCTTACCAGGAACAGTAAGCTCATCATCTTCAAGAAAAGAGAGTTGGCTACTCTCTTCATCAGGCTGTCCAGGATCCAGTAACGCTTCCACTTCCTCTTTGAAGCTCTCTATATCTCTGAAATCCCTGTAAACACTTGCAAACCTTATGTAAGCAACTCGGTCTAAATTTCTCAATCTATCCATCACCAACTCACCTATCACTCTGGAGGGAATTTCTGCTCTGCCAGCATTTGCAAGTTGGGTTTCTATTTCGTCAATCACCTTATCGATGCTTCCAATGGGAAGGGGCCTTTTAGCACATGCACTTTTAACGCTTGCCCACAATTTTTCTCTATCAAATTCCTCTCTACGACTATCACGCTTGGCAACAAGAAGAGCTCTAGTTTGAACCCTTTCATAAGTGGTAAATCTAAGACCGCACCTTAGGCATTCTCTCCGACGACGCACGCTATCTGCTGAGTCTCTGGAATCGATGACCTTAGAATTGTCGTTATTACAAAATGGGCAATACATAATCCAGGAGAAAAACCTCTTCTCGGGATAATCGAACACCACTAAATACATTAATGAGCGGACCGAAACACACTATCTATCGTGTAGAGAATCCGAATCTACACCACATATTGAGGTGTGTCAATAAACCTCTCAAGGCAAAAAAGGGACCAGTTTTTTACAGATTCAGACAAGATACCAATTGGTCAGGCACAAATATAAAAACCGATATAAATTTGAAGACGTATTCACATTTTCAAAAGCTTCGACTGAACAAAATTTATGCTGTAGAAATCAAATCGTATTTTTTATGCTACTCAAAAAATCAACTCGGTGCCAAACCATCAAAGATCCAACACCGAGCTATTAAATTTCAACCTTTTTTATTGTAAATTTCCTGTCATCAATCAGAATGACCATTCTGGCTTGGCATTGCACCACCCACAGAAAATCCGCCAAGGTTTCTTCTCAAAAATGGAGGTAAGTCCAACGAATCTTCGTTACCCGCCACCCTCTGAGCAGCAGCAACTGTTTTTTCTATGTCTCGCTGTATCAAAGTTTCAGTAGTCGGAAAACCAGTAGAAATAATTGTTAATTTAATCTCGCTTTCCATTTTGGGATCCGTCGTCATACCGAAAATGATATTTGCATCGGGATCAACCACACGTTGAATTACTTCGGCAGCTTCATGCAGCTCACTTAGCTTAAGGTCACTACCGCCTGAAATATTAAACAATACACCGGTCGCTCCCTCAATAGAGACATCCATAAGCGGATTAGTTATTGCCTGCTGTGCCGCTTCTCTAGCCCGACCTTCCCCAGATCCATATCCAATTGACATCCACGCAGGCCCGGCGTCTCTCATAATGCTCTGAACATCCGCAAAATCTAGGTTAATATCCCCCGCGTTTGTTATTAACTCTGTTATTGACTGCACTCCTAGTCTTAATACATCATCAGCTAATTTAAATGCATTTTCGGCAGTAACCTCTTCCTTTGCAACAACATTAAGCCTTTCATTTGGTATTACAAGAAGAGTATCCACATTTGTCTGAAGCTTATCGATACCTTCCTGAGCCTGCTTAGATCTGCGATTACCTTCAAAGGAAAAAGGCCGAGTAACCACCCCAACAGTCAAGGCACCGGTCTCTCTCGCAATTCCTGCAATAACCGGAGCTGCCCCTGTACCCGTACCACCTCCCATGCCGGCAGCTACAAAAATCATATCCGAATCACGCATAATTTCGTAGATTTCTTCTCTGCTCTCCTCTGCTGAAGCCGCTCCTTTATCAGGATTTCCACCCACACCCATTCCTTCTGTAAGCTGCTCACCAATCCTGATCCTAACTGGAACATCACTACCCATGAGAGCTTGCACATCAGTGTTCATAACGATGTAATCCACTCCTGAAACACGTTCTCTAAACATGCGAGAAACCGCGTTTGATCCCCCTCCCCCAACACCAATAACCTTGATCTTCGCAACCCCTTCGAGTTCCCTGCCATTAATAGTCATATCATCCTCCGTAGCAATAGTTACCAATAAATCTACTAGTTAAACATCCCTTTGATTTTTCCTAAAACCCCATTTTTTGCACCAGAAGATCGAGTACCTCTAACCTGGGCAATTTCAGCTTTCATAGCCGCTATTTCCTGTCTGAATCCATACAGAAGAATCCCCACACCAGTTGAATAAGGGGGAGCCTGCAATTCTTCTGACATACCGGAAAGATGATCTGGCACACCCATTCGAATGTTGCAATTTGGAATAAATTGCTTGGCCATATCAAAAAAACCCGGCATGGTTGAGGCCCCCCCTGTGAGCACAACAGTGTCATTAGGGTCTTGTCTAAGACCAGCTTGCTGAAGGTTGAGGTCAATAAGTCGTATTAATTCAAGAGTTCGTTCCCTCATTAACTGGCAAAGCTCTCTCCTATAAATCGTAGTACTGGAATTTGCATTAGCGACAGGCAGTGAAATCTCTTCTCTCATATCAATATATGCCGGCTCAGTATTGGCATATTGAAGCTTTGCTTTCTCTGCATCTTGGTAAGAGGTGTTATAAGTAACACAGATATCATTAGTAAATTGATACCCACCAACTGGTATAACAGATGTGTAGTCAATAGTCCCTTTTTTAAAAACAACTATATCCGTTGTGCCTCCGCCAATATCTACGATAGCAGCACCTTTATTCTTTTCTTTGCTCGTCAGTATCGCTTCACTGCTAGCGAGTGGCTCTAAAACCATACCTTTGACTTTTAATCCTGCACTAGTGGCTGCCGTTTCAAGATCTCTCACAAATGAAGACCCAGCGCTAACAACATGTGATACGACTTCAACACCTTCAGCGTGCATCCCCGTAGGATTATTTATACCGTTATGCCCATCAACTCGATAAGTCTTAGGTAAAGCATGGATTATCTCTCGCCCATAAGTTTCTGCACCCGCTGTAACCAGATCAGGTATCTTGCTTACCTCGTCGGCTGTAATTACCCCATGCCGACCAACACCGTCAAGATGATCTACCCTGTTATCAAAGGTGACATGAGCTCCAGTTATCCCAATATAAGCGGAGCGTATAGGAATCTCTGTCTTGCCTCTAACCTCATACAGGCTTTGCCGAATAGCTTCTGAAGTTAAAGTAATATCTTCAACATTTCCCTTTTTGAGACCCGAGCATGTTACGACGCTATGGGCGATAACTTCTGGGTATTCACCATTAACTTTTTGAGCAACAATGGTGCATATTTTAGTAGTTCCTACGTCAATAGCCGTGATTACATCGTTCTGTGCCATATATTTTCCGTTGGCCATAACTGATCCCCTAAATTTTTTCTGCGACCCTCAAGCGGGCACTTCTACTTCTAGCATTAGCTTCAATTTCTGACTTGTTTGGTCTCATAATTTTTCTGTTGATCAACCTTACCGAAGGTTTATGCCCACATTCACAGACCATAACCTCTCTTGGACATAAGCAAGACGAAGCCTGCTCCCGAAAAAAAAATTTAACTATCCTGTCCTCTAAAGAGTGGTAGCTTATAACCGCCAATCGTCCGTCCGCATTAAGTACTTTTATTGCCTCTCCCAATCCATGTTTTACATTGTCCAGTTCATTATTCACTGCAATTCTCAAAGCTTGAAATGTTTTAGTAGCTGGATGTATCCGTCCTCTTCGATTACCAACAGCAGAATCAATGGCTGTAACAAGTTGGAAAGTGGTCATAATAGGCCTGTCCCTTACTATCGCAGCAGATATTCTTTTCGATCTATGCTCTTCTCCATAGGCAAAAATCAGGTTTGCTAATTCATCTTGGGGATAGCTATTCACAATTTGCGCAGCAGTAACATCCCCAGAATCCCCAAAGCGCATATCCAAAGGCGCATCCCTCCTGAAACTAAATCCTCTCAAAGGAGTATCTAGCTGTAACGAGGACAACCCAAGATCCAACAGCACCCCAGAAACACCACCAACGCCCTCTCTCCTAGAAATACCCACAACATCACAGTAACTACCCTTTATAGGAAGGAACCTTGCACTAAACCGTGAGAGTTTTTTCTCAGCCGCCGCAAGAGCTTCCCCATCTAGATCGATACCCAACACTTGAGACTCTGGATATGCGTCCAAAAGTGCCTCACTGTGACCGCCCAAGCCAACAGTACCGTCTATAAAACATCCAGGAAGGCAGGTGGAAAACGCATCCACAATCTCACGGGCCATAACTGGTGAGTGATCTAACTCCATAGAAATCTTAAATAACCTCTCGCAGAGGAAACCACCCAACCCGTGTTAATATGTTGACAGCCCATCAACCTTACATATCNGTCTTGCATAACCGGCTCTTACAGTCTCCCAACGAGCATGCAAACATAGCAAGATGTTTTGAGTTCTCTTTTTTAACACTTCTAATATTTCTTATAGGTTTAACCAGATGCCAAATACGGATCCAATTACAGAAAGTCAGTTTAGGGTCGGCATTTTGACAATAAGCGATTCGGGATTCAAAGGCGAGCGTAAGACGGACGTTAGTGGAGACACAATCGCGAGCATGATCATGAATTCAAATCTATCTGTAGTGAAAAGGGATATAGTACCTGACGAAACAAATGCAATCGCTGACACACTCAGGCTATGGTGTGACGGTGGAGAAATTGATGTTGTGTTAACAACAGGTGGAACTGGTCTTGGGCCACGAGACGTAACGCCTGAGGCGACCAAGTCAATATTGGACATCGAGGTACCGGGCATAGCAGAAGTAATGAGAATGAAAACCTTTGAGATAACCCCTTATGCAATGCTNAGCCGGTCAACATCCGGTGTTAGATCAGGGTGCCTGGTCATTAACCTGCCGGGCAGTCCAAAAGCAGTCAGAGAATGCCTAGAAGTAGTATTACCCTCGATACCACATGGGTTGCAAATCATTCGCGGTGCTGGATGGTTGCATGATAATCCCTGAAACGGGNTCAGACTAAAATGAAATTCCATATTTTCACTTTNTTCCCGAATATGTTTTCATCTCCTTTAGACGAAGGCATATTAGCTCGAGCTATAAAGGACAACGTGATACAAATATTCGTTCATAACATCCGCGATTACACTAATAATCCACATAGAACAGTCGATGACTATCCATTTGGGGGTGGCCCAGGAATGCTTATGAAACCCGAACCGATTTTTGAGGCCGTTGAAAATGTAGCAATAGAGCACTCACTTGACAACAGGACCCCCAANATACTGATGACTCCTCAAGGTAGAACTTTCAATCATGAAATCGCCCAAGAACTGTCAGGAAATAAGGAGCTAGTGTTGATTTGTGGTAGATATGAAGGAGTGGATGACAGAGTCCGCCAATACCTAGCGACCGATGAAATCAGCGTAGGTGACTACGTATTAAGTGGTGGGGAACTTCCTGCTATGACGATAATTGACGCTGTTTCACGACTAATACCTGGAACCGTGGGATCTAAGGAGTCAATAGAGAATGATTCCTTTTACAACGGTAACCTTCAGTTTCCCCAATTCACACGTCCTGTCACATACAGGGGAATGGAGGTACCCAAAGTACTTCTATCCGGAAACCATAAGGACATACAAATCTGGAGAGAGGAACAGTCATGTCTACGAACGAGAAAGCAGCGACCTGACTTAATCGATTAGTTTTTGAGTCGAGACCAATCTGTTGGTTCGATCAAATAGGCACCATTCCCAGACTTCCTTGAATGAAGTTAAAGGGTTAACATCTTCAAAACATCCTTCAGAGAGTAATCCAAAGAGTTAAATTACTGAATGAAAAACAAAGATTTTCTTTCCATTTTAGATTTAGGTGACGGTGAGGTCGACGGAATTATTTCCAAGGCAGCATCAATCAAACAAGGGAATACACCTCAAATTTTGTCTGGAAAAACAGTTGCCTTGGTATTTGAAAAACCTTCCCTTAGAACAAGGGTTAGTTTTGAGGTGGGGGTGAAACAGATGGGAGGAACCTGCATTTTTCTAAGTAACAATGAAATTGGTCTCGGGGTGAGGGAACCGGAAGAAGACGTCGCTAAGGTTCTTGATAGGCTCGTAGACTGCGTAGTAGCGAGAGTATTTTCACACCACAGCCTCGAGCTCCTGGCAGAGAACACATCAATTCCGATTGTAAACGCACTCTCAGATCAAGCTCACCCGTGTCAAGCCTTAGGCGACTGCCTGACAATATTTGAAAGAAAAGGTGGCCTTGAGGGTCTAAAACTAGCCTTTGTTGGAGATGGCAATAATATCGCAGGGAGTCTAGCGCTCGCGTGTTCATCCGCAGGGATGGACTTCAGTATCGCATCCCCTCATAGTTATAAACTGCCCGAAGACATTTGGAATCAAGCCAAAATTATGGCAAAAAAGCGAGGTACCAATATCAGATGGACGGAGGATCCTAAAGATGCCGTTTCCGAGGCTGATGTTGTCTATACTGACGTATGGGTAAGTATGGGAGATGAAGAAGAGAAGAAAGAGCGAATCTCAGTTTTTTCCTCCTACCAGGTTAATGAACAATTAGTGAAATTCGCAAAAGATGATTTTTTATTCATGCATGATATGCCGGCACATCGTGGAGAGGAAATCTCTGAAGGAATGTTGGAGCATCCTAACTCCGTTGTATATCATCAAGCCGAAAATAGACTTCACGCACAAAAAGCCGTTCTTGCAGAACTTTTTGGGTACTAGAGTATCATTTGATATTTAGTTAGCGAGACTGGATCCACCCAGCCTAGCAATAGGACGGAAAACTTGAACCAACAACAAGCCGCACCAATGAAACCGACAGTGGCTATAGTTGGAAGGCCCAACGTAGGTAAATCTACCCTTTTTAACAGGCTAACAGGAAGACGCCAATCGATTGTGTCTGACATAGCCGGCACGACCAGAGACAGAGTCATGGCAGAAACCGAGTGGTCAGAGCAACCCTTTGTGCTAGTTGATACCGGAGGCTTAGATTTATTTCCTGACGATGTTATTTGGAAACAGGTAAGTGACCAGATTCATTTTGCTATTAGCCAGTGTGACGTTATAACACTACTCGTAGATGTTTCAGAGGGCATTACAGCAGCAGATAGGGACGTGGCAGACCTAATTCGAAAGACTGGTAAACCTACGGTACTCGCGGCCAGTAAATCAGACAACGATCAACGTAAAAGCCTAGCGGTTGAACTTTATGAGCTAGGTTTAGGCGATCCAATTCCTATCAGCGCCTACCACAACATTGGGTTGGACGAACTCATGGAGCAAATACTCAAGCATTTCCCAAATCAGGAAAGCTATCTGGCACCGGAGGCGGATCTTAAACTAGCAATCGTAGGCAGGACCAACGTCGGAAAGTCTATGTTACTCAACTCTATAACAGGCGAAAGTAGAGCAATAGTAAGTGAAATCTCCGGAACTACGAGAGATCCGGTTGATACCACCATCGTATATCAAGATAGAGAAATTCAACTTATTGATACCGCAGGAATAAGGCGAAGAGGCAGTATTAAACAAGGCATTGAGCACTATAGCGTATTAAGATCAATTCGAGCGGTAGAACGATGCCATATAGCCGCTTTGGTTCTAGATGCCTCGGAATTCGCCACCAGCCAAGACACGCATATAGCCAGCTACATATTAGAAACCTACAGGGGCATCATAATAGTTGTAAATAAATGGGATCTTCGCCATGAGATAGGGCTAGATAAACAAACTATGAAAGGGCGAATAAGAGAAAAATTTAAATTCGCCTCCTACGCTCCTATAGTTTTCACATCAGCCTTGAAAACCGATGGTGTCAATGAATTATTAGACACTGCACTCCGAGTTCAAGTGGAATGGTCGAAGGGAATACCCAGACCTGACATAAGACGAACGATTTTATCTGCAGTTGCAGAAAACCCTCCACCATCAGGTGGCCGCAAGGTGCTGAAGGTATACAGTGCTATGCAAGATACCACCATGCCTCCAAGTTTTACATTCTTTGTGAACCATACAGATATGATCCATTTTTCATATAGGAGGTATCTCGAAAACAAGCTCCGTCAAGAATATACGTTTGAAGGTGCTCCTATTAGATTCCGATTTAGGGGATGGAAGCGGTGATGGGTGTAATTACTGGGATCACTTTCATAGTTCTGGGATATCTAGTTGGATCCATTTCGTTTGGCTTGCTTATCGGAAAACTAGTAAAAGGTATCGATATTAGGAACTTTGGTAGCGGAAGCACCGGGGCCACTAATGTCGCGCGCGTATGTGGACCTATTTGGGGAATAGTCGCATTGGCTCTAGACATGGGAAAGGCAGCAATTCCAGTAGCTATAACAGTATATATATTGGAAACCCCGAACTGGTCACACTCGCTTACAGGACTGGCANCTATAGCTGGACACAGTTGGCCATTGTTCACTAATTTCAAGGGCGGCAAGGGAATTGCTTCAGGTTGGGCAGCACTCATTGTTCTATCGCCGTGGTCAGGATTAGCGGCTGCATTGGCCGCCGCTCCAATAATAGGAGTAACCAAATACGTTTCACTGGGATCTATCATAGGGTCAGCAGTTGGAGGATCATTCATCACTGCATTAGCGATACTTAATAATGCAGGCATCGAAGGAGTTCCAAATATTCCTTTGATCTATATCTCCTACGGCATAATCGGGTCTTCAATAACAATTATCCTGCACAGAGNGAATATTAAAAGGTTAATTACTGGTAATGAAAGCAAGCTGGGAGAAAAGACCTAAAAAATTACCTATTGATTGGACTAAAGGATTTCGTGGACAAAAGTATGGCTAAAATTGCGATAATTGGGACCACCACCTGGGGAACAACCCTAGGCATAATCAACGCTCGCGAAAATAGGGAAGTTATGCTACTTGCGAGGACTTCCAGTGAAGCCCGTGAACTGCAGACAGAAAATGAGAACCAAAGATTTGTGCCTGGGGTTCCCTTTCCTGAAACAATCATTATTACCTCATCGCCCAAAGAGGCTATCGAAAACTCTGATCTAATTATATTTGCAGTTCCAGCAGCATCCCTGAGGAAAAATGCCACCCAGTTGTCCTCAGTTATCTCGCCCGAAAAAATAGCGATTAGTGCCACAAAGGGTTTGGAGCCTAAAACCGGGAAACGGATGACCGTTGTTCTGCAAGAAGAATTGGATTTAACTGAGAATAACATTTGTGTAATGTCAGGTCCAAATCTTGCAAAGGAGATCATTGTTGGAAAGCCATCGTCAACAGTTATTGCATCCACAGACGAAGCTACCGCAACTTATGCCCAGACATTTCTCAACTCGTCAAACTTAAGAGTTTATACAAATAGGGATGTGATAGGAGTCGAACTAGCCGGAGCTCTAAAGAATATCGTAGCTATTGCGGCAGGCATATCTGATGGCTTAGGCTTCGGCGACAATGCCAAAGCTTCCATCATAACCAGGGGGTTGGCGGAAATTTCACGCCTGGGAGTTAGTCTCGGGGCAAATCCAGCCACTTTTGCAGGTCTCGCTGGAATGGGAGATGTAATTGCAACNTGTTCAAGTAAGCTAAGTCGCAACAACTCTCTGGGAAGAATGTTGGCGTCCGGGATGTCTCTAGAGGACATAACAGATGCCATGGAGAACATAGCGGAAGGAATAGGTACGACACAGGAAGTAGTTCAGATAGCTGAAACTATGAACATAGATATTCCGTTGACTAAGTCAGTCTACAGCGTCCTATTTGATGGAGTTACCCCACTGGATGCAGTTGCCGAGTTAATGGGCCGATCTCCTACTTCAGAGCTATAGTTATGTATATTGAGAATCCAACCATTAACAACAGACTCTTCCAACCCGACTCTAAAACTTATCTTGCAGCCACATTCTGCAGATAATACTTATATATCATATTAACTAGCCCATGTCGCCAGACTCATATAACACTCCGACAGCTGCCGCTATACCAGCAGTTTCAGACCTAAGAACTCTCTTGCCCAAAGACACTGGAATCACTCCACTGTTTTCGGCAGCTTGGATCTCTTCAGGGGAAAAACCACCAACTGGGCCTATGAAAATAGCTACATCGGCACCTTCCCTCATTGCAGTGACATCTTGGTCCCTAAGTACCTCACGAAGACTTACCTGAGTTTCATTCTCCCAAGGAATTAATTTCAAGCCGCTAGAAGTTTTTAATGCCTCATCAAGAGAGACAGGTGCTGTTANATCTGGAAGAATNACCCTTCCTGACTGCTCTGCCGACTCCATAATGATTTTTCGCCACCTAGTTAGACGAGAAGAAGTCAGTTGAAACGGCTGCGTCCTCGACGATATGATCGGCGAGAATGTAGTAATACCGATCTCTACTCCTTTTTGAAGGGTGTATTCAAATCTATCCTGTTTTATTAGTGCTTGATAGAGCGTAACCTTGACTCGAGGCTCACTATTGCCTTGGCGACGCTTAATAACCGTCCCGGTGCACGAATACCTATCGATCAAGTCAAGCCTAACTGTTTGCTCATAACCGCTACCGTCAAAGGTNATAACCAAATCACCCGTACCGAATCTTAAAACTCTTGTGATTTGCGCAGATTGTTCATTTGAAAATACTATTTTCTCNNCGGACTCGGATTCTTTTGGGATAAAAAATCTGTGCAATCCTCACCTTCCGATATTACTTTTTTGTTGCTAACACAGCAGTCCAATCACCATCGGTAATAACCTCGTGGAAAACGACTCCAAGNCGGTAGAAAACNTCTCGAACGTCCTCCAAATCACTTTCAAGCACCCCAGACAAAATCAGCTTTCCACCAGTTCTTAGTCCTCTTGTCAGATGCTCAGCAAGTTCAATAATAACTTTGGCCGATATATTAGCTAATGCTAAATCGAAATCTTCTTCAGAGTACCGATTGTTGGGAAGTGTTTCATTGAGAACCGTTATTGCTTCATCAACCCCATTCAAAACACAATTTTCCTCTGCTACCTTGACAGCATTAANTTCTATTTCGAGTCCGAGAGAAGAGCCTGCACCCAGCTTGACTGCAGTTACTGATAGTATTCCTGACCCGCATCCAAGATCTATAATTTTCTCACCGCCAGCAATAGTTTCCTCCAGCAATTCCATGCACATNCGAGTTGTAGGGTGATGCCCAGTGCCAAATGCCATNCCTGGATCTAAATGAATAANGACGTCACCTAACAGCGAATCATATTTNTGCCAAGTTGGGCATATCACTAACTTTTTGCCAACTCTAATCGGATGAAAATATTGCTTCCAATTAGTTTCCCAGTCCTCATCCTTTATTTCTCGTTCTCTAAGAGGCGCAATTGGATGGATNTGATTAATTAATTTCACTCCAATCTCAATATTCGCTCTTCGTTCGTCAGTTGAAGCATCCTTCGGGATGTAGGTCCGAACGCTCAGTGTTTCAGGAACTGGAGCCTTTTCACCTTCGTCAGGATTGAAATCAGCAGGNCTCTCGATGGAAACCCCACCATATCCATACCTGTAAAAAATGTGAGAAATCGGTTCTACAAATTCTGGCGGGACATCAACACACAGTTCCAACCATCTCACTAGCTACTTTCCCGACCACCAAAAACATTTTTAAATCTACTGAAGATTCCTGTATCTTCATCGTCACCCATTTGGGGCAATGTAGTCCCAAGCTTCTCCAGAAGATCTTTCTGCGTATTATCCAACTTGGTAGGCACCCTTAAATTGATTTTCACTAGTTGATCGCCGCGGCGTGTGCCTTGAATTTGAGCAACTCCCTTTCCTTTAAGTCTAAAAACTCTTCCGTTCTGAGTCCCAGCCGGAATGGTTAGCTCAACATCACCTTCTATCGTCGGAACGACTATAGTTCCGCCAAGAGAAGCCTGTACTATATTCACGGGTACATCNAGCCTGATGTTTATACCATCTCTAGCAAAAAAAGGATGTTCCTCTATGTGAAATACGACAAACAAATCCCCCGGAGGACCTCCATTAAATCCGTGTTCTCCTTCACCTGTAAGGCGAATCTGGGTNTCCTCTCTCACCCCGGCAGGGATAGTNGTGGCTATTTTTCGTTTTCTTCTTTGTTTTCCCTGTCCTCTACATTGGGTACATGGATTNGTAATGGTCTTTCCTTCTCCTCTACATGCATTGCAATCAGTCACTTGTACAAACTGACCAAAAGCACTTTGCTGTGCCCTGCGTACTTGGCCTTGACCATTGCAGGACCTACATGTAGAAACATCACTTCCAGGTTCACTTTTAGATCCCCGNCAGTTACTACAAGACTCTATTCTATTAATATCAAACTCTTTTTCTGTCCCAAATATGGCTTCTTCGAAGTTTAAATCCATCGAATACTTCAGATCAGATCCTCTTGCGGGTCTATTTTTGCTAGTTGAAGATCTAGACCCAAAACCAGAGCCTCCAAAGAAAGAATCAAATATATCTCCAAATCCACCCNCGTCCTCGAAACCACCAAATCCTGAACCTCCGCCGCCATTGCCAGTCAGGCCCGCATGCCCAAATTGATCATATCGTGCCCTTTTGTCCTGATCTGAAAGAACCTGGTACGCTTCATTGATTTCCTTAAACTTTTCCTCGGCGTCCTTATCTTTATTCCGATCGGGGTGAAATTCAAAAGCCAGCTTCCTGAACGCCTTTTTCAAGTCGTCATCACTGGCGTTTCTCGAAACACCGAGTATCTCGTAATAGTCTCTTTTCTGTGTAGTCATAATTTAGGTTCTTAATTCTCTATAAATTATATCCTAGGAAACATGGCAATTAAGTTGATGTTTCCACGAGTTAGTCAATGAAGCTGAGCAGCAAGTAATGTATTCGATAATAACATCGCGATCGTCATTGGACCCACTCCACCTGGAACAGGTGTTATCGCTGAGGCCTTTTGTGAAACACCGAGAAAGTCTATATCCCCGACCAACCTATATCCCCTCTTTCTNTTCGGTGCGCCAACTCGATTGATACCTACATCGACGGCAACAACACCGTCTGACACCATGTTAGAGGTGACATATTCTGGAATCCCAATAGCAGCGATAAGTATTTCAGCTGACCGGCATAACTCCTCAATATTTTTTGTTCGACTGTGGCAAACAGTTACAGTAGCATCCCCTCCTTGACCCTTCATAGAAAGGAGATTTGAAATAGGCCTACCAACGATATTACTCCTTCCCAGAATAACCACGTGCTTGCCCGATGGGTCGTTCCCAGTCCTGAGAAGCATCTGTACTATACCCCCGGGAGTCGCAGGAACAAATCGGGGCTTACCCGCAGCCAATAGACCCGCATTAAAAGGGTGGAGCCCATCCACATCTTTTAGCGGGTCTATAGATAGGGTTACACGTCCTTCATCAATATGATCTGGCAATGGCAACTGAACTAGGATTCCGTCACAGGTAGAGTCACTATTTAATTCATTAACAACCCTAATAACTTCATTCTCGGTGGAACTGTGTGACATTAAAATAGTCTTACCAAGAATTCCTACCTCATCCGCTCCACGTTGTTTGTTACGCACATATACAGCTGAGGCAGGATCATCCCCTACTAAAACAACCGACAGCCCAGGAGACCTACCTGTCTCCATCTTTAATCTTTTAACAGAGTCTATTATTTCTGATTTGANCTGTCCTGATAAACAATTACCATCGATAATTTTGGAATCCATCTATCTCTCTGCCACATTTAGGAGCTATCAATAACACTTGCGAATTTAACCGAGAGCTAATTATAACTTCCTGTCATTTTATTTACATAACAGAAGCTATAAGACGATCCAGTATAATTTCAAACGAATCGAGAGGTTATAAATTGTTAATTACTGGTGTCGACATTGTTGAAATCGATCGCGTAGGTCGTGTCGCAGAAGAATATGGGAAAAGATTCCTAGAAAGAATCTATACCGAGCAAGAAATACTATATTGCAGAGGAAGAGCTCCACAACTTGCCAGTCGTTTTGCAGCAAAAGAAGCTGTTATGAAATTGCTGGGGACAGGTACAAGAGGTGTGGGATGGAAGGACATCGAAATCCGGAGGAGACGGGGAAGTGCTCCTTTCATTGAGCTACATGCAAGAGCAAAGATTCGCGCAGAGCAGATTGGACTTCAAGATATTGCCCTCTCTCTGTCACATTCTGAAAAATACGCTGTGGCTTCTGTTATAGGCCAAAGTGACAGAGGAAATTTAATCCCACGAATCACTGAAACTACCTAATATAAAAGATTGAATCGTAGGATTTTGGCAACTACTTGCTCCCAATCCTTTGTCTGAGATATTGAACTAGATGCCAGCGTTCCTGTTCGGTAAGCAACTTGCCAAATTGAGGCATTATAGCTGAGGAGGATTTATCTCTCGCCGCCGCTGCCAAGCCTGGTCGACCTCCCCAGGTTATATATCCAAATATTTCTCCGTCTGCCAGCTCTCTGACTCTATCCGAGTTNAGATTTACAGGCTTGGCACCATCATATGCCAGTGAACCATCATTCCTCGCACTGGGTAAAGTAGTGATGGGACCTGATCCATCCAATTTAATACCATGGCAAACCTGGCAGTTGACTGAATACACCCTTTGAGCGTTGCTATCATCATATGAGGTCTCAAATTTCCGGGGAATATCGAGTTCCATTAGCTCATCAATATCTAGAATCTTAACTTCGCCACCCGTGACAGGCACTGAGCCTTCAGGTGGAAGAAGCCTGGGAACTTCCTGAACCCTATAAGAATCGGAGTAATGCATCTCGGAAAACACAAGCACTGCATGCGACCCNGTCTCTGGGAACGCGGGTAGTTCAAAATTTATCGCACCACCAAATTCCACCTTACCAGTTTTGCTGTCATAACAACCAGACGTTACAACTACAAATAACAGTGATACCAAAATAGCTACCAAAAGCCCACTGATTCTCATTTTGAATTGACCTAAAACCATTACTAACGCTCTTTAATTATTCCCATCCCCTGATAATGTCGCCCTCGGCCCCCGCTTTTTTTAATGCCTCTTCGGCAACCCCTGTCCTACCTTCCTCTGTAGTCACAGTCACCCCAATATGCCCTTCGGTTATCTTCTCACTGTATGCCCCCATAAACAGGCGAGGCAATCTGGACTCAAATATGATCCCGATAATGGTAAAAATAATGGCACCGAGCATTGTTCCTTCATACATGATTATTGCCATTGGGGGTATTGACAGAATAGGCTTTCCTCCAGTTATCAGTGGATAAGCCATTTGTGTTCCCGCTGTGATAATAAGACCACCTGTGAAACCACAGGCTGCCCCAATAAGAGGCCACCGAAAAAGGTGATGCTCAGGCTCTGCCTCACCAAATGTCCCCTCTGGATAAGGAGTACCCGTCAATAATTCATATTCGCCTTCTTCAAAGCCTGCATCCCTCAAGTTGTCGAGGGCGTCAGCGGCGGAATCCTCTTCAGTGTAGAGACCTAATACACTTTTCTTAGCCATAACTGATCCTTATAGTCCTAATCTATTAATATTAATGATTTTTCTCATAGTAGTGGTGGGGAAGCCCTTCGCGTATAGAAGCAGGAACGGTTTTGCGACCAACTTTAATCAGATGTCGGAAAACCATACCCTCCTTCACATCAAACAGTGGAATTAACGGGAGCACTTTCGCAAATAACAGCATTCCCAAAGCAACGAAGGCAAAAGTTTCAACTACTATCAATATCTCCACCAGAGATGGATGGTAGGTGCCCCAGTCAAACGTCATATGAGTACGCCTAACTAGGCCAGGTATTATAATTAAGAACCTTTCAAGCCACATTCCTATGTTAACCAGAATGGTTGTCCAAAACATTATTTTTGCACTTCTTCTAAATCTCTTAAAAAGCCAAATCGGCACAGGGATAACGAATGAAAGAATCACGAATATAGCGAACAAAGGCGCATAAGGCCATTGGAATGCCTGCAACTCTCTTAAAGCAATTTCGGGGCTATCCAAGGTATAGAGTGCGTAAACCCATTCTAAGAAGAAAAAGAAAAACCATGTCGTCGCCACTACTATCAATAATCTGGCAATAGCATCAAAATGATCTGGCTTAATATAGTTGTCCAGTTTATAAAGCCAAACAGCCAGAGCCATAAGCATAGCTACAGCTGAAACGCCCGAGTGTATAGCTCCGATAATAAAATATGGAGCAAATATCGTAGAATGCCATCCTTCGACTCCTACCAAAACTGCGAAGTCCCATGACACTATTGAGTGAACTGAAACAAAAACAGGCAATACTAACGCCGACAATAATATTCCTGCCACTGTTTGTAGCTTCCATTGGCGAGGAGTACCCCTAAAGCCCAAACACAGAAATGCATATATCCTTTTTACAAATAGCCCTTTTGCTCTGTCTCTAAGGATGGCTATATCAGGTAGCAGGCACACAAAAACAAACAAAGAACTAGCAATGAGATATGTTCCCACCGCACTTGGGTCCCATACGAACGGTGATCTTATATTAGGCCATATGCCCCTATCGAAGTCATATGGGAAAATCCAGTACAACACCCTCCAAGGTCTACCCACGTGAAAGAGAGGAGTATGAAGAGCTGCAATCAGAGAGAACACAGTCATCACCTCTGCTGCTCGCGTCACCGGTCGCCTCCACTCTGCCTGCGTAAGACGAAGAATAGCGGAAATCATGATTCCGGCATGGCTTATACCAATCCAGAAAACAAAGTTTGCGATAAAAAATCCCCAGAACACAGGCCTNTTNAGACCTGTCACACCAACCCCGTGGTAGACCATGTAACTAAATGCGCCCAATCCCGTAGCCACTATAATTCCAAGCGCCATTACAGCGGGCAGCCACCATTTCGGGACAGTGAGAACGTCCCTTAACAGCTCGTCATTGATCTGTTTTTGGCTTAGCTGTGTATGTTCCTGCATCTATATTCTATTTCCGTTTTATGACTATCTTGATTTACCAAGTACTACAACCTTAACCCTATGATACTGAGCCTCTGCCTTGTAGAGTAAAAACTCTTTTTGTTCCCAAATATTCATCACCGGCATCAATCTACTAGCTAACATAAAAATGAAGATCGATCCACCTATAAATCCAACTATGAGGAATATGTCCGCAATAGCTGGTGTAACAATTTTTTCTGGTACTTCATGCATCTCCATCTCTAGCATGCTTGCGAAATCACGACTAGCTACATCCCATGAAGCAACATACAACCTGATCCTATCTAGCAAGGTACCCAGAAGCACTGAAACGGCTATGACCGCAGGCCCCCAAACACTTCTTCTTACAGGGTTCCAAATCATTGAAAACCAAGGAATGATGAACACTAATAGGAACTCTACAATAAACATAATCCTGTAAGGGCCCGCGATCAGAAGTTCAAGAAGAGAAAGTTCGGAGGGCTTTTTGGCGTACCAAAACAAGTTAAAACTTGAAAACCAGAACCAGAACCAGAGCAAAGATAGAGCAAGCAGTAACTTGCCAAGACCCCAGAATTGATCTAAACCAATATAGTCCTTATACCCACCAAATTGTCTGAGGCAGAAAATGGTCAACATCATAGTTGCCACTCCTGCCTGAAGAGCATTATGTGCATGCGTGATCGGGTACAAGGAGTCGATCCATCCTGGTACATGAACCATCAGAAATTCAACACTTATGAAAAAGTGCACAAATATCAACATCATGAAGTAAAAAGCACTTACTACACCCATCCGGTGATATTGCCAGTTCCATTGTCTGGATGTGCCTATCCAACCAAGAGATAACCTTCTCCCCCACTTCTGTCTCCACCCGATACCCTGATCTCTCATTACGGCAAAATCAGGCAAGCAAGACAACCAAACCAAAGCAAGCCCAAGAACGACCAGCGCCACAATTGCAAGGGTTACCCAAATATGAGGGGAATATGCAGGAACGGATTCAAACCCAGTCCAAAATTGCTCTTTGCTGGCCTGTTGACCGTAAAACCAAAGGCTTCTTCGTCCATTTTCCAAGCTTGGAAGAAGCCAGATTAACGGGATATACAAAACCAGATTCAAACATCCAGCGACGGTCCAAAGCTCAGCAGCACGTGAAATGGGTCTTCTCCAGTGCGCATTAGCAATCCTGGGTGCGATAGCAACCATCGGGGCCGCAGAGGTTGTGGTCATCAAGAATGCAAAAACAGCTACATAATATCCCCATACATCTTTATCATCGAAACCAGACGCCAATCTCANCACGAACCCAATAATGCCAAGTGCAAACATTAGGCCAGTCAACGCCGCAAATTGCCAAAATCTATTGGAAGTTACATTATGTATTCTGAGTAGTCGGTCTGAGATGTCTTTCCGATTATCAACAGAATTTTCTGTCTCCGCGTACGGTTCGGAAACCGCNTCGTATTCAACTCCGGCCGAGTTAGTGGCCATGCACAGCTCCTGCTGAGTTATCCACTTTCTTGAGATAGATCACATTAGCTTCCGTACCGAGGTTGTCCAAAAGTCGGTAGCCTCTACCTTCCTTTTTACCTCTGTTGGCCATTGCCTCTTCCTTCATCAAGGAAACTTGACTTGCCTCGTTATTAAGATCCCCAAACGTCAAAGCAGTGGTTGGACAGGCATTAACACATGCAGGACTAATGGCTCTGTCCCCATCCTCCACCTGTACTTCATCTCTTTCTGATTCCCTAGTTGATCTTCTAATACGCTGCACACAAAAACTACATTTTTCCATAATCCCACGACTGCGCACAGTTACATCAGGATTAAGTTGGTTCTTCAGACTCTCTGGCCACTCTGGCTCCCAAAAATTAAAGAACCGCACGTGATAAGGACACCCGTTTGCACAAAACCTTGTACCTATGCAGCGGTTGTAGACCTGCACGTTAAGGCCTTCGTCATTGTGATAAGTAGCATATACAGGACACACCGGCTCACAAGGGGCGTTGCCACACTGCTGACACATAACAGGAATAAAGCGAGCCTTTACGTTCGGGTATTCGCCTTCCCAGTACCGCTCTATGCGAATCCATTGAATCGCACGACGTTGATTGAAGTGTTCTTCCAGATTATTGGGAATATTGTTCTCAGACTGGCAGGCAATAACGCAACCGTTGCAGCCAGTACACCTGTCAACGTCAACTACCATTCCCCATTTTCTATCTTGGCTATCAGCCATTTATTTGCTCCTGCACTTAAATCTTCCTCTGTACCATTAGCAGCTAGTGACTATCCTCACTAGTAAGTTCTATCACATGATTATGTTCATCCCTTGGGAACTCTGGCACNGTGTTCTCGAATTTNGGTACCCTTACCCACTCACCAGTAGGAGTTACACTTACCTTATTTGCCGCCCAGGCAAGCGCCCCGGTCGTCTGATCGTGAACAGCATCAAGAATTGCCAAGAGGTTTCCACCTCTTCCAGCTGAATACCTTCCTCCATCTCTATGCCCTTGCCCAAACGGAATAGATACCGCATCAGGGGGAGTAGCAGGATTAGGCATTGCAAGGCCCGTAATGCTACGACCAGAGGCACTAACTGTGACCACATCGCCTTCTTTAATTCCTCTCTCGTCAGCCACCTTATGATTTATCTCAACCCACGTTTGCCATGTAGCAGTCGATATCGGGTCAGGCATTCCCTGCATCCAAGGCAGAGAGGCATTCCTGCCATCCAACAGAGACGCTGAGGCAAAAGGCATGAGGTTAAACTCCCCGCTGCCAGTAATCACCGGTGATAATATTCCATCAAGTCTAGCCGGTTCTACCGAACTAGGCCCCTTTGCATTTACATCCCACCAACCACCTCGCTGCAATATCCCATTCCAAAATGACTCAAATGTGGGTGCATTGATGGAGCCTCTTCCAAGTCCGAATAGCTCTCTAGCGCTTTCCCTAATAACCTCTTTAAACGTATCCGCACCTAATCCAAGATCTATTTGCATAACTTGTGCTACTGCCAAGAGAACGTCTCCAAACCCCTTTGTTCCCAGATTATCTCCCCTGTTCTCAAAAAATGGCCTAACAACAGGCTGTTGAAAGCCTACTAGCTCATATCCAACACCAGCCAACGGAATGTCAGTTCCCCAATCTTCCAGAGAATGGTGCTCTGGCAGGATGAGGTCAGCCATACTTGTCGTATCGTCCATCATTCCACCAAAGCTGACTATCATTGGTACGCTGGCAGATCTTCCCTTGAAGCCTGAAATGTCCGGAAGACCGTAGAATAAATCAGCTCCTCTCACCATAAGGACCTTTACAGTTCCTGACTGCATGTCCTCAGTAAGCCTTTGAAATTCCGCGAATGAGTTACCAGCGGGTGCAGCTTCCAATCCTTTTACTGGAGAATCCGGATTCAGGATTACCCCGCCCTTTTTGCCAATGTTGTCAGCCACATGATTAAGGGAGAAGATAGCTTTAATAGCAGAGTAGCCATTGGAATGAGCCGCTGCGGAGCCACCTCCAACGGCCAAGGCATGATTGCTATGAGAAAAATCGTCCGCTACGTGAAGGATCGTCTCAGAAGTGATCCCTATCTCCTCTGAAACATTCTCTGNACTATATGTTGAGAGCCAATCAGGATCTCCTCCAGTCAAAGCACTCACAACAGAATCACTTATGTGACCTTCGGATATTATGGACTGGATAACAGACAAAGCGAACAACCCTTCTGTTCCAGGGNTCACCCTAATCCATTCATCCGCATTGGCAGCAGTGGCAGAAAACCTAGAATCTATATGAACCANCTTTCCGCGGTGATCATGGCCCTGCCTGAATTCACCGTATCCCCTAGAATAACGCGTCGGGGAAACCCATGTGCTAAGGAAGTCAGCGCCAAAGGACAACAAATAATCAGAGTTATCTATGTCGAAGTCTGGCATGGCCTTCTGACCAAAAACATCGAAAAGTACTTTTCTCACAACACTGGTTTCTAGAGGTTCATATGTAAATCTGCGAGCCCCAAATTCACCAGCAAACTTGTCNGCAACCANNCCAAGGTGACCCCCTATCGGATTNGTCACTAGAACAGCTTGGTTTTGGTCTCCAGAGTCTTCTAGGTTTTGTAACTCATTTGTGAGTCGGCCGATCGCATCTTCCCAGCTTATTTCCCTGTACTCCCCCGATCCTCTTGGGCCCGTTCTAACCAAAGGACTGCTTATTCTATCTGGATGATAAAGAGCCTGAAGTCCAGCTTCGCAACGAGGACTATGTTTTCCAACGTTAATGGGGTAGTCAATATTACCTTCTATCTTTTTTGCCCGGCCCTCCATGACCCGTACAACAATCCCTTCCGCTGTATCGCATTGTCTGCAGGAAGTTGCNTACCAGTTATCGATACCCGTGACCAAGTCCTCCGGCATTTCAATAGGGGAGTCTATAAGAAGTTCTTTTTCGGGAATACCACAAGCCTGAAAGAAAACCGCCGCGCCGGCGGATCCCCCCATAAGTGTTAAAAATTGTCTTCTATTAAGAGCCATCCATTAGCCTTTAGTAATGACAGGTAACACAGTCGGTAGGAGCAGAGTTCTCTTTATGACAACTCACACAATCCCCCATCTTCAGTGGTTCAACCTGTTTAACTTTCTCCATCTCCTTAACATCGCCGTGACAAGTCTGGCATACCTGGCTGGGTTCAATCCCGTCCTTTTCAGAGAAATACCTAATATGTGCCTCGTGAACAAAGTGGACGTGATCGGGCACTCTATGAACCCGAACCCAGTGGATACTTCTTCCATCTTCATATAGCGATCGCATTTTTTCGATCTCATCCAAGTCGTCCCCAACAGCACTGTGACATGTCATACACAAACCTGTAGCAGGCACAGTAGCAGCAGCCTCTTTCTCAACATTCCTATGGCAAAAAGTACAATCCATCCCAAGTTCCTGAACATGAGTCGTATGAGGAAATGCAATCGGCTGCTCTGGTCCCTCACTACGCGCAAACACAACCGGTTGCCCCAACCAAGCAGAGATATGAAAAGTAAGACCCAAAACAATTGCCGCAAATATACCAAGGCCAACGACGCCTAAAACGCCAAGCTTAACTATCTGGCCGCCTGTAGGTCTCTTAGGTTGAAAATCACCTGGAATCAATCTAGTTACTTAACCTTATACTGTCTTCCCGGAACAAACGCCTAATCGCATCTAGTTCCGTATTATTAAATCCAAAAGTCTGGATAAATCAGCTTGATGGCTGCCCTTCCTCCTTGAAAAGCTGTCAGTGCGAAATATACTGCCGCCACGAAAGCCACAACCGACACACCATATAGTGGGATACGTATTTTATTCAGGGAACCAGGAATATGTTGAGATTTTATTAGAGACGGAATCGCATTATGCCCAATAAGCATATTAGCAGCAAATATAACCATGGACAGCACAAAGAGCCAAATGTATGTCACAAACGTACTTACATGTTCCCATGCTTCCAGGCTTATGTAATTTGGATCCATTTCAAACAATTTTTTGAATTCCCCACACAAAAAATTACGGCTAAGGCAACTCACCAAAATGGACTCCTCAACCGAGTGAAAATTATCACATTCACATTTTGGAGTGTCAAGCATGAATAAAGTCTTTAATTGGAGGGGAATGATCGTCATGTGTGATGAGGCGTTAAAAATTAAACTCAACATTTGTGCAGTAATGGGTTTGTAAGGATAAGATCAGTGCCATAGAATCGCCCCTGTATCGCTAGAGTAGGACCGGGACAAATACAGGGAGTCAAGACCATTATGGACATAAGAAGAGTGAACAATGTCGTGGAGAAAATGAATAAAGGCGAAAAAGCCTATGGTATGAACATGATATTTCCTTCAACAACAATTGTAGAACTAGCCGGAAGAGCAGGATTTGACTTTGTGACTTTTGACAGTGAACACGGACCGTTCACAATCGACATTCTTGATGACTTATGCCGGGTAGCAGACATGGCTGGGCTAACACCTTTTGCTCGCGTTCCCAATATTGATAATTCGACAATATTGAGATTCTTAGACAGAGGAATAATGGGCATAACTGGCCCTCACATAGTAGATGGTGCAAGAGCAAAACAACTTGCTGATGCTGCAAGATATGTTCCGCGTGGACAACGTAGTTTCGGATCCGGCCGAGGAGCGTATTTCGGTGGGCCGCCAAGCGGTGAGAGCTATATGACTCATATGAATGACCACCTCCTAGTAACTGCACAACTAGAAGACTTACAGGTTTTGGACAACTTGGACGACATATTTTCTGTAGATGGTATAGACCTTTACGCTTCAGGTGCTCAAGATATTGCCCAGTCCATGGGTATGCCCGGACAGCCCACGCATCCTGACGTTCTAGCATTTGAAAAAGAAGTGAGGAAGCAAGTACACGCCGCGGGGAAAAAAATGGCTGACGAAGTAATGCCATCTGCCAGAGCGGTTTCCATATTCATGGAAGGATCAAAAGCATATCTAGAGGATCAAAAAGGCTCCTAATTATGCAATTGCAATTATTTGTCATAAAAGTAAGAGGATAAATATGGGAAGACTTGAAGGTAAAGTAGCACTGATTAGCGGAGGGGCAAAGGGAATGGGTGAGGTAGAGGCAAGGATGTTTGCCGAAGAGGGGGCCTCCGTGGTGATAGCAGACATACTAGATGACAGGGGCGAAAACCTTGCTTCAAAGCTCTCGACAACGTCAAAAACTGGAGAATGTTTGTACGTACACCTAGACGTAAGGAATATGTCTGAATGGAACACAGCCGTTGAGACAGCCACAAAGACATTTGGAAAGCTAGATATTTTGGTTAACAATGCCGGAGTCACTTCAAGAATGATGCTCCTCGACACTTCCGAGGAAGATTGGGATCGCGTCCTTGACATAAATTCGAAAGGTACTTTTCTTGGAATAAAGGCAAGCGTGCCTGCTATGAGAGAGTCAGGTGGAGGTTCCATTGTGAACATATCGTCCCAAATGGGGCTAGTCGGAGGTGACTTCAGCAGTCCTCAGTATCAAGCCTCCAAAGGCGCTGTTCGGCTGCTAACAAAATCAGTAGCAGTCCAATACGCAGCAGAAAATATCAGATGCAATTCGGTTCATCCTGCACCAATTGAGACAGATATGACGGCTGGAATGCGCGCAGATAAAGAAAAGTTTTCAGACATGATCCGAAGAATACCTATGGGTCGTTATGGCAAACCGGAAGAGGTAGCTTATGCTGTCATTTATCTTGCTTCTGACGAATCCTCTTTTGTAACGGGAAGCGAAGTAGTAGTGGATGGGGGATGGACAGCTCAGTAGGTAATAATCGTCAACATTGGAAAGTAGGTAAAGCCACATCTAATTAGGAGTAGACCTGTGAAAATCACTGACATCCGCTACCACTTAATACACCCTGGTGCAGGTAAAAACCTATGTTTCGTAAGAATCGACACTGATGAAGGTATTCATGGCTGGGGAGAATGCTATACCCAAGCAGACAGAGACGTGCAAGTCACCGCCCATATTGACATGTTGAAAAGGTATTTGATTGGAAGAGATCCCACAAACATAAAACATTTTATGCAGATGGTGTATGACGATTTTGCTGGTCGCAGGGGAGCGATGGATCTTTGGTGTGCTGTGAGTGGATTGGAACACGCTATGTGGGATATTTTGGGAAAGGTATCTGGACAGCCAGTATACAAGCTTCTCGGCGGACCAGTAAGGAGCAAAATACGCGTCTACGCGAACGGCTGGGGAGGGGGCGGTTGGGACTCCGCAGACCTTGCTGATAGGGCCTCTCAAATCGTGGAAAGTGGTTTCACAGCTTTGAAATTCGATCCCATACCGGGTCCCTGGAGGACTTTTGTAAGTAAGGACGTAGAAAGGCAAGCGGTTGAGAATGTCCGTGCAGTCAGGCAAGCGGTTGGAACCGATGTCGACATTCTTGTTGAAATGCACAGACGATTGGCCCCGATGCATGCTGTGAAAATTGCAAGAGAAATAGAACAATACGAACCCTTTTGGTATGAAGAACCGGTACTTGCAGAAAATATAGATGCTCTCGCCTCCGCAAAACGAGATATCAATATCCCCGTAGTCACTGGAGAAGAGCTGTACACAAAATTTGAATTCAGAGAAGTTTTTGAGAAACAAGCAGCAGATATTATCAACCCAGATGTTTGCAACGTAGGAGGCATACTGGAGTTAAAGGAAATTGCCGCAATGGCTGAGCCATACTTTGTGGTGGTGTCCCCACACAACTACAATAGCACCACCCTCGGATTAGCGGCTACAATCAACGCCTCTGCCACCATGCCCAATTTCCTTATCACTGAATACTTCGTGAATTTTGAAGAACTCGGTAGAGATATAGCAACGCAACCATTTCAGGTTGAAAACGGGTACATAAACCTTCCAGAAAGCCCAGGTCTGGGTATAGATCTAGATGAAGAGTCACTTGCCAAATATCCATACCAAGAATTTCCTAAAAGAACTATTCGGACATATGGAGAAGAGGGCCCATGACGATGGACCAAGATCTATCTTTGGGAAAGCAGGAGATAGAGCCGCGATCAATTCCACCACGCAGGATTCTTCTATTTGGATCGACTACACATATTTTGAGCGATCTATTTTTCGCCCTCTTAATACCCCTATTGCCGACTATCAAAAACGACCTCCAACTTAGCTATACAGAAATAGGAATGTTGCGATCTGCTTTCAGTGGAGCCTCAGCAGTTCTTCAAATTCCCGCAGGATTTTTGGCAGAACATCTCGGCGAATTCTGGATGTTGCTAGGGGGAAATGCTTGGGTCTCAATAGGTTTAATTGGAATGGCCGTAATGCCAGGTTTCTGGTCACTTATTTCTATGACCATTGTAGGAGGGTTAGGAGGCGGAACGCAGCACCCTCTCGCCTCAAGTATGGTGTCCCGAGCCTACGAATCTTCCGGAAGATCATCAGCAGTTGGGACAGTTAATTTTGCTGGAGATTTAGGCAAAATGCTCGCGCCTGCTTCTGCTGCAGGGCTTCTACTATTCGGCACATGGCGTACTGCCCTNTGGGTAGTAGGAGCCCTTGGACTTTTCTTCATGGCCGCGGGAATCCCNNTGAAAAGCAAGTTAGATCTGGGAAAACCCCTACAACAAGTTTCATCATCGATTACTGAACAGAGNGGGTCCGAGTCAAAGTTGNCTGGGTTTATCGTATTAACCGTTATAGGAATACTAGACAANGCCGTNAGAAATGGGGCGTTAATATTATTTCCTTTCATACTNATTGAAAGAGGTATGACNGAAGGNCAAATTACATTAATGCTATTTTTGCTCTTTGCTGGGGGAGCAGCNGGAAAGTACGTATGTGGATGGTTGGACGAAAGAGTAGGAACTATCCCATTAATATGGCTAACAAAAGGTATGACGGCTGCTCTTCTAATATCGACATTGGTAGCCCCGTCTATTTCACTATGGCCTCTAGCCTTAATTCTCGGCGTTGGATTNAACGGCACATCGAGTGTTCTTTATGCAACCGTTGCCAAATTTATACCGGCACAACGACGGGCACGTTTTTACGGCTATTTCTACACCACAAACGAGATAGGTACAGTGGGGGCTCCTCTAGCCTATGGCCTTATTGCGGACCGGATGGGATTAAGAACGTCAATCTTAATAATGGGGGTTGTGACATCATTAATCCTGCCAGCAAGTTTGGNCCTTTCCAAACATTTGAAGGAGGAATCAAAAACTATCTAAAGTTTTTGATTCCTTGACCGACTAGTGGGCAGCATGCTAGTTTTTCTTGCGGAAGATACACTGCTGTGTCATCTNAACTAGTCCAAGCCTAATTCTTGACAACATTCATCAAAACGGGTGCTGAGCTAAGACCAATAAGCGGTCGATAAGTCATGACTATAATTGAAGAGCTCAAACCTGACTCCACTAGNANGGAAACCATTCTTACGATTGGCGTNTTTGATGGGGTTCATTTAGGTCACAGACACCTGATGTCCGAGCTNAAAAAACAAGCAAACACAACAAAAAGACGGGCCGGCGTAATTACATTTAAAAACCATCCCGCCAGTGTAATAAACCCAGAATTTAAACCCAACTTTATTACAAGCNTGAAGNACAGAGTGGATCTCCTCCTTGATACCGGAGTGGACTTCGTATCTCCAATTTCATTTGATCGCGAAGTTTCCAGCTTGTCTGCCGAGCAATTTACAGGCATTTTGGTGGAAGTGTTAAATATGTCAGGTTTAGTTGTAGGTCCCGACTTCCGTATGGGTAAAAACAGGGATGCAGATGTCTCTAAACTTGCAAAGATAGGTATTAATCAGGGTTTTGAAGTCCAAGTTGTTGAACAACAAAAATCTGACGNGTTCCCGATTCGTAGCACGGCCATACGAAATCTACTTTCTCAAGGTGATGTCGGCTCTGTATCGAAAATGCTGGGAAGATACTTCTCCACGACAGGAGAAGTTACGCATGGCCTAAAGCGAGGACGTGACCTAGGTTTCCCCACTTGTAATTTAATTCCTACTGAAGGAATGGCAATACCTAAAGACGGCATCTACGCGACTCTTGCCTATATTGGCAAGCAGCAATATATGGCAGCCACTAGTATTGGCACCCGCCCTACGTTTGATGAAGGTGGACGAACTATCGAGTCATACGTTTTAGACTTTGACCAAGAGATATATGGTGAGACCATTAAACTCGCATTCGTCAAACATATCCGGGACGAAAAAGCCTTCGATACGATCAAAAACTTAATCATCCAGATGAACAAAGATGTTGAAGAAACTCGAAATATTCTCAATGAGTTAACTACGACACAGGGTTCTTAAAGTTCTTTCTACGACTCATTAGGTTTTTCTGGTACATTACAATACGTGAGTTCCTATAAAAGATAGCTGGAGGAAGCATCGGGTGACGCTATTAAGCAGAAATGACGTACTAAGAAGAGGCGTCGAGGAAATAATAGTAGAAAAGGAGTTCATCGAACGGTTGGATTCCGGGAAACCAATGCGTCTTAAAATGGGCTTTGATCCAAGTGCTCCTGATATCCATATTGGACATGCCGTGGGACTTCGAAAACTCAGGCAACTACAGGAATTAGGACACAAGGTGGTTCTTATCGTAGGTGACTGGACAGCTCAGATTGGTGANCCTAGTGGGAGATCCCAGACTAGNACCATGTTGTCGGCAGATGAGGTAAACGCTAACGCCCAAACATACCTGGACCAGTTTTTTAAAATCGTAGACAGAGACAGGACAGAAATTCGACTTCAAAGCGAGTGGTTTGGGCCATTCACTTTGGCCAACGTTATAGAACTGACCAGCAAATTTACGGTAGCCCAAATTTTAGCAAGAGATGACTTCTCGAAGAGGTACAGTGACAACCACCCTATTGCGATAACAGAATTGCTTTACCCCCTTTTGCAAGCTTACGACTCTGTTGCAATAGAATCTGACGTCGAGTTCGGTGGATCTGACCAGCGCTTCAATTTACTGGTTGGAAGGGAATTACAGCAAAGTGAAGGGCTAAAACCC
The DNA here is from genome assembly GCA_002696685.1 of Chloroflexota bacterium. The sequence continues at coordinate 8,993 of NZSI01000013.1, read as the reverse complement.
CAACAATGCTTTATCATGCCTCTTCTCCCTGGTACTGATGGCGTGCAGAAGATGAGCAAAAGTCAGAACAATTATATTGGTGTTGAAGAACCTCCAAACGACATCTATGGAAAGGTTATGTCCATTCCTGACACACTAATTGTTCCTTATTTCGAGTGGCTTACAGACGTTCCTACACCGGAAGTGGATGAAATCAAAACGGATTTGGACAGTGGGTCCGGTAATGCGATGGAACTAAAGAAACGCGTAGCAGGAATTATTGTCGAGGAATACCACGACACCGAATCGGCATCTTCCGCACGTGAATTTTTTGAAAGAACTGTACAGGGACGAGAGATTCCAGANGAGATTCCNATTTATGCGCTCCCTCCCCAGGTAATCACCAATACGTTAAGACTCAGCAATTTGCTGCAAGAAAACGGTATGACTTCCAGTGCGGGAGAGGCGAGAAGACTAATCGACCAAGGCGCCGTGCGACTTGACGACAAGACAGTTACACAGAATGTTTTAGTGTCTGACTTAAAGCCTGGAGTTCTAAGAGTTGGAAGACGGCGATATTTGAGACTGGTATAACTATCCCGTCAGTACACAATTCATCAAACTTTTGGTTACTTATCAGGCTTTCCATATGCTAAAATTCAGGGTGGCTAAATAAAGAATGATCATTCCTGAACTGCATAGAAACCCCTTAATACAGGCTCTAAAGTAATTCTCAATTAACCAACTCCCGCTTTGACTTGAATGTACAGGAGATAACAAGTTGGCAAATCTCAGAACACCCGGCCCTATACCACTCGATGACGAAATATTGGAATCATTAGGTACCCAGATGATCAATCATCGTGGACCAGAATATAAAGCTCTTCTTTTCAAAACAACTGAGGGCTTAAAGAAGGTATTCGCTACAAAAAATGACGTTTACATCATCACAGGCTCTGGCACAGCGGCAATGGAAGCGGCAGTGGTTAATACACTATCCCCGGGTGATAAGGCCATAAACGCTACAGTTGGGGTCTTTGGTAATAGATTTGGGGTTATATGTGAACGTTATGGTGTCAACCTAACTACATTGGAATTCCCTTTTGGTACAGATATAGACATTGCAAAATTAAGAGCCTGTATCGAGGAGAATCCTGACGTAAAAGCCGTGATGATCACACACAATGAGACCTCTACGGGAGTCACCAATAACATAAGGGTTGCAGCGGAGGTAATAAAAGGGGAATACGACAAACTAGTATTGGTCGATGGCATAAGTAGTGTCTGTTCAATCCCCATTGAGACTGACGTATGGGATCTGGATGTAGTAGCTACTGCATCACAAAAAGGGTGGATGCTACCACCAGGATTAGCCTTTATTAGTTTCAGCGACCGCGCGTGGCAGGCACATGCAGAATCCACTATGCCCCGTTTCTACTTAGACATGGCTGAGTACAAAAGATATTTTGAAATTGGTCAACCTCCTTTCACTCCATCGATCTCATGTATGTTTGCTCTAAGTACAGCATTGGACCGAATCGAACAAGAAGGCTTGGGATCACTTTACGAGCGGCACGCAACTATAGGGCAATTCACCCGCGACTCAATTAGAGGTTTGGGGCTGGATATTTTCCCAGAAAGGGAGGAAATAGCCTCAAACACTTGCACAGCAGTTTCGATCCCGGATGGAGTCGACGGTGGAGCATTGGTCACAAAAATGAGAACAGAACACAATGTAATACTAGCTGGGGGTCAAGCAGGACTCTCCGGAAAAATCTTTCGAATAGGACATATGGGACTAACATCCCATTCTGATATACAAGAAACTGTCGACGCCTTAAAAGTGGTCCTTCCTCAGGTGGGATTCACTAAATACCGGTAGTTATGAGTCACTTTCCCAAGACACACTAGGCAGCTGCAGGAGAACTATCAAGAAGGTTTTTAAGCTCTTCACCCTGTATGGTTTCATGCTCAAGCAAATGTCTGGCTAGAGCACCCAGCTTTCCCATATTATCCCTTACCAGACTTGTAGCCGTTGAATAGGCATTTTCCACAAGTCCATGCACCTCTTCATCAATGGTCCCCCCGGTACTGTCGCTAAAGTCAGCCCCATCACCGGTCTCGCCTCCTCTAAATACCAGTTCTTCTCTTTTACGAAACGTCCTGGGGCCCAGTTTTTTACTCATTCCAAGCTTGGTTATCATAGTCCTAGCTATATTGGTGGCTTGCTCGATATCGTTACCCGCTCCCGTCGTTACTTCATAGAACATCAACTCTTCAGCAACTCTACCACCCATAGCAGAAGCCATTTTAGCCTCGAGCTGGTTCTGTGTAACTAGGGAAGTCTCTTCTTCCGGAAGGAAACGCGTGTGCCCACCAGTATGCCCCCTCGCAACAATTGTCACTTTGAAGGGAGGATCCGCATGGGGCAATAAGTGTGCCACCAATGCGTGTCCAGCTTCGTGATAAGCAACCATCTCTTTCTCACGGTCGGATATAACTTTGCTCTTTTTTGCGGGACCAGCAATTACTCTATCTATGGACTCAGCNAGTTCATCACCACCAATTGCCTTTTTGTCGCGCCTTGCAGCCAAAATCGCGGCTTCGTTGACTAAATTCATTAAGTCAGCACCACTGAAATAAGTAGTCTGTTTAGCTATTGACTCCATATCGACATCGTCACTCAAAGGTTTTCCTTTAGCGTGAATGTTGAGTATAGCCTCTCTNCCTTTAACATCAGGATTGTCTAACTGAACTTTCCTATCAAAACGACCTGGTCTCAAAAGAGCAGTGTCCAATATATCTGGCCTATTTGTTGAGGCCAAAACTATCACATTGGTACTGGTATCAAACCCATCCATTTCAACGAGGATTTGATTCAACGTTTGTTCTCTTTCATCGTGCCCNCCCCCCATACCGTGACCTCTATGTCTTCCCACCGCGTCAATTTCATCAACAAAAACAATACAGGGAGCATTACGCTTAGCCTGATCAAAGAGGTCGCGCACACGCGATGCACCAACACCCACAAACATCTCCACAAATTCAGAACCACTGATAGAGAAAAACGGGACGCCCGCTTCCCCTGCCACTGCCCTAGCCAATAAAGTTTTACCCACACCAGGAGGGCCTGTTAGCAAAACCCCTCTTGGTATCTTAGCTCCCAGCGCCAGAAACCTCTCTGGGGTTTTCAAAAATTCCACGACTTCTTGTAATTCTTCTTTAGCCTCATCAACACCCTGGACGTCTGAAAAGCTCACTTCAGGATTATCACTGTCAAACATACGAGCTTTAGATTTTCCAAAGCTGAAAGTTTGGCTTGTATTACCCTGGGCTTGCCTCATCATAAAAAGCAAAACTGCTCCAAAAAATATGATGGGCAGTAAATTTAGCAATATACCAAGCAGGTTACCGAATCCACTGGTTCCTTCTACAACAATATCTACCTCACCTCTCCCATTGTTAACCCCAGCCGATTCCAGTTGCTCGACTATCGAGGAGCCTATCTCTTTCCTTGAGGTAAGGTTTTCATCATCTATTGTTGTTGCCTCTAATGAATCTCCGTTGACAACGATAGACTTAAGTTGACCCGCCTGCGCTCTCCCTATTATCTCCGTGATAGGAACTTCTTCGGATCCTCCAAAGGGCTCACTAAACATCGTAAAAAATATGGCTATTACGGCAACAGATATTAGCAGATATATGAAAATGCTCCGCATGGAGCGAGGATTCATTANNTTTCCCTCCCATTTTCCAAACTTCTTTANNTCAACTCACACAATAAGTATATNTAAGNGNAAGNNCNCAGCNTANTAATATTACAGTAACGACCAATGTACGGGCAAAATCTCAGACGGGCCGTAAAAACAATAAACCCGTTATTCCGAAATATTCTCTGTTTGCTATACTGTTGGACGCTTTCCCAAGGATGTCTGAGTAGACTTCTTTTAAATAGACTTTCCACTTTAAAGATGATTAGCCAAAAATACTCGGTTTCTCAAAACATGTTACGAAACGATACGACAGCCNTTTTGAACCGTGAGGGAATTGGGTCTGTCTTTGTATCGTCACCTGAAGAAGCAACCGCTTTACTGAAAAGCCTCGATAACGGTAACACCAAGCACATCGACCTAGTAATCTTGGCTCTTCCTAACCTCCGTAAGCAACAATTACAACCTGTCGTCGATAAATGCATCCTGGCAAAAATTCCCACTCTAGCTATAGTCCCGTTAGATAACGTAGGAGACTTGGAAGTCACTCTCAAAATTACTGAACTTATAACGTCACCAGTGTACGACAACGAACTAGTAGTAAGGGCCAAAAGGGCAATATCACGACATGAACCGTCAACGGCTGATGATGTAATAGTCAGAGATGATCTAATCATTAATCCAGCAAATTACGAAGTAACGGTCAAAGGGAAGCGGGTCGACCTCCGTTTTAAAGAATATGAACTACTTCTCNTCCTTTCCTCAAATCCTGGCAGGGTATATGACAGAGCCACTCTGCTAAACCAAATATGGGGTTATGACTATTTCGGGGGTACACGGACTGTAGATGTTCATATAAGAAGACTAAGAAGCAAAATAGAGAATAATCCAGATGCTCCATACATCGAAACCATTTGGAACGTGGGATATCGTTTCAGATCTTTAGNTTCTGNTTAGACNNATAGATTTANCTTNGGNGAGGGANNCATGCNATCAGAAAGAGTTGCCTATGTAAACGGAGATATAGTTCCTGAAAGTCGTGCAACCATTTCCATACACGACCGGGGATTTCTTCAAGGGTATTCAGTCTTCGATACCACACGGACTTTCAACCACACCATATTCAAGCTTGATGAACACCTAGAACGCTTCTACAGATCTCTTAAATATGCTCGTCTGGAACCTAATATGGATATCTCAGAAATGGCCAATACTACGATGGAGGTACTCCGGCTTAATCTTCCGCTGATTGAAANTACCGATGATTACTGGGTAACTCAAAGAGTATCCAGGGGTATTTCTGGTCCCGATGGTGAAGAACCAACGGTCATAATAGAAACTGTACCTTTACCATTCAAAGCAAGAGCAAAATACTATCGTGACGGAATGCCCGTTGTAATCCCATCGGTGAGAAGAACACCACCTGAGGTCCTCAGCCCGAGGGCAAAAATACAAAATTATGCCAACCTAGTACAAGCAGAATTTGAAGTAAGAGAGCGAAATCCAGACGGCTGGCCAATTTTATTGGATATGAATGGGAATCTTTCCGAAGGACCGGGAAGTAATTTTTTCATCGTCCGAGACGGAGCTGTGATAACTCCTAGAGAACAGTTCATATTGGCAGGCATAAGTCGGTCAACAACTATAGAACTTGCCCAAGAATTNGGAATAGAAACACGACAGGAAGATATAGATCTTTACGACGCCTATACCGCTGATGAGTCGTTTGTCACTTCNACCAGCTTCTGTATCTGTCCAGTNAACTCAATAAATGGTTCGNAANTAGGTGNCGGTGANATACCTGGACCNGTCACATCCCGACTACTAAACGCATACAGTGGTTTGGTANGNATGGATATTTCAGGACAGTACNTNGCGCANNTATAATTCNTACATGCAATATANCNGTGNCTCCAACTGAAACATATTCTNTCTANGTAATCCTTANCCAAGAACAACTTTGACCATGTTAATGATCGGTAAGTAAAATGCACAAGCTATNCTTCACGATCATATTTAAATCATTCAGTCTGATAGCGATTAACATACGAAACATGTATTGAAACCAGACTCTGGGAAGGGGTGATAGTCCACTTGGCTGAGCAAACANGCGATCATGAAAATGGAGCTTTCGAAAGAGCAGTTCGCACTGCAGCCGATAGTGGGACAACGAAACCCACCATATCTGAAATTAACTCAGACAACCAAGAAAGTAGTCAGGCCCAGTTAGCTAATAAAAAAGCACCTGACAGCCCTGACCTACTTTCGATGTATCGTCGCATGGTACTTTGCCGTACCCTGGACGAGCGCATTTGGATGCTTAACAGACAGGGTAAAGCAGCAATAATGGCCTCATCCCAAGGCCATGAAGCGGGTCAAATTGGATCCGTAGAAGCGCTCCAGAAGGGGTACGATCAGTTTTACATTTACTATAGAGACCTAGCAGTACTTTTAGAGCTTGGACTTACACCAACAGAAATAATTAAAGGGTTTGTTGCAAAAGAAGGTGAGCCCCTAAGTGGTGCNAGACAATTTCCAACACACGGTGCCCATCCTGAATACGGAATAATAAATNTGTCTAACGTNGTTGCTACTCACATTCCGCAAGGTGTAGGAGCAGCTCTATCCGCAAAGATGAAAGGCGAAAACAGGGTAGTGATAATTTATTTTGGTGANGGNGCCTCGAGTGCAGGNGATTGCCANGAAGCNATGAATTTCGCNGCTATTCATAAACTCCCGGTCATTTTCNTCTGTGAGAACAACAAATACGCAATATCAGTNCCCTTAAAGAATCAGATGGCNGTGGANAGNGTCGCATCNAGAGCAGAGGGTTACGGNATGCCAGGNATAGAGGTGGATGGGTGCGACATCATGGCTGTATATGAGGCCACTTTTGAAGCGGCACAAAGAGCTCGCTCAGGCCANGGTCCNTCTCTTATAGAGGCCCAAGTTGAGAGGTACTTACCACATACAAGTGATGATGATGACTCNATNTANAGATCGCAAGAAGAAATTGAAGAGGCCAAAAAAAGAGACCCACTAAAAATGCTGAAAGACCTCTTATANTCTTCCGAAGTCCTTGATGAGGAACAGGAANAATTGATCAACAANGACGCTCGCCAGATAGTTAATGAAGCTACAGAAGAGGCTGAANACGCACCTTACCCTGAAACNGATGACTTTTTTAAACATGTAGTCGGGGATNGNTCANCATGACCATNAAAACCGTNCTNGAGGCNGTCCATGACGCCATGCAGGAAGAGATGAGGNGAGACGANACAGTATTCNTCATGGGAGAAGATATTGGAGCTAGGGGAGGAGTTTTNCTTGCNACNGAAGGCTTTCTGCAAGAGTTCGGAGAAGGTAGGGTCATCGATACACCTTTGGCTGAGTCTTCAATTGCAGGCGTGGCCCTGGGAGCTGCGATGCATGGCATGAGACCAATCGCCGAGATTGAATTTGGAGATTTTATCTGGCCCACCATCAATCAAATAGTTGGGGAAGCAGCAAGAGTAAGATATGGAACAAAGGGTAAGCTCAACGCACCCATGGTGCTCCGGGCCCCTCATGGCGGAGGGGTAAGGGGTGCTCTTTATCACTCCCAAAGCGTGGAAGCTTTTTTCGCTCATACCCCTGGATTAAAAGTTATTACACCTTCAACACCCTATGACGCGAAGGGTCTCCTCAAATCAGCAATTAGAGATGACGATCCTGTCATATTTTTAGAGCATAAAAGAACGTACAGACTGGTCAGAGGTGAAGTGCCAGATGATGAATACACTCTGCCGATCGGGAAAGCTGATCTAAAACGGGAAGGCAGTGACGTAACGATAATAACTTATGGTTTAATGCTGCACCATTGCCTCGAAGCGGCTGAAACTGTAGAGATGGATGACATAGATGTTGAAGTGTTAGATCTCAGAACTGTAAGGCCTCTGGACACAGATGCAATCCTAGAGACAACCAAAAAAACGGGCAAAGTGCTTATAGTTCATGAAGACAACAAAGCCTTGGGAGTCGGAGCCGAGGTCTCTGCGATAATATCTGAAAACGCTTTTGAATATCTTGATGGTCCAGTGACACGGTTGGCTGGTCCTGAAATTCCAGCAATGCCATTTGCCCCTCCACTTGAAGACATGTACATGATTGACTCGGAGAAAATCGCAAATTCTATCCGACAACTAGCGGAGTATTAAAGTTGAAAATAGAACTTCCCCAAGTTGGAGAATCCGTAACCGAGGGCATCATAGGAAAATGGTTGGTAGCGGTCGGTGACAAGGTTGAAAAATACGATCCGCTTGTCGAGGTGGTGACTGATAAGGTAGCTATGGAGCTCCCTTCACCAGTGTCTGGAACACTACGGGAGATAATAGCCCTAGAAGGTGAAACAATCCCAATGGGAGGCGTAATAGCAGATATAGAATCAGAAAATGAGGAAACCGCTCCGACCACAACAAAGGAAAAACAACCTGATCTAGAGGCCCATTCGAAGCCAGGGAAAGAGATAGGGACTACCGGTATTTTGCTCAAGGATGTAGCCCCCGTCGGCCCAACTGGATCTGGAGGCATAATCGATTCGGCCTCATCGGAGGGAGATATAGACAGAGACCAAGAAAGAGGAAACAGAGTTATCTATTCTCCAGCTGTCATGCGCCTTGCAGAGATACACGATGTCAACTTAGAAATAGTCACCGGTACTGGCAGAAATGGGAGAGTCACAAAAAAGGATCTCCAAAACTTTATAGATTCAGGAAAAGCCTCCGTCAATAGCAAGAACGTTGACCACGACGATAAAAAGGGCTCTATCACTGACTCAGTTGCGACAAAAGATACACACCCCAACGTACCTGGAAAAGATGAAGAGAAAATCACCTTATCGCCAGTTCGAAAAACAATCGCATCAAACATGACGAAAAGTGCAACACTGATACCACAGGCGTGGAGTCTGGTAGAAGTAGACGTTAATAGCCTTGTGGAATTGCGAAATAAGGTAAAAGAGGATTTTCAAAAAAGAGAAAAAGTTAACCTTACCTATCTCCCCTTTGTTTTAAAAGCGGTCTCAGAATCACTTAAGGAAATCCCACTGCTCAACTCCTCGTGGAACGAGGATTCCATTATCCTCAAACGCCAGATCAACCTCGGAATTGCGGTTGCAGCTCCAGACGGGTTGGTAGTACCAGTCATTGAAAATGCCGATACCCTAAGCATATCCGGTTTGGCACACAAATTAGATGACCTAACCACAAGAGCCCGGGAAGGAAAATTAACCGTGTCCGATGTCCAATCTGGCACATTCACCGTTAA
>NZSI01000012.1 GCA_002696685.1 Chloroflexota bacterium | reverse complement strand
TCTCAAACACCAATATGCTGATGCACGATCCATGAAGCCCTGATTAGTAAATATATTCATAGCATCCGAAATTTCAGTAGGCCCTATCATGAGGCCATATGTCCTTAGATTTCGGGCAAATCTGGTCAGGTGTGTTTCAAAGTCATAACCCAATATGCTACTTACATCAGACATTTAGGTCAGAGAACCGGTTCCCTCTCCGAAATCACGTGTTTGCCACCTCCCCTGCTCTACTAGCCCTAAAAACTCCGAAATCACGCCGTTGAAAAGGTCAGGGTCCTCCAAATTTATCGCATGCCCCGACCTGGGAAACACAACCAGTCCGGAAGTAGAAATGTGTTTTTTCATAAATAGGGATGGGTTAATGCAGGGATCATCCTCATCACCAGTCATAACCAAAGTTGGGATCGCGATTGAACGGAGTTCACCTTCAAGTTCAAATATAGGTGGCCGCTTTGATAAAACACCTTCAAAAGTATTTGCCGACCCAACAGGTGAATGCTCCATAAATTGACTTGTGAACAAATCATACGCCTTCGGAGACTTGTTCTGCAGCTGTACTCTGGCTGGACCAGACACATAACTAGACATAAAATCCATACCATTTTCTCTCATCCCATCTGCCATAGCTAAAACTCTCTCTCTGAAAATGACAGCGTCGTCAGAGCCTGTTCCCGTGCCAGCTATCACCAGTGAAGAGGCCATGTGTGGATTAGCGATACCAAAATTGAGTGCTACATTGCCTCCCATAGATAGACCTACAATATGAGCCTTGGGAATATCTAAAAATTTCATCAATCCCTTCAAGTCATCTACGGACTGTTGTTGGGTATATTCTTCGGCAGTTTCGGGAACATCTGAAGGATAATAACCCCTTGCGCAGTAAGTGATCGTCTCATATTTACGACTGAAATAACCCACCTGCAAATCCCAGGACCGGTAATCTCCTGCAAATTCATGGCAAAATACCACGGGATAACCAGAGCCACTTCTTTCATAAAACAACTTGATTCCATTTACATCAGCTAATGGCATTTGCCCCCTCCCAGTAATGAGTTTAAATGAGTCCCAACGTTATATCACACAGGTAACATAGGATTCATATTTATTCCTTTGCAACTTGAAAAAGGAAGCTTACAGCACTGGCTATATAATTGTTTACAGGCTCAAACAGCAAAAACCAACGTACTAGGAGAAAAAGTTTGGCGAAAGTTAGGATTATGTACTGGAAAGAGGTTCCTGTTCAAGTACAGGCCAGTGACGATAAAGGTACAGTGTCTGTCCCACTAGACGATCGATTCCAAGAGGCAGCTGATGCTTTAGCAATGATGGATGGTAGTGCTGGTACAGACCAATATCTGATGGCGTGGGAGTGGGGAGACTATGTCTGTACGGACGGAAGTGCAGCTGATATATCCAGTAAAACTGCCGATAGAATAAATTCCGGCATGCCACATGATTTTGTCGCACGAATACGAGACCTTGAGAACGATGGAAATAGAAACCCCAAACCGGGGGCAATTGACACTTGGATAAAGGACTAGTGGCTACTATCTAATGCATAAAGAAAACCCTTCAAGAAAAAATGACGTTTTGTTTCGGATAAAATCAGGGGAGACACTGATTTCAGATGGCGCAACCGGAACTTTTCTACAACAAAATGGGCTCGAGCCAGGTGGGGACCCAGAAGAGTTTAACGCTACTAGACCCGATGTGGTCAAAAGGATGGCAAGCGAATATTTTCATTCAGGTTCTGACTTGGTTTTAACAAACTCTTTCGGTGGCACCGTATATCGACAAAGTCACTACGGATTTGGAGACAGGGTTGCCGAATTTAATAAACTTGCCGCTGAACATGCAAAGAGCCAAGCCACCGAAGATAAATTCGTATTTGGTTCTGTGGGGCCAACGGGGGAATTCCTACAACCACTCGGGACTGTCTCAGATGACGAAATGTACGAAGCCTTTAAAATTCAGGTGACATCATTAGAGGATGGAGGGGCAGACGGGGTAGTAATAGAGACTATGACCGCCATGGAAGAGGCCTCGTTGGCAATACGTGCAGCAAAGGAAAATACCCGCTTAACGGTTGCGGCAACCATGACTTTCGACAGAGGGCCCAGGGGCTACTTTACAATGATGGGCATAACGCCTGAACAGGCTGCAATCGGTTTAGCCGAATCAGGAGCAGATATAGTTGGAACCAACTGTGGTAATGGAATCGACAACATGATAGAAATCGCGGAGAGAATGAGAGAATCAACTTCCCTACCACTGCTTGTACATTCAAACGCCGGCATACCCGGAATGGAGAAGGGGGAAATTATCTACCCAGAATCTCCGGAGTTCATGGCGGAACGATTCTTACAACTAAAGGAAGTAGGGGTAAACATAATTGGGGGTTGCTGTGGAACAGGACCAGCCCACATAAAAGCCCTTGCGAAAGCTTTGGGAAAGGGGTAAGAGCATATGGCATTAATTCAGTTTGAAGGTCCACGGCCCTCAGAAGTTATATCGCGGTATGGGAAATGTCTTGAGTTGATCCCGTTAGACAAACACTTCAACGATATATCTGTAGGACTCTATTTAAAAGAATCCATATTTACAGTTTGGACTTTTAGTAGTAAGCCTAACGTTTCAGAACGTATAAGGGGTATACGAAACCAACTCGTTTCCCTCGGGGGAATGTCTGAAATTCCCGGTACTTACAACCAGGCAAGATTTGAGTGTGGATCTCTACACGAAAGACCCGTCAAATTTTTGCTTAACCAATCCGTTGGAAAAGCCCCTGATTTTGCACCCCCAAGTGGTGAAATAAAGATAAAAGACAGCAAGTCGGATTTGATGATAAATGCGAACCCATTTAGACGAGAAGAAAATTGGTTTTACAGAATCACTACATCAGGAAATGCAAAAAATCCATCGATGCGATTACGAATGATAATGGCTGGATTCTCCCGTTATGGTGAAATGGACAAAGTGGAGGATGATGAAGTTGCCTTCGAATGTAGAAACAAGCATGACGGACTGATGAGACTTTTGATGCCATACTCCAGAAATATTAGCAGCGTAGAAACAATGATGGCCGCTGAAGATATGAGAGGACAAATGACAACAAGTACTCTGGGATTCAGTCAAACATAGGGAGACTTAAACAGTTATGACAACGAGCAAAGAGGAAATTATGACTCCAAAACAACGAGTCATGAATGCGCTGGCAGGTAAACCAGTAGACAGGACCCCTGTTGCAAATCCAACGAATGTAGCAACTGTAGAGCTGATGGATTTGGTTGACGCACCATTTCCGGAAGCATGTCAAAATCCTGAACTTGCTGCCAGATTGGCTGCAACTGGCTATACAGAACTGGGATTCGACAGTATTTCGCCATATTTCAGCATAATTCAAGAATCCTCTGCCTTAGGATGCGAAATGCAGTGGGAAGAAAAAGACAACTGGCCTACTGTTCGAATGTATAACCCTGTTTGGAAAGACGCTGATGACGTGCACGTACCTAGCAATTTTCTGGAACACAGGGACGTAAAAACCATAACAGAATCCATAAAAATTCTGAAACAGGAATATGGTGACGAAGTAGCCATCATAGGAAAAACAATGGGTCCTTGGACACTTGCCTATCATGTTTTCGGTGTGGAGAGATTCCTACTGGGTACTGTGGACAATCCGGACGAAACGATGAGGGCACTTGAAAAGCTCACTGAAATATCCGTACTTTTTGGAGAAGCTCAAATTGATGCGGGCGCAGATGTACTCACATTTCCCGACCACGCCACAGGGGACCTAGTAAGTGGAGAGTATTACAAGCGATTCTTGCAAGATATTCATACAGACATGGTGGAGGCGCTACCGGTGCCTCTGATACTACACATATGCGGTAAAACCTTGGACAGAATGCCTTATATTGCACAAACCGGTATGGCTTCATTTCATTTCGATTCCAAAAACGACCCCCAAGAAGCCATGGATGCTGTTGATGGAGGAATTGGATTAGTAGGCAATATAAACAATCCGGAGACACTGTACGCCCGAGGTCCTGAAGAAGTTAGGCAAGAGGTATACAGATGCCTAGAAGCTGGTGTTCAAATGATTGCCCCAGAGTGCGCTATACCGCTCGCGACAAAGATGCAAAATCTCATGGAAATTCCCCTTGCCGTTAAAGATTGGACTGGAGAGAGAATTGGCCAATAACTCAAACGTGCCCAACCAGCCGTATAATTAGACATTCGATTTTGTTCTGCAAAGTATGACGACAGATTTAATAAAGGGATTGTTAAAAAATCCAATCCCGTAAGGAATGTAAATGCCAGTTGTTAATGAAGACCTTGAGAAAGAATTAACATACGTCACCAATCCAGCAGAGGAATCTCACATCAGAGCCCTCTGGAATGACGCTGATCCACTAATGCAGGAAATTTCCGTAAACCTTATTCACGGGAATAACGTTGACGTATACGATTTGACGAAAAAGGCCTTAGATGAGGGCTTCAGTGCAAATACTATTCTAGATGATGGTTTGGTCGCTGGTATGGCAATCGTGGGAGTCAAGTTTAGAGACAACATAATCTTTGTGCCTGAGGTACTTGTGGCTGCCAGAGCTATGAAAGCTGGAATGGAACACGTTGAACCTATTCTTTCTGCTTCAGGGGTAGAACCGATGGGGACTGTGATAATGGGAACTGTGAAAGGTGACCTGCACGATATCGGTAAAAACCTATGCATAATGATGCTTAGAGGAGCGGGATTTACGGTCGTGGACCTTGGGGTTGATACATCGTCTGATGAATTTATCGAAGCATTAGAAGAAACCGAGGCTAGCGTTCTTGGGATGTCAGCTCTTCTCACTACCACAATGCCAAATATGGGGAGAACCATAGAAGCGATAGAAGAAGTTGAAATGAGAGACCTGGTCAAAGTAATGGTTGGTGGTGCTCCACTTTCACAAGAGTTTGCAGACGATATGGGAGCTGACGGGTACGGAAAAGACGCTATAGAATGCGTAGATTTAGCCAAGTCTTTTCTGGGACTTGGGAAAGAAACTGGTGTAGCCTTCTAATCAAAGGGGGATCTGAAAAGTGCCAGCCAACGTAGGCGATAACCAGCCCAAATTCGACAAAGACAAGTATGCTACCAGCCTCAAAAGACTTGACGGCATATTTAGAGACATATCTAAGTCCGTCAATGAAATCTCAAAATCTCGTTGTCCCTACAAAAATGCTCAAGACAGATGCACAGCAAAGTTTGGCTGCAGAAACCAAGATGTAAAGGTGTCACCTGGGGAGCTATATATTTGCATTGGTAGTGATGATTTAGATTACCGTGACGCCTGGGAATCTGAGACTCCAATAAGTTAGCTTACGTACATTTCATTCAATCCAGAAATCCATCCCGTCGTTACTCATAACTCTATGAAAGGCGTCACTGGTTATTTACTCTTCCTATATGCTCATTCTCCATTTAATATTCTTTTCATTTGTTAGGATTGAATTATGTCTCCTGTAATAGCCGATGGACGAGAAGTCCAATATAAAGAAAAAAATACTTTATTTGATTATGCGGATTCTCTTGAGGTACGTGTCCCCACCTCATGTGGTAGAACAGGAGAATGCCACGAATGCATCGTTGAGATTCGAAACGGTATGAACTCTTTAAATCTCGTTACTGAACAGGAAAAATTTCTTAGAGGCAATTACCGACTTGCTTGTAGAACGACCCTAGAGGATTCACACGCAACAGTTGAATTTGCGACTCTAAGACGGCAGCCGCGCATTTTGTCTAAAAGTATACCGAGAAAAATACAGTTAGACCCAAGAGTAACCAAGAAGAATAATAACGTTGTTGTGGATGGTAAGGTCATCGATAAATATAGAGGGGGTATATTCGGAATAGCTGGAGACATAGGTACCACGACTGTCGTTTTAAACCTAGTAGATCTGGAATCTGGAGAAATAATTCAGACCTCCTCATTTGAGAATCCCCAGAGATTTGGCGGGGGAGACGTCATGAACCGTATTTCTTATGACGGGGGAGACTTTCAGGGAGAGTTAAAACAGGTGATGCTCTCCTCTATCAATTTCGAAATTGGGGCAATGACTCGAAATCCTAATAGGAAATCGCTCCGTCGACGATGTATATATGACGTAGTACTAGTCGGGAACACCACAATGAGGGATCTGTTATTTGGTATAGATGTTCAATCTGTCGGCCAAAAACCGTACAAATCGCTGATTCAAACGGAATTTGAAAATAAGACACGTGAATCTACAGCGGTGGAATGCTCTGCCTCCAACATTGGATTGAGAGTGCACCCAGACGCAAAAGTATACAGCGGACCACTAGTAGGATCGCATGTAGGAACTGATGTAGCTGCGGATATGTTGGCCATTGGAATGGATACAGCCAAATCCCCAAGAATGCTCGTGGACATCGGTACCAATACTGAGGTTGTCATTGGTGACAGTTCCGGAATGGTAACTGCTTCATGTCCTGCCGGGCCAGCTTTTGAAGGTGGAGAGGTCACCTACGGAATGCCCGGATATGACGGAGCCGTTGAAGCAGTTTCAATACGGGAAGGAAAAATCAAGCTTTCCACCATAGGCGATGCCGAGGTTGANGGNATTTGTGGTTCTGGNCTCGTNGATCTCCTCTCTGAACTCCGCAGAACAGAGGCCATGGATGAGCTTGGGAAGTATTCTAATGAATCTAATGAATTCGCCTTTGCCCCTGACCAGGAAATGTACCTATATAGATCTGACATAAGTGCTTTAGCCCAAGCTAAGTCCGCGAACTATTCTGGCCAGTTCATTGCCATGAGGCATTTTGGAAAATCAATAGAGGATTTGGAAACTTTATATCTTGCCGGAGGGTTTGCAAACTATATAAATGCTGATAATGCTAAGTCGATAGGATTCATAGCGGACTTCCCCACAGAAAAAATATCCAAGGTAGGAAATGCTTCTCTAGAGGGAGCAACCATTATGCTCAAATCTGTCTCTTCAAGAATATCAATAGAACAACTAGTGAGAAAAGTTGAACACATAGAATTGGAAACAACACCAGATTTTTTCGATATATTCGTTGAAGGTTGTATGTTCAAGCCAATGCCACGAGAAATATTTTAAAGCTACCAGCTAAAAAGGGGTTATCTTATGAGTTGGAAGGTATTAATAACAGATCATGTGTGGCCGAATACAGATCCAGAAAGGAAAGTGTTGGAGGCTGCAGGCGCAGAAGTCTTGATATCACCAGATGGCGAGGAAAGCACACTGATAGAACTCTCAAAAGATGTTGATGCAATTATGACCTGTTTCGCCCAAGTCACCGAAAATGTTGTCAGAGCGGCAAAAAAATGTGTNGTTATAGGAAGATTCGGCGTTGGAACAGACAATATCGCTGTTGACACCGCTACAGAGCTAGGGATAGCTGTTACCTATGTACCTGATTACTGCATTGATGAGGTTTCAGATCACGTCATAGCCATGTTGAACACTTGGAACAGAAAAATAAGTATATTTGATCAATCAGTGAAAAGAGANGGGTGGGGACACCTAGGCTTGACGATGCGAATAATGCGCCTAAGGGGAAAAACAATAGGAATAGTAGGGTTTGGAAGAATCGGTCAAGCNGTAGCAAAAAAAGCCGCAGCCTTTGGAATGACCGTCATAGCTCATGATCCAGTTATATCTGAGACCACAGCTAAAGAACACGGGGCACAATTAGTAGATTTACAAGAACTTCTAACACTATCTGACTTTGTGACTCTTCACGCACCTTTGATTCCCTCAACTCACCACATGATCGGNGAATCNGAGTTNAATTTAATGAAGANAGANGCCTTCTTAATTAATGCCGCTAGAGGNCCNTTGATAGATGAAAATGCGTTATACAAAGCCCTNAAGAACGGGNATATCGCTGGAGCNGGCCTNGATGTAATGGAGGATAATGTTCCNGCCANNANTCATCCGCTTTTNCAACTAGACAACATAATAATTACCCCACACACAGCATTTTTTTCTCAAGAATCTACTTTAGAGTTGGAACAGCGTGCTGCTACTGAAGTAGTAAATGTTTATCAAGGACTAATGCCAGATAATCTTTACAATGGAGACGTGCTAAACCATCCATCTCCACGGAGAAAGCTTCCATCATAGATCATTGCTACATTTTTCCAAGAATATCGAGTCCATAATTTCAAAATCAGATCGGGAATAACACACCATAATAATATTGGCTGGCAAATCTTATTTCTTAGTGAATTGGATAATTACGTCTAAAGCTACTGTGCATGCTTCATGAAAAGGGTAACCATATGCCCCAGTACTAATACTCGGAAAAGCTATGCTTTTTATGCTGTGGTCTTTCGCGATATTAAGTGAATTAGAATAACAGGACCTAANCAACTGGTTTTATCCCACATTTCCTCCCCNCCAGACAGGACCTACAGTATGAGTTATCATTTTTGNATTGAGCTCNTATCCTTTGGTATGCCTTGCCTCACCAACCGAACATCCCCCAAGTGATACACATTCATCCAATAGCTTTGCCCCCGCTTCACGATGTATCGCACCATCAACACCTCCCCCCCCCAAGTAGGGAACTATTGGCAGCATTGACCACTGCATCAACTTTTAATTGGGTAATGTCCCCCAATACCACCTGAATTTTCTTATTAATTCCCTGACTCATCGACTCAATCGTAAACTGCCTAGATCATTGAAGTACTCTGTCCTCCATCAATTACGATGCATGAACCCGTTATTAACCCAGACCTATTTGAAGACAAGAATGCAACAAGATCTCCCAACGGCTCTGGCCATCCGAACCTGCCCATCGGCAAATTGTCGCTAATAAACGTCTCTACAACATCAGGAGTATTATCATTCTGAAATCTCTCCCAACTACCACCTGGAACTTCTATTGAACCAGGCGCAATGGAATTGACCAGTATTCCATCCTTCGCCAGCGAAATTGCAGAATGCTTCGTAGCCGCTATCAATGCAGCCTTCGCTGACATATAGGAGATATTACCGCCATATTCTCTTCCCCATATGGAAGCGATGTTTATGATTCTCCCCCACTTGTTTTGTTTCATGTGAGGGATAGCGAGTTTCATCAACTCAAATCCCCCAAACAGATTAAGGTCGAAGGTCTTTTTGAAATCGTCTAAACTTGTGCCTTGAATATCCTCTCGTGATAGGGATCCTCCGGCATTATTAACGAGTATATCCACAGCCCCAAGTGAATTACACACTTCGCTATGCAAAGATCGTATGTCATCTAACTCAGTCACGTCCGCGAGAATTCCAACAACATCTACCCCAAATTTTTCGATTTCTTTTACGGTGGAGTCCAGTGAGGAATTTGTTCTTCCGCAAATCGCCACATTTACCCCTTCACTAGCCAGTGCCAAAGCACTCTGCCTCCCAAGCCCTCTGCTACCCCCAGTAATCAGTGCAACTTTGCCGGTTATACCTAGATCCATTTGATTCTCTCCTTAATATTGGAAATAATATCCATCACCCCGAGTCTATCTGATAGGGCCTTTATATCCAAGAATCAACTTTCTTTTTCTCCAGAGAAATTCCACCATGACCTAAATTCCTGAAATTCTCGGGGTTTTTTTACATGACTTTTTTCTTGACTGAATAAAGGTACTAACCTAGTATTCATAGCCATATGTTCTTGGATCTCCACACTCATTCCATCGCTTCAGACGACTCCAGAGCCACTGTCGAACAGTACGTTCGTTGGGCAGGGGTACTACGTAAGAAGGGAAACACCATAGACGGTTTCGTCCTTACCGAACACAGGCAGTTTAACCACGATATTGATTACTCAGCGTTATCTGCGNAGAATCAGATCCTAATCCTTAAGGGGGCNGAATTAGATACAGATTGCGGTCACTTTTTAGTTTACGGAGTTACTGAAGAGATCACTTCAAAAATAGATTTTTCGAATGTGAATATGGAAGCAGAAAAGCTTGTCGACATTTGTGACCATATGGGGGCAATAGCAATACCAGCTCATCCCGGAAGAAGTGGCATAGGATTTGCGGAATATCTCGCTGCCGGACGTACAGGATTTGACTCAATCAAAATAGTTGAGGGACTAAATGGCTCCAANCGTCCGGGGGAAGGAGAAANAGCACAAGACTTAATCAAAGACAAAGGGTATAANGCGACCGGTGGAAGTGATGCCCATATTGTTAGTGCAATAGGTACTTGCATGACTANCTTNAACGAAGATATCAGAGATGAGGTTGATCTCGTGGAAAAGCTGCGAAAAGGCACGTTTAGACCTGTGCGCCTAGAAGAAACCATTAAATAATCAGCAACAATATCTATAAAAAAGGAATGAGATATGACAACTGATGAAGGTATAAAGTATGACAGAAGTCTTTTAGGAGTAGAGCATCCCATAGGTACATTCAGTGTTACCAGAGAGATGNTAGTGGGATTTGCCAGGTCAACTGGAGAGACCGATCAAAAATATGTCGGGAAACCTGACGGCACTGGAGAAGTTGTTGCTCCTTCAACGATATGTAATATATTCGTAAACGGAGTATCCAGGCCTGACATAAGTCTGGAATTCGGAGATTTAAGCTTTTTCGCTGGCCAATCCATAGAATGCAAATCAGAAATAAAGCCCGGGGATACTCTTTCTGCCACCACGAGACTGGAAGAAGTTTATGCAAAAACCGGAAGATCGGGAAAAATGGTTTTTGCTGTCTGGCGCACAACCTTTACAAACCAGAAAGATGACACTGTAGCACTCGTCAATGAGTCATTTGTCAGGAGGAATCGTAGCAAGTGAACACAAACATAGTTTATTTCGAAGACGTTGAACTCGGTGACGACATAGGGCCCATCACAAGAACGGTAGAAAGTGATCAAGTACTTGAATTTGTCTCACTTAGAGAATCTGATCCAAAGCCATCACGATTCACTTCTGAAGAGGCTGCTAAAGAGGAAGGGCTTCCAAATGCAATAGTGCCCGGAGCAATGAATATAGCTTTAATGTCACAGATTCTTACTGACTGGTCTCCAACCGTTTGCCTCAAAAAAATAGATGTTGTCTTTAGGGGAATGGTACCCCATGANAAACCTCTAACTTTCAGCGGGTTAGTTACAGATAAAGACGATTCTGGAAACAGTACTGATCTTGAANNCGATATTNTTATGGAAAACCAAGAAGGTGTCAGGCTTGTTATAGGCCATGCTGAGTTTGCTCTTCCCACCAAACCATAAACTCGGTTACGATTCCCACATGACCTCTATACAATTCGAAAAGCGCACCCTTTCAAACGGACTTGACGTAATAGTCCACAGAGACCATTCAGTCCCCATGGTCGCAATAAATGTGTGGTACCACGTCGGGGCAAAAAATGAAGAACCAGGAAAAACCGGATTCGCCCATCTTTTTGAACATGTTATGTTCGAAGGTTCAAAGAATCACAATAAGGACTACTTTGAGCCCCTTCAAAAAATAGGTGCGAACATAAATGGTTCTACGACCAGTGACCGAACCAACTACTGGGAAACACTTCCTTCCAACTACATGGATCTCGCACTCTGGTTGGAATCTGACCGAATGGGTTTCTTACTAGACGCACTCGATCAGGAAAGGTTCGATTTACAACGCGATGTTGTAAAAAATGAACGNAGGCAAAGTTATGAAAATAGACCATACGGCCTAGCATCACTCAAACTTCAAGAATTACTTTTCCCAGCCCCTCATCCATACAACTGGCCAGTTATTGGTTCTCAGAAAGACCTAGACGCCGCAAGTCTAAGTGATGTTAAGGATTTCTTCCGTCGGTATTATCATCCATCGAATGCGAGCCTAGCGATAGCTGGAGATGTGGATCCCGAAGAAGCCTTCAGTAGTGCCGAGAAATACTTCGGTGATATTGGTCCAGGNGAAAGTGTACCTAGGCTTCATCAAATGGGTTCTCCCCTTACTGGCACTACTTCTGTGACACTAGATGATTCAGTTCAGCTTCCACGATTATATTTGGCCTGGCCTACCCCACCTGATTTTACTAAGGAGCAAGCCGCCTATGACGTATTATCGGTCATACTCGCGGATGGAAGAAGTTCCAGGCTTGAAAAAGAGTTAGTGTATGAAACTCAAAAAGCCTATGACGTTAGTGCATTCAATCACGGCCAGGAAATAGCTGGAGAATTTCATCTAACGGTAACAGCAGCACCCGGCATCGAACTTGAGTCTATTGAAGTTGATATTTTGGATCAGGTCCAAAATATCTCTATAACACCTCCAAGTCAAAATGAAATTGAACGAGCACGAAATAGAATTGAGAGCTACCACATTCAGCAACTTGAAAAAATCGGAGGATTTGGAGGTAGAGCGGACCAGTTAAATTTTTATAACGTTCTTGGAGGCGATCCAGAACTTATAAACAAAGATATAGAACGCTACAGGTCGGTGACGGCTGAAGAGGTTTCAAAAGTCGCGCACTCACTCGGAAAAGATATGGTGAGAATGGTAGTCGTCCCGAGAATAGATAAAACCGTCTCTATTCCCAGTCTGGATAGAAGTAAGATGCCGAAAGAATCCGGGTCTGTATCTTTCACGCCACCTAAACCCGAACGAGTGGAACTCTCGAATGGCAACAAAATTCTTTATTTAAACAATCCACAACTACCCATTACAAGTATTGCGATACTTCTCGGTACTGGAGGAGTCGGTGATCCACAAAACATACCAGGTCTCACTAGGTTTACTACAACAATGCTCGGGGAAGGAACTAAGGTAAGAACCAGTTCGCAAATAGCGGAAGAGATCGAATTTCTGGGTTCCANTCTTTCTCATCGCACGACTCGAGAATACTCAATTGCCTCAGTTAGTGGCCTATCAAACCATATAGAAACGGGAATTGAAATACTGGCCGATATAGTCACTAACTCAGAGTTCCCCGACAACGAGTTGGCAAGAGTACGCAATGAAAAAATGGCTGATCTTAGTACCTTCAAAGATAATGCTGATTTAATAGCTGATATAGCAAGCGCAGGAATATTATTTGGTCAGACCTCAACCTACGGACATTCGATGTCTGGATCAGAAGAGTCTCTATCGCTTATAACCAGACAGGGACTCCTGGACCATTATCAAAAAAATATTCTAGAAAATCCCAAGTTTTTTGTGGCTGTTGGTAGTGAAAAACTAGAAAAAATTATAGCTAAGATCGAGACATCTTTTAATAATGAAGAAAAACATACCCCCACTCATACCCCGGAGAATGCTGCCGTATACGGTAAGCCTGGAATATACATCATTGACAGACCTGGAGCACCTCAGTCAGTCATACGCGCGGGACATTTAACGGTGCCAAGAACTCATAAAGACTTTTTTGCTCTTTCTTTTGTAAATTATGTATTGGGAGGTGACTACACCAGTCGTCTCAATCTGAACTTGAGACAAGATAAAGGTTATAGTTACGGGTTTTATTCTAGAATTGATTGGCTTCAAGAAAATTCAATATGGCTTGCTAGGGGCAGTGTGCAAACTGACGTGACTCAAGAAGCTGTGAAAGAAATCATAGATGAGTTTGCCAAACTGCATTCAGACAGGCCTATCGGGGAAGATGAATTTGATCGAGCAAAGGAGGGAATACTGAAAGGCATGCCCTCAAATTTTGAAACTAATTCTCAAATGATGTCTTCACTTGTAGGCATAGCAGCCCATGACCTTCAGGACGACTACTTTCGACACAGCCTTGAATCCATTAAATCGCTCCAGAGAAACGATATATTGGATGCTGCCAAAACACACGTGAATCCGGGAAATCTGGTAATCGTAGTAGTTGGAGATAAGGCAACTATAGAAAANGGGCTATCTGAAGTTCANTCACCAATAACAATTTGCGACTTTTATGGAAATCCTGTTTGACCCTATTGCGCAAGAGGACATTACATAAATTTCAATTTCTGACTTCGAAATTGCCGTCCGTCCAACCCTGTAAATGAGATCTGTCATTAAGAAATGATATAGACCATCCATTTTTGTCGAACATGAATCGTGAGATTGAAGTATTGTCTATTCCCAACCTATAAATCAATCTGTCATCGAAGCCCATAATATATTGAAATATTGACCTGCTTGTATTCCCGTGTCCTATTATGGCAACTTTCAAAGAAAGAGGTTGTGAACTTAATTCCCGATTGTAGACTAACTCGTCCTCCAACCAGTTGGTGGCCCTGCGCTGTACTTCCCGAATGGATTCTCCGTCCGGGCCCACAAAATCTCTTCCTTTTGTGGCCATATATAATTTAGTCTCATCCGTCATCACCTCGGATATTGGTTTTCCCCTCCAACCCGGAACCTGTTGTTCGATAATAGCGTCAACCTTGGTAAAAGATCGGCCTTTTTGTCCCATTCCTTCAAGCATTAACTCTGTAGTCTGTACGGTTCTGGTAAGACTAGAACTATAAATACGATCAAAATTCCATTCTTCTAGCTTGATTCTTTTTCCTAGAAGAAGAGCTTGTTCCTGACCAAGAGGGGTAAGAGGAGCGTCATAATTAGCACCAGCTGCCATACCTGGTGTAGCGTTAGACTCGGACTCGCCGTGCCGAATAAAAAAGAAGTCACAATGGAAATTTTGGTGAATCATATAATTTATACTCCTGAGATTATGACTTGAAAAAAAAGGGTGTTGTCCCCCTATAATAACGAATCAGAAAATTGGGCGTTCTTCGCGCGAGAACACAGGCTTTGCAAATGTTTAGTATAAACAAGGAGAAGTTTAAAAATGGGAAACAGGCTGGAAGGCAAGGTAGCCATCGTGACTGGGGGTGGCAGGGGCATAGGAAAGGGTATAGCCAAACTTCTCTCTGAAGAGGGAGCTGCCGTCGTAGTTAACGATAAAGGTACAGAGGTTGACGGGACAGGATCGTCCAAGGAACCTGCTGACATGGTAGTGGAGGAAATAAAATCGAATGGGGGCACCGCAGTTGCCAATTACGACGACGTTTCGTTAATGGAGGGAGGGGAATCAGTGGTACAGAATGCCGTCGATGCTTTTGGAAGCGTAAATATTCTTGTTAACTCTGCTGGTTCGCTAAGAGACCGGATGATTTACCAGATGACAGCAACCGATTTTGATTCCGTTGTAACAAATAATGCCAAAAGCGCATTCACAACGACTAAATTTGCGGCCATTTTGTTCAGACAACAGAGAGGGGGCAGAATTGTAAACATGACTGCCGACTCGGGACTAGGAGATGTTGGACGTTCAAACTATGCAGCCGCTTCGGA